>DASXQQ010000229.1:0-1523 GCA_036507085.1 Piscinibacter sp. | reverse complement strand
CAGGTCCACCATGCGGCGGTCGACGGGCAGGCCGCGGTGGCGCTCGCCGGCGCGATCTTCGACCTGAGCCCCGAACCGCGCGACATCCAGGTCGAGCAGCGTCCACCCCGGCGCATCCCGCTCGGCATGGCGGAACTGCTGAGCGGCGTGTTCGCCAACCAGTTGCAGCAGTACAGCAACATCGTCAAGGCCTTGCCGTCGACCGTCGGCGCGCTGTCGCAGGCGGCGCGCCAGGGAGCCGGCGGGGTGGCCAGCGCGGCGCTCGCCAAGGCGCGCGGGCGCAAGGCCGGCGCCGACGGTGCCGGCACCCTCGGCCTCGCGCCGCGCACGCCGTTCAACGCCTCGGTCAGCGCCGAGCGCGCCTTCGCCGGCGTCAGCCTGCCGATGGCCGAGCTCAAGGCCCTGCGCCGCGCCCACGACGTGACCCTGAACGACCTGGTGCTGATGATCTGCAGCGGCGCGCTGCGCCGCCACTTCCTCGCGCACGGCCCGCTGCCGCGCAAGTCGCTGGTGGCGGCGGTGCCGGTGTCCACCCGCGCGGCGGGCGACACCTCGTCGAACAACCAGGCCTCGATCACGGTCGTCAACCTGGGCACGCACATCGCCGACCCGATGAAGCGGCTGCTCTATGTGAAGGCCGCCACCACCGCGATGAAGGCCACGATCGGCAGCGTCAAGAGCCTGATGCCCACCGACTTCCCGTCGCTGGGCGTGCCCTGGCTGATGAGCACGATGAGCCTGATCTACAACCGCACCAAGGTGGCCGACCGCATTCCGCCGATCGCCAACGTGGCGATCTCGAACGTGCCGGGGCCCGCCTTTCCGCTGTACATGGCGGGCGCGAAGATGCTGGCCAACTACCCGACCTCGATCGTCGTGCACGGGCTCGCGCTGAACATCACGGTGCAAAGCTACAACGAAGCGATGGACTTCGGCCTGATCGCCTGCGCGCACGCGATGCCGCACGTGGCCGAACTGGCCGCGCACGTCCGCGAAGCGTTCGACGAATTGAAAGCCTTGCCGCACACGGCCGCAGCGCCGGCCGCGCCTGTCGCGAGCGCGACAGGCTCACCTAGGGCAAGCGCTCCATCGCGCAAGCGAGTCCGGCGCTAACATGCCTCCATCCCCCCAGGACATCCGACGGAATGCCGATATCCCCCAGCGCACCGCACGACGACAACATCAAGGCACCGAACGCCTGGCTCATGATGCTCGAGGGCCGGGCTCCGTGGGAACTGGCCGCGACCCTGGCGGCGATACCGTGGTTGCACCGGCTGCCGGCCGGTGACGGGCACCCGGTGCTGGTCTTTCCCGGGCTCGGCGCGCACGACTTCACGACCGTGCCGCTGCGCCGCTTTCTCGTGGACCGCGGCTATGTGCCCTATCCCTGGGACCAGGGCTTCAACTTCGGCCCGCGCAGCGGCGTGCTCGAGCGCTGCCACGAGCAGCTCGACGCGATCTTCCAGCAACATCAGCGGCCGGTGAGCCTGGTCGGCTGGAGTCTCGGTGGCATCTATGCACGC
>DASXQQ010000228.1:0-2597 GCA_036507085.1 Piscinibacter sp. | reverse complement strand
GGGGCGGCATGGGCTACACGCTGGAGAACAAGGTCTCGCGCATGTTCCGCGACGGCCGGCTCGCGTCGATCGGCGGCGGCGCCGACGAGGTGATGATGGGCATCATCGCGAAGACCATGGGCATCGCGAAGCGGCCGCCGGCGCGATGAAGCGGCTGCTGATCGCCAACCGCGGCGAGATCGCGCGCCGCATCATCCGTACCGCGCATGCGATGGGCATCGCGACGGTGGCGGTGCACTCCGACGTCGACGCGGCCGCGCTGCATGTGGCCGAGGCGACGCAAGCGGTTGCGCTCGGCGGCGACACCGCCGCGCAGTCGTATCTGCGCATCGAGGCCCTGATCGCCGCGGCGCGCGCCAGCGGCGCCGATGCGCTGCATCCGGGCTACGGCTTCCTCAGCGAGAGCCCCGATTTCGCCCAGGCGGTCATCGATGCGGGATTGATCTGGGTGGGCCCACCGCCGGCGGCGATCCGCGCGCTCGGCAACAAGTCGGGGGTCAAGCGGCTGGCGATGGAGCTCGGCGTGCCCTGCCTGCCGGGCTACGCCGGCGCCGACCAGTCCGACGCGCGCTTCGCGAGCGAGGCCGCGCGAATCGGCGTCCCGCTGATGGTGAAGGCCGCGGCCGGCGGCGGTGGCCGCGGCATGCGCCTCGTGCAGCACGCCGACGAACTCGCCGCAGCGCTGGCCAGTGCCCGGTCCGAAGCCGCGTCGGCCTTCGGCGACGGCGAGCTGCTGCTCGAGCGCGCGCTGCGCTCGCCGCGACATGTGGAGGTGCAGGTCTTCGCCGACGCGCACGGTCACTGCATCCACCTCGGCGAGCGCGACTGCTCGGTGCAGAGGCGGCACCAGAAGCTCATCGAGGAGTCGCCGAGTCCGGCCGTCGACGCCGCGCTGCGCCAGCGCCTGGGCGAATCGGCGATCCGCCTCGCCCAGGCAGCGGGCTACGTCGGCGCGGGGACCGTCGAGTTCCTGCTCGAGGGCGCCCTTCGACAAGCTCAGGCCGATCGGGAACCCCAATTCTTCCTGATGGAGATGAACACGCGGCTGCAGGTCGAGCACCCGGTGACCGAGGCCGTCACCGGCTTCGATCTCGTCGAGTGGCAACTGCGCGTCGCGCGCGGCGAGCCGCTGCCGGCCACGCAGCGCGAGGTCGTCGCCTCGGGCCATGCGATCGAGGTCCGGCTGTGCGCCGAGGATGAGGCCTTCGCGCCGCACACCGGCGTGATCCGGCGCTTCGTCGCGCCCGACGGCGTTCGCTTCGACCATGCGCTGCACGAAGGCATGTCCGTCACGCCCCACTACGACTCGATGCTCGGCAAGCTGATCGCACATGCGCCGACGCGCGACCAGGCGATCGCGCGGCTCGCGGGCGCGCTGGAGCGACTGGTCGTGCTGGGTCTGCCGACCAATCGCGGCCTGTTGATCGAATGCCTGCGCGACCCGCGATTTCGCCGAGGCGAGGCCGGGATCGCCTTCCTCGCCGACCACGGCGAGGCGATTCGTGCGGCGCTGCGCGAACGCGAGACGCGCGATCCGGCGCTGGTCGTCGCGGCGCTGTGGGTGGCGATGGCCGGGCCGCGGCATCGCCTCGCCCTCGCACCCCCCTTCGAGCGGCCGATGCGCCTGCGCCTGCGCGGTCGCGTCATCGAGGCCCGGTTGTGCGAGCAGCCTGCCGACCGGCTTCGCGTGACGGCGGACGGCGCCGCCGCCGAGGAGGTCCGCGTCCTTGCGGGACACGCGCGTCTGGCGCAAGGCGGTGTCGATCACACGCTGCACATCGCCGCCGTCGACACCGACGAATGGCATTTGCAAATCGACGGCACCGACCGCTTCGTTGCCGATGAATCGTGGCGGCCCGCCTCGAACGGCAGCGCGGCACAACACGCCATCGAACTGCGCGCACCGTTCAACGGCCGCGTCGTCGCGCTGCACGCCGCTGCCCAGCAGGATGTCAGCGCCGGCGCGACGCTGATCGTCATCGAGTCGATGAAGCTCGAGCACGCGATCGCCGCGCCGCGCAGCGGCAGGCTCGCCAGCGTCGCGGTCGAGATCGGCCAGCAGGTCGCGACCCAGCAATTGTTGATGTCCTTCGAGGCCGCCGCATGAACCCCACGCCGACATTCACGACCCTCACGCTGGCGCTGACCGATCGCATCGCGACGATCACGCTGAACCGGCCCGAGCGGTTGAACGCGATCAACGACGCAATGCCCGGCGAGATCCGCGCCGCGGTCGATGCGGCCAACGCCGACGACGGCGTGCATGTGATCGTCGTGCAAGGCGCCGGTGCGGCGTTCTGCAGCGGCTACGACCTGAAGCAGTACGCCGAGGGCGACGCGACCAACCGCTATACGCAGCCGATGCCCTGGGACCCGATGCGCGACTACCGCTTCATGAAGCGCAACACCGACGACTTCATGAGCCTGTGGCGCTCGAACAAGCCGACGATCTGCAAGGTCCACGGCTACGCGGTGGCCGGCGGCAGCGACATCGCGTTGTGCTGCGACCTGATCGTGATGGCCGACGACGCGAAGATCGGCTACATGCCGGCGCGCGTCTGGGGCTGCCCGACCGGCGCGATGTGGGTCTACCGGCT
>DASXQQ010000227.1:0-8704 GCA_036507085.1 Piscinibacter sp. | reverse complement strand
GCCGGCCAGCGTGATGAACTGGAACTTGTAGCCCATCGCGCCCAGCTCGCGCTGGAACTTGGCGATCGTCGCGTCGTCGAGGTTCTTCTTCCAGTTGAACGACGGCGAGCAGTTGTAGGCCAGCAGCTTGCCCGGGAACTTCTTGTGGATCGCGTCGGCGAAAGCCTTGGCGAACGCGAGGTCGGGCTTGCCGGTTTCGCACCAGATCATGTCGGCGTATTCGGCGTAGGCGAGGCCGCGACTGATCGCCTGCTCGAGGCCGTTGCGGGTGCGGAAGAAGCCTTCCACCGTGCGCTCGCCGGTGCAGAAGGGCTTGTCGTTGTCGTCGACGTCGCTGGTGACGAGGTCGCCGGCTTCGGCGTCGGTACGCGCCAGCAGCACGGTCGGCGTACCCATCACGTCGGCGGCGAGGCGCGCTGCGGACAGCTTGGCGACTGCTTCGCGGGTCGGCACGAGCACCTTGCCGCCCATGTGGCCGCATTTCTTGGCAGCGGCGAGCTGGTCTTCGAAGTGGACGCCAGCGGCTCCGGCGTCGATCATGGACTTCATCAGTTCGAAGGCGTTGAGCACGCCGCCGAAACCGGCTTCGGCGTCAGCGACGATCGGCGCGAAGTAGTCGATGTCGTTCTTGCCTTCGGACCACTGGATCTGGTCGGCGCGCTGGAAGGTGTTGTTGATCTTCTTGACGACCTTGGGCACCGAGTCCACCGAGTACAGCGACTGGTCCGGGTACATCTCGCCGTTGCTGTTGGCGTCGCCGGCGACTTGCCAGCCGGACAGGTAGATCGCCTTCAGGCCGGCCTTGACCTGCTGCATCGCCTGGTTGCCGGTGAGCGCGCCCAGCGCGTTGATGAACGGCTCGGTGTTGACCAGGTTCCACAGCTTCTCGGCGCCCCGCTTGGCGAGCGTGTGCTCGATCTGCAGCGAGCCGCGCAGGCGGACCACGTCGGCGGCGCTGTAGCCGCGCTTGATGCCTTTCCAGCGCGGGTTCTCGGCCCAGTCTTTTTCGAGGGCAGCGATCTGTTGTTCGCGAGTCGGGTTCGTCATGAGGACCTCCAGAGGTGAGAAGACAAGGGAAAGACCGAAATCTCTGGTCTCAAGAATACAAAGGCTCGCTGCGATTCGGAAGACTTATGTCTTATATAAGAGTAAAAATAAAATCATGTTAAATCAATAACTTAAGAAGTTGATTTCATGATGCGGCATCACATTCACCGTGATGGAAAACTTTGGCGCAGCGCAGCATCGCCATTCACCGCATTGTGAAATGCAGATTCCTGATCGTGAAACGATCCGGTTACGCGCAGGCGCTGCTCAGCCAGCGGCTGTAGATATGAGCGGCGAGCGCCTGCTGCCCGGACAAGTGATGTTGCGCGTCGCGCAGCATCTCGGTGCCGCTTTGCACGCTGGGCTCGCCGAGAACGGCCTTGAAGCGCCGGTCGTCGGCACCGGCCCAGGCGTGAAGCTTGGCCTCGTCGAGCTCCACATGGAACTGAATCGCCAGGTGCGGACCGATGGCGAATGACTGGTGCGGGCACGCCTCGCTGTGAGCGAGCTCGATCGCGCCGGCCGGCAGCTCGAAGGCCTCGTAATGCCACTGAAACACCCAGGCTTCCTCGCGCTCGCCGAACCAGGTTCTCGCCTCGGCGCCGGAACGAATGCGCAGGCGCTGCCAGCCGATCTCCGGCCGCGGTGAATCGACCACGCGCGCGCCCAGCGCCCGGGCCATCAGCTGGCCACCGAGGCAGTGGCCGAGGACCGGCACACCGCTGTCCAACGCTTGCAGGATCAGCCGCTCGGCCTCGCGCAGCGCCGGGAGAGGATCGTTCGCGCTCATCTCGCCGCCAAGCACCGCAAGTGCCGAGTACCCGCCGACCTGCGCAGGAAAGGCCTCGCCCGCCTGCGTGTTGAAGACCTCGAAGGGGACCGACCGATCATGCAGCCAGTGGCCGAGGTAGGCCGGCCCGTCCTGCGTCAGGTGTTGAAGGATGAGGACGGGTTTCATCGCGATGGCGTTGTCGGCGGCTCGCATGATATGGCGCCTTGCCCCGGTCGAGCCCATGACCTTGCGCACGCCTATTTCGTCTGCCGCGCACTAGACTGAACGATTGCCGCGCGACCCTGCGGCCAAGGAGCACGGATGAACACGGAACTCGCCGCTTACTGGATGCCTTTCACCGCCAACCGGCAATTCAAGAAAGCGCCGCGCATGCTCGCGCGGGCGCAAGGCATGCATTTCTGGACGCCCGAGGGGCGGCAGATTCTCGACGGCATCGCGGGCCTCTGGTGTGTCAACGCCGGCCATGCGCGGCCGAAGATCGTCGAGGCGATTCGCGCGCAGGCGAGCGAGATGGATTTCGCTCCGCCCTTCCAGATGGGCCACCCGAAGGCGTTCGAGCTGGCCGAACGGCTGGTGCAGATCGCGCCTTCGGGGCTGAACCGGGTCTTCTACACGAACTCCGGGTCGGAGGCGGTCGATACCGCGCTGAAGATGGCCATCGCCTACCACCGCGTGCGCGGCGACGGCGCACGCACCCGGCTGATCGGGCGCGAGCGCGGCTACCACGGCGTGAACTTCGGCGGCGTCTCGGTCGGCGGCATGGTCGCCAACCGCAAGATGTTCGGTCCGCTGCTCGCCGGCGTGGACCACATCCGCCACACCCACGACCTGGCGCGCAACGCGTTCTCCAAGGGCCAGCCGGAGTACGGCGTGGAGTTCGCCGACGACCTGGAGCGCGTCGTCGCCCTGCACGATGCGTCGACGATCGCGGCGGTGATCGTCGAGCCGGTGGCCGGATCGACCGGCGTGCTGCTGCCGCCGAAAGGCTACCTGCAGCGGCTGCGCGAGATCTGCGACAAGCACGGCATCCTGCTGATCTTCGACGAGGTCATCACCGGCTTCGGCCGCGTCGGCGCGCCGTTCGCCGCGACGCACTTCGGCGTCACGCCCGACCTGATGACGGTCGCCAAGGGCCTCACCAACGGCGCCGTGCCGATGGGCGCGGTGTTCGCCAAGCAAAGCATCCACGACGCCTTCATGAACGGGCCGGAGCACCTGATCGAGTTCTATCACGGCTACACCTATTCGGCCCATCCGCTCGCCTGCGCCGCGGCGCTCGGCACGCTCGACACCTACGCCGACGACGGCCTGCTCACGCGCGCCGCGAAGATGGGCGGCGCCTTCGAGAGCGCGGTGCATTCGCTCGAGGGCCTGCCCAACGTGATCGACGTTCGCAACATCGGCCTGGTCGGCGGCATCGAGCTCGCACCGATCGGCGGGGAGCCCGGCAAGCGCGCCTTCTCGGTGTTCCTCGACTGTTGGGAAAAGGGCTTGCTCGTGCGCACCACCGGCGACACCATTGCCCTGTCGCCGCCGCTGATCATCGAGAACCAGCACATCGACCAGATGGTGGGCACGCTCGCCGACGCGATCAAGCGCGCTGGTTGAGGCGACAAGAACCGGATGCACCGAGGGCCTGCCTAGCGAATACGCCATGAGCTTCCTGAGCGCCGATCGCGAGCTCGCACAAGACTCCTACTACGCCACCACGGTGCAGCGTACGAAGGCCTTTGCGAGCCTGGAGGGCAGCGTCGAATGCGACGTCGCCATCGCCGGCGGCGGGATTTCTGGACTGTCGGCGGCGATCGAGCTGGCCGAGCGCGGCTACCAGGTCGTGCTGCTGGAGGCGCGGCAGCTCGGCTGGGGGGCATCGGGGCGCAATGGCGGGCAGGCGATCGCCGGGCTGGCTTGCGATCAGTTCACCGTCGAAAGGCAGCTCGGCCTCGACGAGGCGCGGCGCATCTGGGCGATGACGCTGGAGGCGATCGACCTCATCGAGGCACGCCGCCGCCGCTTCGAGATCGACTGCGATTGGCGCTCGGGCTTCCTGCTGCTCGCGGTGAACGCCCGCAAGGGACACGAGCTGCGCCAGTGGCAGGCGCGCATGGCGCGCGACTACGGCCATGAAACGCACCCGATCGAGCCGGGCGAGCTGCCCGCCTGGATCGCGAGCCCGCGCTTTCACAGCGGCCTGCACGACCCGCGTTCCGGACACCTGAACCCGTTGAAGTACACGCTGGGCCTCGTGCGCGCCGCGGCCGCGCTCGGCGTGCGCCTGTTCGAACACTCGGCGCTGACGCGCCTCGTGCCCGGCAGCCCGCTGCGCCTGTGCACCGCCGCCGGTGAAGTGCGTGCGCCGCATGCGCTGCTCGCCGGGAACGTCTATTTGCAAGACGTGGTGCCGGCGCTCGGGGCGCGCGTCATGCCGGTCGGCACCTACCTCGTCGCGACTGAACCGCTCGGCCCGACGCTGATGCGAATGGTGCTCCCGTCGCTGTCGGCAGCGTGCGACAGCAACTTCGTGCTCGACTACTTCCGCCCGACGCCCGAGCACCGGCTGCTTTTCGGCGGGCGCGTCAGCTACAGCACCGCCACCCCCGCGAACCTGGCCGACGGCATGCGGCGGCGCATGGCCCTGACCTTCCCGCAGCTGAAGGACATCGAGGTCGAACACGCCTGGGGCGGCTTCATCGACATCTCGATGAACCGCGCACCCGACTTCGGCCGGCTGTCCGACGTGACGCACGACTCGCACCGCGCCAAGCAGCTGTCGCAGGTCTATTACCTGCAAGGATTTTCGGGTCACGGCCTGGCGCTCAGCGGCCTGGCCGGCAAGCTGGTGGCCGAGGCGATCGACGGCAATGCGAGCCGCTTCGACACCTTCGCACGCATCCGTCACCGACCGTTTCCCGGTGGCCGCCTGCTGCGGATGCCCGCCCTCGTCGCGGGCATGGCGTACTACCGGCTGAAGGACATCCTGTGATCGCGTTGACAGCGCTTGCCGCATGGGCACACTGGTCGAAATGAAGCGCAAACCCGTCGTCATGGTGCCGGCATGCAACCGCATGATCGGCCAGCATCCGTTCCACATCGTCGGGCGCAAGTACATCGACGCGATCCGCCTCGCCGGCTGCGTGCCGCTGGTCGTGCCGTCGATCGCCGACGACGAGATCGACGACATGCTGGCGCTGGCCGACGGCGTGCTGCTCACCGGTTCGCCGTCGAACGTGCACCCGAGCCGCTTCGGCGAGCCGGTGCGCGACACCGAGCTGCCGCTGGACGTCGAGCGCGACAACTGGACGCTGCCGCTGATCCCGCGGGTGTTGCATCGCGGCGTGCCGCTGTTCGCGATCTGCCGCGGATTCCAGGAGACCAATGTCGCGCTCGGCGGCAGCCTGCACCAGGCCGTGCACGAAGTGGAACGGCACCACGACCACCGCGGCGCCAAGGACGCACCGGCCGAGGTGACCTACGGCTTTGCCCACACCGTCGAGGTGATGCCCGGTGGCGTGCTCGAAGCCATCATCAGCGCGGCACCGATCGAGGTGAACTCGGTCCATGGCCAGGGTGTGAACCGGCTTGCCGAGGGCTTGCGCATCGAGGCGCGCGCGCCCGACGGATTGATCGAGAGCTTCTCGATGCCGTCGGCACCGGGCTTCAACCTGTGCGTGCAATGGCACCCGGAATGGCAGGCCGCCACCAACCCGGTGTCGGTGCGCTTGTTCAAGGCCTTCGGGGCAGCGTGCCAGGCGTTCCGCGACCGTCACCGGGATGCGGGGCAAGAACGCGCGCCCGACCGATAGCGGTCCGCGCCGCTGCACCCGATTGTCTGGACCCGCACTGCGCAGTGCTCACGGCAAGCGCCGAGATTCACAGGTGACTTATGGTGGCTCGAGAAAACTTCACATTCAGCGAACTGGAGCAATGGCTCAACGAACGCCGCGTGACCGAGATCGAATGCCTGGTGCCCGACCTCACCGGCGTGGCGCGCGGCAAGATTCTTCCGCGCGAAAAATTCACCGAAGACCGCGGGATGCGGCTGCCCGAGGCGATCGTCGCGATCGGGGTGACCGGCGAGTTCCCGCTCGAAGGACCGTACTACGACGTGATCCACTCGACCGACCGCGACATGCACCTGCGGCCCGACCCGTCGACGGTGCGCATCGTGCCGTGGGCGGTGGACCCGACCGCGCAGGTCATCCACGACTGCTTCGACCGCAACGGCAAGATGATTCCCTACGCGCCGCGCTCGGTGCTGCGGCGGGTGTGCGAGCTGTACGAGGCCGAAGGCTGGGACCCGGTCGTCGCGCCCGAGCTCGAGTTCTACCTGATCGAGCGCAACTCCGATCCGAACACGCCGCTGCGCCCGCCGCGCGGCCGCAGCGGCCGCGCGGAAACCTCGCGCCAGGCCTACTCGATCGACGCGGTCAACGAGTTCGACCCGCTGTTCGAGGACATCTACGACTACTGCGAGAAGATGGAGCTCAACGTCGACACGCTGATCCACGAGGTGGGCGCCGGGCAGATGGAGATCAATTTCTTCCACGCCCATCCGCTGGGCCTCGCCGACGAGGTGTTCTTCTTCAAACGCACGATCCGCGAGGCGGCGCTGCGCCACGAGATGTATGCCACCTTCATGGCCAAGCCGATGGCCAACGAGCCGGGCAGCGCAATGCATGTGCACCAGAGCGTGCTCAACAAGCTGACGCGCCAGAACATCTTCAGCAACGAAGACGGCTCGCCGTCGAAGGAGTTCTTCTGGTACATCGGCGGGCTGCAGAAGTACACGCCGGCGGCGATGGCCTTGTACGCGCCCTACGTCAATTCGTACCGGCGGCTGGCGCGCTCGACCGCGGCGCCGATCAACATCCAGTGGGGCAGCGACAACCGCACCGTGGGCATCCGCTCGCCGGTGGCCACGCCGAGCGCGCGGCGCATCGAGAACCGCGTCATCGGCGCCGATGCGAACCCGTACGTGGCGCTCGCCGCCACGCTCGCGAGCGGCTACCTCGGGATCAAGAACCGCATCGAGCCGACGACCGAGTGCACCGGCGACGCCTACCTCGCCGAATACCAGTTGCCGCGCTCGCTCAGCGAGGCGCTGGGCTGGCTGGCCGAGGAGCGCGCCCTGCACGACGTGCTGGGCAAGGAGTTCATCACCGTCTACTCCGAGGTGAAGGAAATCGAGCACGACGAATTCATGAAGGTGATCTCGCCGTGGGAACGTGAACACCTGCTGCTCCATGTTTGAGATGAACCACCCCCATTCGCTGGATGACTGGCTCATGCCTGCAAGCCGGGTCCCGGCCCGGCGGCCGGGTAACTTTCATTTGCTGGCCCAAATGAAAGTCACCAAAGCAAACGGCCTCAATACAGCACCGATTTGGCCCAAGCGCTTCGGCGGCTTGGCACCGCCATGCCTGCACTCTGGAGGCTTCGCGATACGCCCCGCCCCATCGAGGCGAGGCGAAGCGAGCCGAATCGTCGAGCGAGCCGCCGGTTCGATGGAGCACGGCGTAGCAAGTGTCCCGCTGGACCGACTGGCCGAAGCGAGACGGCCACATCGGTGTTGCATTCGGGCCCTTTGCTTTGGTGACTTTCATTTGGGCCCGCAAATGTTCGCGAAGCGGGGGGCCGCTCACTTCGCGCAGCGAAGTTATGCGGACACCAAAGTTACCCGCCCGCCGGGGCGGGACCCGGCACGCAGGCATGAACCAGTCATCGAGCGAGCGAAAAGGAACGTCCGCAATGGGCCGCCAACTGACCGTCGCCCCATGCGTCGCGGGATGGCGCGAAGCAAGGTGGCGCAACTGAAATGAGCCCCCTCTTCGCCCAACTCATCAACCTGCTCGGCGCGGTGCTGCTGCTGCTCGCCTTCGCGATGATCTCGCAGCGGCGCATCCTCTCGTTGATCCACTTGTTCACCCTGCAGGGCGCGACGCTCGTGATCGCCACCGCCGTGGTCGGCCACGTCACCCAGCAGCCGCACCTCTACGTCTCGGCCGGCCTCACCTTCGTGCTGAAGGTGGTGCTGATCCCGGTGCTGCTGCACCGGGTCATCGACCGCCTCAACGTGCGCTGGGACATCGAGACGCTGATCAACATCCCGACGACGATGCTGATCGGCATCCTGCTCGTCATCTTCGCGTTCAACCTGGCGCTGCCGATCGCCCAGCTGTCGACCTCGGTCGCGCGCGGGTCACTCGGCATCGCGCTCGCCTGCGTGCTGCTGTCGTTCCTGATGATGATCACGCGGGCCAAGGCGGTGCCGCAGGTGATCGGCTTCCTGTCGATGGAGAACGGCCTGTTCTTCGCCGCCACCTCGGCCACCTACGGCATGCCGATGGTGGTCGAGCTCGGCATCGCGCTCGACGTGCTGATCGGCGTGCTGATCCTCGGCGTGTTCATGTTCCAAATCCGCGAGAAGTTCGACAGCCTCGACATCCGCCACCTCGAGAAACTGAAGGAAGAGTGACCGTGGAGACCTTGCTCTTCGTCCTCGGAATCCCGCTCGCGGGCAGCCTGCTGCTGGCACTGGTGGGCCACCGCAATGCGGCGATGGAGCTCAATGTCGCGTTCAGCCTGGGCACCTTCGTCGCCGCCTGCGTGCTGACGGTGCAGGTTGTCGCCGGCGGCCCGATGTTCGTCTGGGAGCGCGCGTTCTTCATCGACCCGCTCAATGTCTTCCTGGTCGCGCTGACCGCCTTCGTCGGCTTCACCACCGCGCTGTTCTCGCGCCCCTACATGCGCATCGAGCGCGACCACGGCAAGATGACGCCGCCGCGCCTGCGCCTGTACCACAGCATGTACCAGCTGTTCAGCTTCACGATGCTGCTCGCGCTGATGACCAACAACCTGGGGCTC
>DASXQQ010000226.1:0-6617 GCA_036507085.1 Piscinibacter sp. | reverse complement strand
GCGCATCACGCGCGAGCAGGCGCGCGAGCAGTTGTCGGCACTGCAGCTGAGCTTCATGAACGAGTCGCGGCGCCTCGCGAACGTCCGACTGAAGAAGGAGCTGCGGCTCAAGCTGCGTTACCCCACGGTCGTCGATGGATTGCTTGCCTGAGTGGCGATCAAATTCCTTTGGCCCGCCGCAACAGCTTCATGCGATCCCGCGACTGCAGCGTGACGGTGTGCTGCTCGCCGCCGCGCTGAACCAGCAGGATGACCGCGCGCTCGGGCTGAGCGCCGCCCCACAGCGTCTTGTACAGCCCTTCGAGACCGTTCACCTCGACGCCATCGATGCGCAGGATGCGGTCGCCAGGCAACAGCCCGGCTTGCTCGGCGGGGCTGTCGGGGCTGGTACGAACGATGCGCACCATGCCGTCGACCTCGACGCAATTCAATCCCAGCCATGCGCGCGTGCTGCCGCGTGAGGCACCGCGCTGGCGCAATTCGGGAAGAATCGATTTCAGCAGGTCGATCGGCACGAACATGTTGCCCGGCAGGCGCGGCTGGTCGGGCCCGAGCGCATCCATCACCACCAGCGAACCGATGCCCAGCAACTCGCCGTCGGCATTGAACAGTGCCGCGCCGCTGTGGTCGATGCGCGCCGGTGCGGTGAACAAGGCGCCGTCGATGTGGTACTCCCAGTAGCCCGAGAATGCGCGCCGCGACACGAGTCGCGCCAGGCTCAGCGCGCCGACGTCGCCGCCGCCGCTGGCGATCATCAGTGGCTGCTGCAGCGCAACCGCGGACGACTCGCCCATCCGCACCGGCGCCACACGCACCGGCACCAGACCCTGCAGCAGCCCGAAGCCCGACGCGAGGTCGTAGGCGACGACGCGTGCCGGGACCACGCGCTCGGCCCCGAGCACGAGCTCCACATGGTCGGCTTCGAGGATCAGGTAGCCGATCGTCAGCACCAGCCCATCGGCGCCGATGACGACGCCCGAGCCTTGACGCTCGCGCCCCAGGCTTTCGATCGACCGGGCGTCCTCGACCGCGGTGGCGCGTACGCCGACGACCGCGGCCCGCGCACGCGCAAGCGCCTGCGCCTTGGCTTGTACTTCGGATGCGGGGTCGGCGGCCGCGGCGAACAACTGGCACAGCGCCAGCAGCAAGCCGAGACCCACCCGGATGCCGCAACCGCTGCCCGACGCCAGCTTCATGATGAATGACCACCCCCAGCGCGAAGCTCCAGCATGAAACTTCTGCGCTGCCCTGCCACGCTCAGGGGCATTCAACCCCTTCGCAAGGGATGTCAGCGGCGGCGTCTGAACGGCGGCTGCCCGCGCCAGTAGCGGATCATCAGGTAGCCGCCGAGCATCCCGCCCAGGTGAGCGAAGTGGGCGACGCCTTCCTGCGTGCCCGTCACGCCGAGCACGAGTTCGAGCGCTCCGTAGACCGTGACGAAGGTCTTCGCCTTCATCGGTATCGGCGGGAACAGCGGCATGATGATGCGGTTCGGGAACATCATCCCGAACGCGAGCAGCAGACCGAACAGGCCGCCCGAGGCGCCGACCGTCGGATAGAACGAACCCGCCAGCCAGGTCACGAGCAATTGCGCGGCGGCCGCACTCAGCACACTCGCTGCATAGAAGCGCATGAAGCGCTGCTCACCCCACACCCGCTCCAGCTCGGCGCCGAACATCCACAGGCCGAGCATGTTGAAGAACAAGTGCGCGAGGTTGCCGTGCAGGAACGCGTAGGTCACGACTTGGAAGGGCAGGAAACCCGGACCGATCGGCCACAGCGCCAACCACCGCGTCAACTGCCCGCCGAAGAGCTGATCGAGAAAGAACGCGCCGACGTTGATCAGCAGCAGGGCTTTGGTGATGGGAGGCAGCGGAGGCATGCGCGCGATCGTACCGGACTGGCGGGAAGCGAAGCGTACCCGTTTCGCTGTCAGCGGGAGACCGGCGCGAGCGCCAGTCACGCGCCAGCGAGCGTTCGATCACCGTCGCGAGCAGTCCGAGGTGCGTACGAGGAGCGGAGCCGTACTCCCGTACGGCGAGCACCGCAGTGCGCAGATCGGACTGCGCAGCAGGTGAGCGAATGCTCGCTGGTGCCGGAGGCCGGAATCGAACCGGCACGGTGTTGCCACCGGCAGATTTTGAGTCTGCTGCGTCTACCGATTTCGCCACTCCGGCCAGTGGAAGGGCGTGGGGTACGCGCTTGAAGGAGCCGGATTATGGCACGCGCTGCGAGGCCTTTTCGCGCCTCGGCGACAATCCAGCCATGGCCACACGCAAGATCACTTATCAGAGCGTCGAAGACGCGATCGGCAACACGCCGCTGGTGCGCCTGGCGCGCGTTCCGGGCCTCGACAACGAGCAGCGCGGCAACATCATTCTTGCCAAGCTCGAAGGCAACAACCCGGCCGGTTCGGTGAAAGACCGGCCCGCGATCAGCATGATCCGCTACGCCGAGGAGCGCGGCGAAATCAAGCCCGGCGACACGCTGATCGAAGCGACCTCGGGCAACACCGGCATCGCGCTCGCGATGGCCGCGGCGATGCGCGGCTATCGCATGTTGCTGATCATGCCGGAGGACCTGAGCGTGGAGCGCGCGCAGACGATGAAGGCCTTCGGCGCCGAGCTGATCCTCACGCCGCGTTCCGGCGGCATGGAGTACGCGCGCGACCTCGCGGAGCAGATGCAGCGCGATGGCAAGGGCCGGGTGCTCGACCAGTTCGCCAACGCCGACAACCCGCGCATCCACTACGAGACCACCGGCCCCGAGATCTGGCGCGACACCCACGGCAAGGTCACGCATTTCGTCAGCGCGATGGGCACCACCGGCACGATCACCGGCGTGTCGCGTTTCCTCAAGGAAAAGAGCAAGTCGGTGCGCGTGGTCGGCGCGCAGCCGAGCGAAGGCTCGCGCATCCCGGGCATTCGCAAATGGCCCGAAGCGTATCTGCCGAAGATCTACGACCCGACCTGGATCGACGAGATGGTCTACGTGAGCCAGAGCGATGCCGAGGAGATGGCGCGCCGGCTCGCGCGCGAGGAGGGCCTGTTCGCCGGCATCTCATCGGGCGGTGCCTGCTGGGTCGCGCTGCAGCTCGCCCAGCGGGTGGAGAACGCGACGATCGTCTTCATCGTCTGCGACCGCGGTGACCGCTACCTGTCGACCGGCGTGTTTCCCGCATGACGCAGGCAGGGTTCAGGTTCTGCCCGAGCTGCGCGACGCCGCTGCAGCCGCTGGCGATGGAAGAAGACGGCGGCGCGAAGACACGGCTGCGCTGCCCGGCCTGCGGCTGGACGCACTGGAACAATCCCACGCCGGTGCTCGCTGCGGTGATCGAGCTCGCCGACCGCGAGGGTCGGGTTCTGCTCGCGCGCAATGCGGCCTGGTCGGGCAAGATGTTCGGCCTCATCACCGGCTTCATGGAGGCCGGCGAGACGCCGCAGCAAGGCATTGCGCGCGAGGTGGCCGAAGAGACGGCGCTGCAGGTCGACGCGCTGAGCCTGATCGGCGTCTACGACTTCCAGCGCATGAACCAGGTCATCATCGCCTACCACGCGCTGGCACGCGGCGAGATCACGCTATCGCCCGAACTGCTCGAGTACAAGCTGTTCACGCCCGAGACGATACGTTGCTGGCCTGCAGGTACGGGCTACGCCCTTGCCGATTGGCTCGTGAGCCGCGGCCACACGCCGCAGTGGCTCGAATGGCCGGTGCGGCCCTAGAATGCTCCGCATGGACGCCCAGAAAGAACTCGACACCCGCGGACTGAACTGCCCGCTGCCGATCCTGAAGGCCAAGAAAGCACTGGCCGACATGAAAAGCGGCGAGGTGCTGAAGGTCGTGGCGACCGACCCCGGTTCGATGCGCGACTTCCAGGCCTTCGCGCGGCAGACCGGCAACGAGCTGGTCGAGCAAGCGGCGAACAACGACGAGTTCGTGCACTACCTGCGGCGCAGGTAGCCGCGCCTCAAAGCTCCAGGCTTCGGAGGTAGTCGCGAAAGCCCGGGCCGAGTTCGGCGTGGGCCAGCGCCAACTCCACATTGGCTTGCAGAAAGCCTTCCTTGCTGCCGCAGTCGTAGCGCTTGCCCTCGTAGCGGTAGGCGAACACCTTCTCGCGGCGCAGCAGTCCGGAGATGCCGTCGGTGAGCTGGATCTCGCCGCCGACGCCGCGCGGCTGGTTGGCGATCTCGTGGAAAACGCCGGGCGTCAGGATGTAGCGCCCTGCCACCCCCAGGCGCGATGGCGCCACCTCGGGTGCAGGCTTCTCGACGATGCGGGTGATGTCCATCATTCGATCGTTGACCTGGGTGCCGGCGACGATGCCGTAGCGCCGGGTGTGCTCGGCCGGCACTTCCTGCACCGCGAGGATCGACACGCGCCATTCACGAAACTGCTCGACCATCTGCTTGAGCACCGGCGGCTCGCCGACCATCAGGTCGTCGGCGAGCAACACCGCGAACGGGTTGTTGCCGATCAGACGCTGTGCGCACAAAACCGCATGGCCGAGACCCAGCGCCTGAGCCTGGCGCACGTAGATGCACTCCATGTCGTCGGGCTTGACGCTGCGGACCACGTCGAGCAGCTCTTGCTTACCCGCCTGTTCGAGGGCTACCTCGAGCTCGAAAGTCATGTCAAAGTGATCTTCGATGGGGCGCTTGTGGCGGCCGGTGACGAAGATCATTTCGCGCACACCCGCGGCATAGGCCTCCTCAACCGCATACTGGATCAGCGGCTTGTCGACCACCGGCATCATTTCCTTGGGCTGCGCCTTGGTGGCGGGCAGGAAACGGGTGCCCAGGCCTGCCACAGGAAAGATCGCTTTGTTGATCAGCATTTACTTACAATCTCCGGAACGCGGGTAGCACGGGTTGATTCTGGCATGAAGGCCGACCGGAACTGGCTATCGAGGCGCCCCCGAATCCAATGGATTTACTGATCGTCGAACCGCTGGAACCCGAGGTCACCGAGTGGCTCGACGCGCGCCATTCGGTGCTGTACGCGCCTGAGCTGGCGCGTGACCCGCGCGGCTTCCGGCAGGCGCTGTACAACGTGCGCTCGCTGATCATCCCGCCGTCGGTTGCGCTCGATTCGCAGGCACTGCACTACGCGCCGGTGCTGCGCGCGGTGGGGCGGGTCAGCGCAGGCGCCGAAAACATCGACCTCGACGCCTGCGCGCGCGCCGGCGTCGAAGTCGTGCGCAGCCTCACCGCCACGGCCCAGGCCGAAGCCGAATTCATGATCGGTGCGCTGCTGTCGATGCTGCGTCGCGTGCCGGTGGTCGGCTCCGACGGCATGCTGGTCGGGCGCGAACTCGGCGCGGCCACCGTGGGGCTGGTCGGCATGGCACCGTCCGCGCGCTCGATGGCTCAACTGCTCGCCGGCTTCGGCTCCAAGGTGATCGGCTACGACCCGTCGGTGCACGCGAGCGACGGCGTGTGGGAGCGCTGGCACGTCAAGCCCAAGGGCTTGCGCGAGTTGCTCGAGGAGTCGGACGCGGTGTGCGTGCAGCTGAGCTACTTCACGCGCTACCACGGCCTGCTCGGCGAGCGCTTCCTGCCGTTTTGCAAGCCCAACCAGGTGATCGTCAGCATCGCGCACTCGGCGCTATTCGACGAGCAGGCGCTGGCCGAGGCGCTGGCCAGCGGCCGCGTCGCGGCCGCCTGGCTCGACAGCCTGGAGCCGGGCGCGCTCGACGACGGCCGGCCGCTCTCCGGCATGGACACCTTGCAGATCACGCCGCGGGTGGCGAGCACCACGCGCGAGTCGCGGCTGCGCAGCGCCTGGGCGGTGGTCAAGCGCATCGACGAACTGCTCACGCTCACGCCGAACGCGCAGCGCGAATTCAAGCCGACGACGCCAGACGTGTCGCTTGATCTTGAAGCCGGGCCCGTGTCGCCGTGAACTCGGCGACGCGCTGCTTGAACTGATCGACCACCGCCGCCGGCGCGCGCGCGACGAAGCTCTCGTCGCCGAGCTTGGCGCTGGCCTTGGTGATCTCGCCCTCGATGCGGACGATCTCCTTCTTCAGCCGCTCGATCTCCGCCGCCTTGTCGACCTCGACGTAAAGCGCCACGCGCACGTCACCGACCACGGCCACCGGCAATGCTGCCGTCGCCTGCGCAAAGGCCGCATCGTCGGTGAAGACCTTCACGTCCGATGACTTGGCCAGCGTCTTCAGCACTGGCGCGGTTGCTTCGAGGAAGCCGGTGTCACCGGTCACGCACAGCGGCGTAGGCTTGTTCGGCGCGAGGTTCATCTCGCCGCGCAGACTGCGTGTGGCGCCGACCAGGGCCTTCAATCGCTCCATCCAGGCATCGGCCTGTGAATCGATCTTCTCCGGCTGCGCCTTGGGATAGGCCGCCACGACGATGCCCAGCGTGTCACCTTCGGGCTTGCGTCCCGCCACCGGCGCGACCCGCTCCCACAGCTCGGCGGTGATGAAGGGTGCGATCGGATGCAGCAGCCGCAACGTCGCTTCGAGCACGCGGATCAGCGTTCGGCGCGTGGCGCGCTGCTGTGCGTCGTCGCCGGTCTGGATCTGCACCTTGGCGATCTCGATGTACCAGTCGCAGTACTCGTCCCAGATGAACTGGTAGATCGCGCTCGACACATTGTCG
>DASXQQ010000225.1:0-6498 GCA_036507085.1 Piscinibacter sp. | reverse complement strand
CTTCTTCTACGACGCGCACTTCAAGAACGACGCGGTGAAGATTCTCCCGGGCGAGTACTTCGTGCACCACGAAGACCTGCTGATCATGACGACGCTGGGCTCGTGCATCGCCGCCTGCCTGTGGGACCGCAGCGCGCGCGTGGGCGGCATGAACCACTTCATGCTGCCCGAAGGCGCCGGCGACTCGGGCCGCTACGGCTCCTACGCGATGGAGTTGCTGATCAACGAGATGATGAAGCGCGGCGCGGCGCGCTCGACGATGGAAGCCAAGGTGTTCGGCGGCGGCCAGGTGATCAGCGGCATGAACACGATGAACGTCGGCGAGCGCAACACCAACTTCGTTATCGAGTACCTGAAGACCGAGCGCATCCCCATCCTTTCCAAGGACGTGCTCGATGTGTATCCGCGCAAGGTCTGCTTCCTGCCCGCGAGCGGCAAGGCGATGGTCAAGCGCCTGGCGCCGGCCAATGCCGAGGCGCTGGTGGCGCAGGACCGCGCGGCGGCGCAGCGCGCGGTACCGGCCACGACCGGCGGCGGCTCGGTCGACCTGTTCTGAGCATTGAAGGACGACAGCGATGGCCAAGACTCGCGTGGTGGTGGTGGACGACTCGGCACTGGTGCGCAGCCTGCTCACCGAGATCATCAACCGCCAGCCCGACATGGAATGCGTGGGCACCGCCAGCGACCCGTTCGCCGCGCGCGAAATGATCCGCAACCTGAACCCCGACGTGATCACGCTCGATGTGGAGATGCCGCGCATGGACGGCATCGACTTTCTGAGCAAGCTGATGCGCCTGCGGCCAATGCCGGTGGTGATGGTGTCCACCTTGACCGAGCGCGGCGCCGAGGTCACCTTGCGGGCGCTGGAACTCGGCGCGGTCGACTTCGTCGCCAAGCCGAAGATCGGCGTCGCCGACGGACTGAAGCTGCTGGCACAAGACATCACCGACAAGGTCCGCGTGGCGGCCAAGGCGCATTTGCGGCGGCTCGTGGTCAGCGCGAGCGCGGGCGACGCGCCGGCGGAGACGGCCGCGCGGGCGGCCGTTCCGGTTGCCAACCTGGGCCGGCTGTCGACCGAGAAGATCATCTTCATCGGCGCCTCCACCGGCGGCACCGAAGCGACGAAGGAAGTGCTCGTGAACCTGCCGCCCGACTGTCCGGCAGTGGTGATCACGCAGCACATGCCGCCCGGCTTCACCAAGAGCTACGCGGCGCGGCTCGACGGCCTGTGCCGCATCCGCGTCGCCGAAGCGCGCGACGGCGAGCGCATCCTGCCGGGTCACGCCTACATCGCGCCGGGTGGCTTCCACCTCAGCGTCGAGCGCAGCGGCGCCAACTACATCGCGCGGGTGCAGGATGGCGAGCCGGTGAACCGCCACAAGCCCTCGGTCGAGGTGCTGTTCAAGTCGGCCGCGCGCGTGGTCGGACCGAACGCGCTGGCGCTGATGCTCACCGGCATGGGCGCCGACGGCGCCAAGGCGATGAAGGAAATGCGCGACGCCGGCAGCTACAACGTGGTGCAGGACGAAGCGACCTGCGTGGTCTTCGGCATGCCGCGCGAAGCGATCGCCGCCGGCGCGGCGCACGAGGTGCTGCCGCTGACGCAGATCGCGCCAAAGCTGATCGAACGCCTGCGCAGCACGGCGGGGATGTCGCTGAACCGGGTCTGAGCGGCTCGGCTCAATGCTTGTGTAGGGTGGGCTTCAGCCCACGCGTCGCATCACACGAAAGAAGTCCGACCACAGAGAACACAGAGGGAATTCTTGCTTTCCTCTGTGATCTCTGTGTTCTCTGTGGTTGCAACTCCGGCCGCCGTGGCTGAAGCCCACCCTACGACCGGCAGACCTCGCCTCAATACCCCACGCGTGGGCCGTGCTGCACTTCGAGCAAGCGCTGGCGCTCCACCTCGCGCCGGACATTCGCCTGCGCGATCATCCATTCGGGCGCGCCGATGTCGCGCAGCAGCAGCTCGTTCATGTCCGCCACGGCGTCGAGTGCCTGCTCGCGGCGCCGGCGCTCGGCGCGCGCGCGCCAGCGCACACCGAGCTCGTTGAACGCGTCGACCGCCGCGAGCAGCAGCTTGTCGGACCACGGACGGTAGAGCGGAATCGTCGAGGGGCAGGTCGGGCTGTGCATGACATCGACTCCTTTGGAAACGCCATGCTGGTAAGCATATGAGCCCAGAAGCCCGGCAGGAAGCGACTTGTTCTGCCTAAATCGGTAAGCTATGCTTACCAGCATGGCCCGCCTGCCCCTGCACACCCTGCCCGCGTTTCGCAGCGTCGCGACGCTTCAGAACCTGCGCGCAGCGGCCGAGTCGCTGCACCTCACGCACAGCGCGGTGAGCCAGCAGATCCGCGGGCTCGAGGAGCAGCTCGGCTTCCAACTGTTCGAGCGGCGCGGCCGCCGCGTCGTGCTCAACCCCGCCGGCGAGGCGCTGTTGCGCAGCGTCGAGCCGGCGCTCGCGCAGCTCGACGACGGCGTGCAGGCCGCCGCCGCCGCGGCCAGCGGGTCGGCGCAGCGCTTGCGCTTGACGACGCTGCCGTCGTTCGCGCAGCGCTGGCTGCTGCCGCGCATGGGGCGCTGGCGCGAGCGCTATCCGAACCTGGCACTCGAGATCGACGCCACCCACCAGCTCGTCGACCTGCAGCGCGAGGGCTTTCACGCCGCGCTGCGCACCGGGCGCGGGCCGTGGCCGGGGTTGGAGTCGCAGCGCCTGTTCGAAGGGCCGATGCCGTTCATCCTGGTCGGCTCGCCGGCGGCCGCGCGGCGCCTGCTCGGTGCGCAGCCCGAGGCACTGGCGCGCGAGCCGCTGCTCGGCGACAGCGAGCTCTGGCAACGCTGGTTCGCCGCCGCCGGCCTGCGCATCCACCCCACGCCGGTGGCGAGCTTCAACGACGCCGGCCTGATGCTGCAAGCCGCCGAGCAGAATCTCGGGCTCGCGCTGGCGCGCGATCTGCTCGCCGCCGATGCGCTGGTCGACGGCCGGCTGGTGCAGCTGTCGTCGCTGTCGATCGTCTACGAACACGCCTATCCCTACCACCTGGCGTATCCGACGGCGCTGCGCGACTGGGCGCCGCTCGCCGCGCTGCGCCAGTGGCTGCGCGACGAGCTGGAGCTGTCGCGCACAAACCTGCATCCGCCACCGAAGCGGCGCACGAAGGCCCGCGCCGCCACCCCATGATCAAGCTGCTGCTGTGGCTGCTCGCCAGCCTGAAATTCATCAAGCTCGGCAAGCTGCTCACCACCGGTGGCAGCATGCTGGTGTCGGTGGTGGTATACGCCTTCGTCTGGGGCTGGCGCTATGCCGCCGGCTTCGTTGCGCTGATGTTCGTCCACGAGATGGGCCACTACCTGGCGGCGCGCCAGCGCGGCCTGCCGGTCGGCGCGCCGACCTTCATCCCCTTCGTCGGCGCCTGGATCGAATTGAAGCAAATGCCGCACAACGCCGAGACCGAAGCCTATGTCGGCATGGCCGGTCCGCTGCTCGGCACCGTGGGCGCGCTGGCCTGCTATGTCGTGGCGCGCGAGCAGCAGGCCGATTGGCTGCTCGCGGTCGCCTACTCGGGCTTCTTCCTCAACCTGTTCAACCTGATCCCGCTGTCGCCACTGGACGGCGGGCGCATCACCCAGGTGATCTCGCCCTGGCTGTGGCTGGCCGGCGTGCCGGTGCTGCTGGCAATGCTGGTCTGGCGGCCGAGCCCCTTGCTGGTGCTGGTCGCCATCCTCGCGGCGAGCCAGTTGTGGACCGCCTGGCGACAGCGCAATGAGCCGGCGACGCACGCGTATCGGCTCACGTCGATGCCCACGCGCGTGAGCTACGCCGCCTGCTATGTCGCGCTGCTCGGTTTCCTCGCGATCATGTGCTACGAGGTGCACGAGACGCTGCAAGTCGCCGCGCAGTCGCGCGTGCGCTGAACGGGCTTCAGGTCTCGTAGACCTTGCCGCCGAGGCCGCGATGGCCGGCTGGCGTTTCCACCAGCGGATGACGGAAGAAGCATGGGCGATACGATCAGCCCTCGGTCAATCGGAGAGACCATGCAACTCATCGGAATGCTCGACTCACCCTACGTTCGTCGCGTCGCGGTCTCGCTGCAACTGCTTGGTCTGCCCTTCGAGCACCGCTCCATCTCGGTCTTCAGCACCTTCGAGCAGTTCCAGCAGATCAACCCGGTTGTCAAAGCCCCGTCGCTCGTCTGTGACGATGGCGAGGTTCTGATGGACTCGACACTCATTCTCGAGTACGCGCAAGGTCTGGCCGCTGCGGGCAAGTCGCTCGTTCCCGCGAACGCCGCTGAGCGTCAACACGTCCTTCGCCTCATCGGTCTCGCGCTCGCCGCATGCGAGAAGAGCGTGCAAATCGTCTACGAGCGCAACTTGCGCCCCGCCGAGAAGCTGCATGTGCCCTGGGTATCCAGAGTCACGGGGCAGCTTCTGGCCGCCTATGCCGCACTCGAATCCGAGCTTCGTCGCCAACCGCTCGCGGCCGCCAGCGAGACGATCAATCAGGCGGGAGTCAGTACCGCCGTCGCATGGCACTTCACGCAAATGATGCTGCCCGAGCTTGTGAGCGCAGCAAACCACCCCGCACTGCAGGAGTTCTCAGCCCGCGCCGAGCAGCTGCCCGAATTCATGGCTGCACCCCATGGCTCTACCACTTACCGTAACGCTTAAAGGGTCCGATAGTCGCCGCGGCGCCTCTTGCCCGCCGCCGCATTGCCACCATATCCCCACGAGGCTGAACGTGCGTCTCGAAGACGTAGACTCGCTTGTGCTTGGAGATATCCGATGAAACGAATGTTGTTGGCGGTTTTCATGGGCTTGTTGAGCCTGAGCTTCGCGGCGGCCGATGTGCAGGCCAAGCGCCTGGGCGGCGGCACCAGCTCGGGCATGAAGCGTCAGGCGCCGGCGACGCCGCCCGCGCAGCAGCCGCCGGCGCAACCCGCCGCCACGCCGGGCACCACCGGCGCCGCCGCAGCAGCTCCCGCGGTGCCACCCAAGCGCTCCTGGATGGGTCCGATTGCCGGTCTCGCCGCCGGCCTGGGCATTGCAGCGTTGATGAGCCACCTGGGAATGAGCGAGGCCTTCGGCAACATCCTGACGATGGCGCTGCTGGCGATCGTGGCCATCTGGGTCGTGCGCTTCCTGTTGCGCCGCTTCGGCCCAGCGGCCTCGCGTCCAGCCCTGTCGACCCAGGGCCTGCAGTTCGCCGGTGCCGGCATGCCGCCGGCGGCCGGTGGGACCTTCGGCTCGGGCGCCGCGATGTCGGCCGCTTCCGAGGCAAGCGCGGCCTCGAACGCGACCACCCCGAGCGGCACCCTGCCGGCCGGTTTCGACGCGGCCGCTTTCGAACGCGCAGCCAAGATGATCTTCATCCGGATGCAAGCGGCCAACGACGCCGGTGACCTCGAGGACCTGCGCCAGTTCGCAACGCCGGAAATGTTCGCGGCGTTCCGCCTCGACCTGCAAGACCGCCAAGGCGGGCGGCAGCAAACCGATGTGGTGAAGCTCGACGCCCAGGTGATCGACTTCGCCGACGAGGCCGCGCGGCAGATCGTCAGCGTGCGTTTCCACGGTTTGATTCGCGAAGAGAAGGACGCGCCCGCCGCGCCGTTCGACGAAGTCTGGCACCTCGTCAAGCCGACCGACGGCAGCCGCGAGTGGGCCATCGCCGGCATCGCGCAACACGCTGGCTGATCGCCCTGACTGGCTGCGCGTCGAGCAAGCGATCCATCTGCTGGAGACCACGCCCCGCGCGCTGGCTGACATCGCCGAGCGAGTCGGCTACGCCGATGCCTCGAGCCTGCGGCGGCTCATTGCTCGCCACAAAGGGAGCACGCCGCGGGAAATCCGCAACGCGGGTCGTTCACGCCGATTGGCGCGCTGAGGTGTGCAGAAACAGCGACTGCAAGTCGCTCAGAAAATCGAAGCCACGCGCGGTCGGCTGAACCCACTGCAGGTCGCGCTCGATCAGGCCGCGCTCTTCCGCGCTGGCCAGCGCCTTCTGCAGCACACTCAGCGGCAGCCCGGTGCGTTCGGTGAAACGCGCGAGTTCGAAGCCTTCCTTCAGGCGCAGCGCGTTGAGCATGAACTCGAACGGCAATTGCTCGCGCGCCACTTCGTCGTCCTGCGCCACCGCCGCGCCGGCCAGCGCCTGCGCCATGTACTTCGCCGGGTCGCGATAGCGGATTTGGCGCACCACGCGGTGCGGAAAGCTCAGCTTGCTGTGTGCGCCGGCACCAATGCCGAGGTAGTCGCCGAACTGCCAGTAGTTGGTGTTGTGCACGCAGCGGTGGCCGGGTCGCGCGAAGGCCGAGACCTCGTAGCGCTCGAGGCCGGTTGCCGCCGTTCGCTCGACGATCAGGTCGAGCATGTCGGACGCCAGATCGTCATCGGGCAGCGGCGGCGGGTGCTTGGCGAACAGCGTGTTGGGCTCGATCGTCAGGTGGTAGATCGACAGGTGCGGCGGCGCGAACGCGAGCGCCTGCTGCAGGTCGG
>DASXQQ010000224.1:0-7904 GCA_036507085.1 Piscinibacter sp. | reverse complement strand
GGTGTCACGCTCCGCACATGCCTTCCTCGCGCCGGTGATCGACGCCGAGGCGCGCCTGAGCGGGCTGCGGCTGCAGCAGCGCGAAGGCATCGGCGAACTGCGCGGCCTGGCGGACGCCATCGCGGCGATCGAGGCAGAAACCCAGCCCTTCGTCGATCGTTTTCAGTTGGCGACGTCCGGCGCGGCCGGCCCGGTGCCGCTGTGGTGCGCCGCCCGCTGGGTGGAGGCTGCGTTGGCCGAGCCCGCTGCGCCACAGCCCGCCGGCGCCGCGCCCGAGACGGCACGGGCCAACGCCGTATTGCTGCTGGCGGCCGCCCTGGATGGCCGCGCCGCCACCGAAAGCGTCGCCGCCGCGGCAATGCTGCCGGTGGCGAGTGCGCGTCAATCGCCGCCTTGCGACATGGGCGGCATCGCAGCGCTGTCCGCCACCGCGGCATTGATGGGTGACGCGCGGCAGTCGCTGTCGAATTCGCGCAAGAACGAGGCCGTGCTCGCGTTGATGCAGTCTGCCGGCTGGCAATGGGCCGGGGCCATGCTGCTCGGCTTCGGCCTGCTCCTCTGGAGCCGGCGCCCGTGGTCGCCGGCCTTCGGCGTGGCCGGCGCGCTGGCGCTGTGGGCGATCGCCGCCTGGCTCGCCCGCGTGCCCTGGCCGCTCGCCGGCAACCGCGGTTTCGAGCCCGCGCGGCTCGAGCAAGCGCTCTGGAGCCCGCCTGCGGGCTTCGTGCTGTGGCTGTGCGCTGCCGCCGCGCTGCTGCTGTTCTGGGCGCTGGGCCGCAAGCGCGATACCGCAACCGCGACTGCAGCCCAGGCGATGAGTTCGCGCATCGGCTACGCAGGCGTGGTGCTGGCCACCGGCCTCGGCTGGTTGCTGCTGCTCGACCTGTCGGCCAACGGCCACCCAGGCAACCGTTATCTGGCGCTCTACCACCAGGGGCATTTGTGGCTGGGCCTGCTGGTGTTCTCGGTGCTGCTGTTCCTGCGCCAGCCGCTGTCGCGCGGCCTTGGCTGGACGCTCGCGATCGCCGGCGAGACGGCGCGCCGTTCGGCGCAGCGGCTCGGGAGCGCACGCGCATTGGCGGCACTGTCGCTGCTGACCTTGGCCGCGGTCGCGGTGTTCGGGCTGTCGCTGTCCAACATGCGCCAGCTCACGTCGGAGCTCGGACGGGTGTGGCTGATCGTCGGCGCCGCCTGGTTCTTCTTCCTGCGCGCCGGGCCGCTGGCCGAGCGGCTGGCGCGCTCGGGGCCTGCGGGACTGTCGTTCTGGCGCTATGTCTGGCCGCTGCTGTTCGTCATCGCGGTGCTGATCGCTGCGATGCTGATCACCCGCGACATGGGGCCGCTGCTGATTGCCGGCTACGCGTCGGGCGCCTTTCTCGCCGCAACGGTTGCGATGTGGTGGTACCAGCGCAGCGGCCACACAGCCTGGGCCTTTGTGCTGGCGGTGGCACTGTTCGCGGCCTGGATCGGCGCGACCACTGTCGCGCTGTTCAAGCTCGGTTCCGTCGACAGCGTGACCGCGACGCGCCTGGAGAGCCTGGCGGCGCCGTTCGCATCGACCAACGACCAGCTCGCACTCGTGTCGTGGTTCCAGCATGCAACGCCAAAGGAGGGTTTCGGCATCGGCGCCGCGCCCTGGTGCGGCTACGCGCCGGCGGGCAGCTGCAGCGGCGTGCCGGCACAGATCCACAGCGATTACACGTTCACCGCGATCGTCGGCGTGTTCGGAGCGATGGCCGCCTGGGCCGCATCGCTCGGATGTGCCGTCTGGCTGCACCGGCTGATCCGCCACCATGGGCGGGTCACGCGCGGCGAACCGCGCCTCATAGCGACCGCGGGACACATCGCCAACGACGGCCAAGCGCTGCTGAGCTGGGTCGGCGTGGCCTGGGTCGTGCTGACCTTGTGCCAGCTCGCCGTCACCGTTGCCGGCAACCTGGCGGTGCTGCCGCTGACCGGCGTCACTTTTCCGTTCGTCAGCTTCGGCATGACCTCGCTGCTGGTCAACCTGGCCTTCCTGGCGCTGTGCCTCAACGTCAACCTTCCTGCACGAGGCAGCGATGGTTGAACGGCGCGCCACTTCGCTGCTCGACTTCGCGATCGCGGCCAGCATCGCCGTCGTTCCGATGATGCTGGCCATCGTGCTGCTGGTGGCCGTGATCCGCCCGGCCGAGCCCGGCGCTGCGTTGTGGCGCGGCCCCGCCGATCGCTACGTGAGCGTGCGCCATGTCGCCGCACTGAAGACCTTCGAACAAGCCATCATGCAGCGCCCCGCAACGGCACCGGGGGCGCCCACCGCGGCGGAGGTGCTGGACGGCATACCGTCGTGCCGGCGCGAGTGGAGCGCGACCTGGGATGTCAACCAGTGGCTGCTGCGGGTTGCCGGCAAGCGCGCGATGGCCCCGTCGCCCGCCGAGCACATCGCCGCCCAGCTGGCGGAGTTCGACGCCGCGCTGCTGCGCTTCAGCTCGCGCCCGAACGCACGGGTGAGCCATCCGGTCGGCTTCGACGCGGCGCGCTGGTTCGCCGCCGCCGACAAGAGCCTGGGCGCAGCCATTGAAACGGCCGAGGTCCCGGGCCAGCGATTCCAGGTCCGGTGTGCCGACCTGGCCGCCGCGCTGGCCGCACTCTCGCGTGCCGACGCCCGCATGCTCGAAGCCCTGGCTTGGCGCGGCACCGAAGGCAGCAAGGCGCTTGCGCGCTGGCGGCCGGAGCAGGAGATGGAGATCACGGCGCGCGAGGTGATGCGCCGCAATCCCTGGAACGGCATTGCGGGGTGCATCTACCTCGGCCGGCACGACAGCGAGAGCACCGTGCCGACTCACTTCGTCGCCGGCGCGCGCAGCGTGCAGCAACGCCTGTGCGCCATGCCCGCGATGTCCAGGGCCTCCAGCGCCGCGAGCGACGCGGCAGCGATGCGCCCGCCGAGCGCGCTGGTCGGAGAACCGGGCCTCGCCGATCCGCTCGACGACACGCGCTGGATGGTGCCGCCGTCGCTGCACACGATGCTGCAGCCGCTCGAGTCGCTGCGCCAGCCCTCGGGTTCGCTGTACCACCTGTACACCGATGCCGATGCGGCCTCGCCCGATGCGCCCGGCGGCTATCGCTACGGCCCGAATCGCATCGTGCTCGACGGCGCGGCGGTCGACGTCGGCTTCTCCGTCGACCTCACGATCGACCCGGTCCTGCAAGCGCTGGCACAGAAGACCGCGGCCTGCTACACCGGCCGCCACGACGTCTGCCGCGCGCTGGGATTGCGCCGCAACGAGGACAAGGACGGCCTCATCGGCCAGCAGTTGCTCGAGGGCGCGATGGTGCGCATGGCGGCGGTGGCGGTGATCGATGTCGCGAGCGGCCGCATCGAGGCGCTGGCCGGTGCGATGTCGCCCTGCGCGCGGCAGGAGGTCGACGGGCCGGGGCGCGACCCGACCTGCGACAAGCGCCTGCCGTACCCGGTGCAGTATCGGCCCGATGCGCTGCTGAACCCGGCGGTGTTCCACGACGCGATGCCGGCGTCGACGATCAAGCCGATCATGGCCGCTGCGTTCCTGTCCGACCCCGAGGTCGGCGCGCGCTGGCTGTCGGCCGAGCACGCCGCGATGAAACGCGACGCCGCACCGGCACGCGACAGCCTGCGCGGCCAGCTGATGCGCTCGGACTCGGCGCGTTTTCTCGATCGCATGTTCTGCATCGACAAGGGCTTCGCGAACTGCCACCGGCCCTGGGACGTGCAGTCGTCCGCGTTGGCGTTCGGCTGGAACGCGGGATGCACCGACGCGCGGGTCGACTGCGGCAAGCACGACCTGCTGTTCGGCCGTGCGGTCAACGCCACCGCCGAGTCGGGCTTGATCCGGCCGCTGTCGACGACGGTTGCCTACGGGCGGCTGATGAGCGAGCCGCTCGCCGGCAAGCTCGGCGCGGCCATGCACCTGACGCCGCCCGCCGCGCTGGACCCGGCGATCGTGCGGCGCTGCGCGGCCGGCGCCGACGGGCGGCGCCTGAGCGACGACGACTGGGAAAAGTGCCGCGGCGGCGCGGTGGTCGACGTGGTGGCCGAAGGCTGGGGGCAGGGCCACGCACGCGCGAGCGCGCTCGGCATCGCGGGCATGATGGCCACGCTGGCCGCGGCGGCCAATGGCCAGACCGAAGTGCGGCGGCCGCATCTCGTCGAGTCCGTGCACGGCGCGGGCGGCGCCGACGCCGCCACTCTCGAATCCGCGGTGGTGCGCTGGAGCCTGGCCGCGGCGCAGCCCAACCGGCTGTCGCACGACGCGGCCGAGGTGATCTTGAGCGGGCTGTCGTACGGCCACCGCGCCGGCACCTCGCGCACCGCCTGCGAACAGGTCTTCGATGCCCGCCGCTGTCGCGACATCGACTGGCTGGCGGGCAAGACCGGTACGCCGAGCTTCCCGAGCGACGGGGTGTCGCTCGATGAGCTGGCGCGCCTGTGTCGGCATGGCGACGCGGCGCAACAAGCCAGGCCCGGTGCCTGCAGTTCGCTGCGTCCCTACAAGTGGTACGTGGCCGCCTGGCGCGCCGATCACGCCAGCAGCGGCCCGTGGACCAAGGTGATCGCCGTGCTGACCGAGCGCAACTGGCTGCAGCGCAGCGGCCACGTGCACGGCGCCGGCGACCACGGCCCGAATCCGTCGGCCGAGATCGCGATGCAGATCACCGGGCGCCAGGTCGGCTTGATTGCGGGGAGCGCGCCATGACTACATTGCCTGCGCCGCTGGTGTGGACCTTCGACGGGCCGTTCGAGCGTTGCCTGGCCGACATCGAAGACACGCTGCGGCGCGCCATCGTGATGGTGGGCGACGTATCTCGGGTCGCGATGCTGATCGACCTGTCGCTGCCGGCCCTGAAGCAGCGCGTCGACGCCGGCGAGGCGTTGCAGCCGGCCTGGGGACGCTTCCTCGAACGCATGGCGCGCTACGGCTTGCCGGCCTCGCCGCGCGTGCGTCACCTGCGCGGCGCCGGCCCCTTGGCGACACTGGTCATTGCCTATCGGAACTGATGGAACTGACGCCTGGAGGTCAACGCCATGTCGCTCAAATCGTGGGTCCTCGATCGCGTGCACCGCATGAACGGGCTGGTGGCCCGCGTCGACTTGCCGGCGCACGACCCGTCACCCGAATCGACGCATGAATCGACGCAGGCGCACGACTCGGTGCTGACCAACGCCGAACACCTGGGCGTCTACGGCCCGCTGATCGCGGCCATCCGCGACGAGCTCGAGCACTTCGTCGCGAGTCATGTGCGACTGCACCTCGCGATTGCCGACCGCGACCGCTTCCTGCTCACGTCGATCGGCGTGCGCTGCCCCGGCGCTGCCGAGGCGCGCCAGCTGCTGCAACAGTTCATGCACGAGTTCAAGCCCGAACAGGTCAAGCGCTACCTGGCCCGCGAAGTGATCGGCGGGCTGCCGAACGCGGCCGCCATCGACCTGTCGCAGTTTGCCGGGTTGTTCGATGCCGACGCGCGCGACGACGCCGATGAAGGCGGCGAATACCACGAACTGCTGGCAGCGCTGCGCAGCACGCCAATGTCGACGGCGCTGCGCCCCTACCAGGTGAGCGTTCTCGGCCGCTGGACCGAGCTCGACTTCGCGCGGCCCGCCGCCGCGCACGCCTACGCCAGTGCCACGCCGACCACGCCGCTGGCCGGCCAGCGCTGCGAGTTCGACATCGAAGACGGCGACGGCAGACGCCGCGTCGTGCTGCAGGCGGTTGTGCCCGGGCGCCGCTACGTGGTCGGCAAGGGCGAGGGCTGCGACATCCGCGTCAACGGCACCTACACCAGCCGCCGGCATGCCGAGATCTGGCTCGACAAGGACGCATGGTGGGTGACCGATGCCGGCTCGACCAACGGCATCCGCGTCGAATCGCCGGCGGGCGTGCTCGACCGAAGCGGCCCGGCAACGGCAGCCGCCACCCTCGAGCAGCCGATCAGGCTGATGGAAGGCGCGCGCATCGTGTTGTCGGCACGCGCCGAGGGGCCGGCGAGCGAATACCCCTGCGTGGCGATGCGGCCGCCCGCCAACGCGGCGGCACGCCTCACGCCGATCGCGTCCACGGCCGCGTCACCGAAGACGCCGCTGACGGCGATCCTGCCGGCACGGCCGGCCGAGAACGTCTTCAAGATCACCGCGTTCCTGGTCGCCGGCGTGCGCACGCTGGAGCTGCGCCCGGGCTCGCTGCCGGTGACGGTGGGCCGCTCGCGCAACCAGACGCTGGTGATCGACCGCCGGCACGAAGGCGTGTCGGGCCATCACCTCGACATCGTCGAACTCGACGAGTCGGGGGCACAGGTGGCGGTCCACGGCGACAACGGCGTGCTGATCGAAGGCGTGCCCCACGCGACAGGCACGCGCTTTCGCTGGAAGGTGGGTGAGACGATGGTGCTCGGTGCGTCGCCGCACGACCATCCCACCTGCACGCTGACGCTCACGCGCCAGGGGCAAGACTGACATGACGACCCCCACGTCGCTTCGCTCCTGCCCCCCGAGGGGGCGCTCAGCCGCCTTGGGGCGGCCCGGCGGCGTCTGACATGGCAGCGGGCAGCCTGATCACGCCGCTGGAGCCCGCCCCGCCGCGCGGCCCGCGCGCCATGGCGGACGCACCTGCCGTGGGTCAGCAGTCGATCCACACGACGGCCTTTGGCCACATCGACGCGGCGGTGGCGTCATCGTGCGGCAGCCAGCACGACAGCAACGAAGACGCGCACAGCGCCCTGGGCAGCCCGGGGCGCATGTTCGTCGTCGCCGATGGCGTGGGCGGTGGCGCGATGGCTCAGATGGCAAGCCGCCTACTCGTCTCGCACCTGCACGAGACTCTCGGTGCCCACCGGGTCGACGCCGACCGCGTTCGCAAAGCGATGCTCGACGCCGACCGCGCCATCGCCCAGCGCATCACGCAAGTCACCGATTCGCCCGGTGCGGCGACGGTGGCCCTGTGCGCGCCGGTGAATGTGTTCGCGTCGAAATGGCTGGTCGCATGGGTCGGCGACTGCCGCGTCTACCGGCTGGCCATGCGCGGCGAACCCCGCATCGAGCTGCTGACGCGCGACGACACCTTTCGCTATTTGAACGAGGTCCCGCCAAGTGGTGGCTCGCTCGACGATCCGGCGCGCATGGTGGGCAACGGCGCGACCGCGGGCGCGAGCGTCGCACGGCACGACCTGGCGTGCGGCGACCTGCTGGTGCTGTGCAGCGACGGGGTGCACAAGTTCGTCGAAGCCGACGATTGGTGCCGCCTCTTGAGACAGAGCGTCCCGCTCGCACGGCGCTGCGAGGAACTGATCGCCCTGGCGCGCGTCAATGGAAGCGTCGACGATGCGACGGTGCTGCTGCTGCAGCGCGCCGGCTTGCGCGTGCCGCATCCGCGCTGGATCTCGCGATTCGTCGGATCCATCAGATCCCAGAGGTCCCGTCGATGAGCCCCGCCGACATCGACCGGGTGTTCGGCCGCGGCCGCCTGCGCATGGTCACCGGCGACCACGTCGAGGTCTTTCGCGAAGAAGCGCTGCCGGGAGAACGGCGGCGCTACACCAAGCGTTTTCTGGCGACGCCGGCGGGCGACTTCCGCCACTGGACCGAGCGCGAATGGCGCATCCTGGCGCGGCTGGTGGGCCACGGGATCGGTCCGGTACCGGATGTCGTGCGCTTCGATCGCGGCGCCGTCGGCCGGCCCGCGCTGGTGCAGACCTACGACGCAGGGATCACCATCGACCACTGGGCGACGCTGTTGCCGGTGGAGCGCGACGGCTGGGTGCTGCGCCATGTGTTCGAGGGTTGCGCGCACTGGTGGGCGCTGGCGCGCCACTGCCTGATCGCGCTCGACGCGATCCACGAGCTGCAGCTCGTGCACCTGGACCTGAAGGCCGACAACGTCTGCATTCCGGTCGGC
>DASXQQ010000223.1:0-3818 GCA_036507085.1 Piscinibacter sp. | reverse complement strand
ACGCCGAAGGTGCCGAGCAGCGCGATCGGCACGACGATGGTCGGGATCACCGTGTAGCGCCAGTTCTGCAGGAACAGGTACATCACGAGGAACACCAGCGCCACCGCCTGCAGCAGCGTCTCGACCACCTGGCCGATGGAGATCTTGACGAAGCGCGAGCTGTCGTAGGGAATGGCGTACTTCATCCCCTGCGGGAAGTAGCGCGCGAGCTCGTCCATGCGCTGGCGCACCGCGGTCGCGGTGGCGAGCGCATTGCCGGTCGGCGACAGCTGCACGCCGATGCCGGTGGACGGCCGGCCGTTCAGCCGCGCCGAGGTGGCGTAGGTCTGCGCACCGAGCTCGATGCGCGCGACGTCGCGCAGCCGCACCGCCGAGCCGTCGGGGTTGGCGCGCAGCACGATGGCGCCGAACGCATCGACGCCGCTCAACTGGCCGTTGACGACGACGGTGGCGAAGATCGACTGGCCCGGCAGGTTCGGCAGGTCGCCGATCGTGCCCGACGAGACCTGCGCGTTCTGCGCGCGGATCGCGTTGTTGACATCGGCCGCCGCGAGGTTGAAGCCGACCAGCTTGGCCGGGTCGATCCAGATCCGCATCGCGCGCTCGGTGCCGAACAGCTGGGCCTGGCCGACGCCGGGAATGCGCTGGATCTCGGGCAGCACGTTGCGCGACGCGTAGTCGCCGAGCGCGACCGGGTTGAAGGCCGGGTCGTCCGACGAGAGGATCGTGAACAGCAGGAAGTTCGCGCGCGCCTTGTCGACGCGCACGCCCTGCTGCGTCACCGCCTGCGGCAGGCGCGGGCTGGCGCGGCTGAGCCGGTTCTGCACGTCGACCTGCGCGAGCTCGGGGCTGCTGCCCGGCTCGAAGCTCAGCGTGATCGAGCCCGAGCCGTTGGCCTGGCTTACCGACTCCATGTAGATCAGCCCGGGCGAGCCGTTCATTTCCTGTTCGATGACGCTGATCACGCTGTCTTCGAGCGTCTGCGCCGACGCGCCCGGATAGAACGCGGTGACGACGATCGAGGGCGGCGCGACCGACGGGTACTGCGCCACCGGCAGCCGGGTGACCGCGACGCCGCCGAGCACGATGATGAACAGCGCGATCACCCACGCGAAGATCGGGCGGTCGATGAAGAACTTGGCCATTCAAGGGGCTTTCGTTGTGTTCAAGGTGCCGGGCGGCCGCCACGGGCCGTCCGAAGGACGGCATGCTCTAACGCACAGCTCCCCCGCGCCCCCTCCGAGAGGGGGCTCCGGCATGTTCGACGACACCACCCAGCCCTCCTCCGCGAGGAGGGCTCCAGCGTGTTTGACGAGCCGGCCTTGCGGCCGGCAACACCGCGTGTCGCACAGCGTCTTCGCCGTCACCACTTCGCCAAAGCCGGCTCGTCAAACAAACTGGAGCCCCTCTCGCGGAGAGGGGCTGGGGAGAGCCGTCCAACATGCTGGAGCCCCCTCGCGGAGGGGGCGCGGGGGAGCGGTGCGTTAAGTCATGCCGTCCGAAGGACGGCCTCAGCGCCGGCAGCCGCTCGGCACCCTGTCTTCCTCTGTGCCCTCTGTGGTTCATCACCAACCTCAACGCGAAGCCGCCGATGCAGAAGCCGACGCGCCGCCTTGCCACGGCACCGGCTTGACCGGCGCCGGCCCGCGCAGCTTCTGGAAGCCGTCGACCATCACCTGTTCGCCGGACTTCAGCCCTTCGAGCACCACCCATTGCCCGCCCTGCGCCGCGCCGACCTTCACGGGCCGCGGTGCGACCTTGCCGTCGGGCGCGACGACCATCACGCTGTCGCCTTGCGCCGAACGCATGACCGCCTGCTGCGGCAGCACGATCGCCTCGCTCGCCTGCGCCTGCTCGATGCGCACCCGCACGTACATGCCGGGCAGCAGCAGGGCGTCGGGGTTGGGCAGCTCGGCGCGAAGCGTGATCTGGCCGGACGTGGGGTCGACCGTCAGGTCGGAGAACAGCAGCCGGCCGGTCTGCGCATATTCGCTGCCGTCTTCGAGCACGACCCGCACGCTCGCCGCCTCCGACCCGCTGGCGCGCTTGAGCCGCCCGCTCGCCAGCGCCTTGCGCAGCTTCAGAACCTCGGTGGCCGATTGGGTGAAGTTGACATACATCGGGTTGATCTGCTGCACGACGGCGAGCTGCGTCGCTTCGCCCTGGCCGACCAGCGCGCCCTCGGTCACCAGCGCGCGGCCGATGCGCCCGCCGATCGGCGAGACGACGCGCGCATAGCCGAGGTTGATCTGCGCCGTCTGCACCGCGGCGCGGCCGGCGGCCACGTCGGCCTGCGCCTGCTGCTGCGCGGCCACCGCGTTGACGTAGTCCTGCTTGCTGATCGCGTTGGCTTCGACCAGCGGCTTGAAGCGCTCGGCCTGGGCGCTGGCCTGGGCGAAGTTGGCCTGCGCGCGCGCGAGCGTGGCCTGCGCGCTTTGCAGCGCGGCCTGGTAGGGCGCGGCATCGATCTGGAACAGCGGCTGCCCGGCCTTCACGTCGCTGCCTTCGCGGAACAGGCGCTGTTGCAAGATGCCCGCGGCGCGCGCCCGCACCTGCGCGACGCGCGAGGCTTCGAGCCGGCCCGGCAGCTCGGTGGTCAAGCCCACCGCGCGCGGCGCGACGGTGACCACGCCCACCTCCGGTGGCGGCGGGCCACCCGCGCCCGGGCCCGAGGCCGCGGGCTCGGCCGCCTTCGGCCCGCAGGCGGCGAGCAGCAACGCGGCGGCGGCGCCGCTTGCGCAGGCAACGATGGCGCGGCCGATTCGCTGATCCAACCCAGGCATGCGTTTCCTTTCTTGCGGGAACTCAAAACGAAAAGGGGGCCGCGACCGGCCCCTCGGCGCACAGGATAGCGGTCGGGCACGAGGCCGGCGATGCACCCCCGTGTATCCCCCGCGTGCGTGTGGGAATCAAACGCCGGCCTTCGCGAACACCACCACCGACACGCCGCGCGCTGCTTGCAGCGCATCGCCGTTCTGGTACGAATGCGGCAGGTTGCCGGGAAACGCGAGCACGTCACCGGCGGCGAGCTCGTAGCGCTCGCCGGCCACCATCTGGTTCACCCGCCCATCGAGGCAGGTGAAGAACTCGCGCGTGCCGGGCAGGTGCGGCGTGCCGCCCATCACCGCGCCGGGCTCGAAGTCCATCACGTCCATCATCTCGTCGGGCACCGGCTCGGGCACCAGCGCGCGGATGCTGACGCCGCGCCCCTTGCTGCGCGACGCCACCTCGTCGGCCGGCCAGCGCCGCACCATCGCGCGCGGCGAGGCGAGCAATTCGTCGATCGGCACGCCCAGGGCGCCGGCCAGCTTCACCAGCACCGCCAGCGACGGGTTGCCGTCGCCCGACTCGAGATTGGCAATCGTCGAGCGCGGCAGCGCGGCGGCCTTGGCCAGCGCGTCCTGCGTCAGCGTGCGGGTGTGGCGCAGGCTCACCAGGTTGCGCGCGAGGTGGCGCGCGGTTTTCAGCTCGGCGGGATCGGGCGGCTCGGTCATGCCAGCGGCATTGTGCGCGCGCTTTGGCGTTGTTGCCTCGACGGACCATCCGCCAATCTGATGGACGCGGCGCTGGGCTCGAAGCGCCAGCGGACCTATCGTTTGTCCACGCCTTCAGTGATCCCGAAGGGCAACACCGTCGAACTCAAAAGGAAGCCCCCAATGAACAACACCCGCATCTCATTCGAAGGCCTGCGCGTCGCAGTCACCGGCGGCACCTCGGGCCTCGGTCTCGCCCTCGTCGAGGCGCTGCGCGAACGCGGCGCGCAGGTCGCGTTTGTCGCGCGCCACGCGCCGCGCGTCAGCGAAGTCGCGCATCGATTG
>DASXQQ010000222.1:0-2927 GCA_036507085.1 Piscinibacter sp. | reverse complement strand
TCGGCGAGCAACTCGCCGGCCGCGGTGGTCGGCGCAACGCCGTGGCCACCGAAGCCGAGCGCGTACCAGGCGCCGCTCGCGAGCCGTCCGATCTGCGGCATCTTGTGACGCGCATAGCTCATCAACCCGCTCCAGGCGCAGTCGACGCGCGCGTCGCGCAGACTCGGGAACACCTTGAGCATGTCGCGTTTGAGGAATCGCGCGATGTCTTCGGGGCGACGCTCGCGCACCGAGATGCGCCCGCCCCACAGCAGCCGGCTGTCGTTGAGCCGGCGGTAGTAGTCGAACGCGAAGCGGGTGTCGTAGATCGCCGCGCGTGACGGGATCAGCCGCGCGAGTGCATCACCGAGCGGCTCGGTGACCATCACGTAGGTGGCGATCGGCAGCATCGCGCGTTCGAGCGCCGGCACGAGGCGCTCGAGATAGCCGCCGCCGGCGATGACGACGTGGCGTGCCTGCACCACGCCGGTCGCGGTCGACACGTGCAGGCCGGCGGCGTGCGGCTCGATGGCGGTCACCTTCGATCGCTCGAAGATCGCGCCGCCGCCGGACTCGATTGCCGCCGCGACACCGAGCGCGTACTTCAACGGATGGAAGTGGAACGCATCGCGCTCCAGCAGGGCGCCGCTGTAGCGCACGGAGTCGACCCACTGCGCGAGCTGCGGCTTCGCGATGAACTCCCATTCGATGCCGAAGTGGTCGGCCATCAGTCGCTGCCGGCGGCGCAGGATCGCATCGTTGTCGAACCAGTTGGCAAGCAACGCGCCGCCCTCGACCGCATCGCACTCGATCGCATGCTGCGCGATGCGCCGGCGAATCAGCGCCACCGCCTGCCGCGTGAGGGCGTAGATCGCCTTGGCGCGCGCGGGACCCAGCTGCGCCAGCAAGTCGGCGCCATCGAGACTGTAACCGCCGAAGACGAAACCGCCGTTGCGACCCGAGGCGCCGTAGCCCACACGCTCGGCGTCGACGATCACCACGTCCTTGACGCCGCGCTCCAGCAGGCCGAGCGCGGTGGCGAGCCCGGCGAAACCGGCGCCGACGATGCAGACATCGGTGTCGATGCGGCCATCGAGCGTGCGCCGCGCGGGTCGCGCGACGACGCTGGCGTCGTAGTAGCTGGACGGCGCATCCAGCGGGTCTGGGGCTTGCGGGGTCATCGGCGTTTCGTGCTCCGGCAGCGTTGCTGCAGAATGGTCGCTTCATTGTGCTGCGGTCCCACGCAGCGAAAGGCCGCCCGTGAACGGACTGATCTTCATGGAAGTCGGCAAGTTCGCCCAGGCCCGCCTCGGTGCCGCCGCCTGGCAGCGACTTGCGCGGGACGCTGGCGTGTCCCATCGAGTCTATGTGCCGGTGGCGAACTACCCTGACGAGGAATTGGTGGGCCTGCTCAACGTGCTGTCGGCCGAGACCGGCGTGCCGGTGCGCGGGCTGCTCGAAGCGCTGGGCGAGTTCGTCGTCCCCGATCTGATCAGCCTCGCGCAGTCGGTGGTCCAGCCCGAATGGAAGACGCTGGACCTCATCGCCAACACCGAGGGCGCGATCCACGAGGTGATTCGCCACGCCGGCACGCACAGCAACCCACCGTACCTGAGATGCCGCCGGGTCAACGAGCGCGAGGTGCTCGTGAACTACAGCTCGCCGCGCAAGCTGTGCCCGCTCGCCTGCGGCATCGTCAAGGGCGTCGCGAAGCACTACGGCGAGACCGTCACGCTCGCCGAGCCGACCTGCATGCTGCGCGGCGACGCGGCGTGCCAGATCGTCGTGACGCTGGTCTAGTTCTACTTCTAGTTGATTTTCAGCACGATATCGAACACGCCGACCGCCGTGCCCTGCCGGTCGCGAAAGTCGACCCAGCGGCACGCCTCGGCGCGGCGGTCGGTGGCGTCGCCCTGTTCGCGCGCTCCGCCGCGCTCGGCCAGCCAATACGACTGGGTGGTGATCGCGCGGTGGCCCGGCGCCGAGACCTTCCAGTGGAGGTGGCGGCGGCGCTCGCCATAGTGGCCGGGCTCGATGCTCGTGAACGTGTAGCGGCCCTGTGCGTCGGTGTGGGTCACACCGCGCAAGTTGATCTCACTGCGCGGGTAACGTGCGATGTCGCCGTTTCCGTTGGGGTGGTAGGCGCCCGATGCGTCGGAATGCCAGAACTCGACCTTCGCACCGCGGATCGGCGTGACGCCGTCCTCGCTGTAGACCGTGCCGCCGATGCGCATCGGCCGGCCGGGCGACTTGCCGGCGTTGATGTCGGTGGCCTGCGGTGCATTGGCGACGTAGAAGGGTCCCTCGGCGGCGCCGCCTGTCGGGCCGCAGCGCGGGCCCGGCTGCGACCATGCGCTGCCCAGTGGCGCAATCAGTGCGAGTGCGACGAGGTGTTCGAGGACGTGGCGGCGCGTGATGTTCATGGTCATTCCATCCAGCGCCGCGCCGAACACTCGACCACGGCCGCCAGCGGCAGCCCGCTCGCGCGTCGCTCGCGCAGCGCGTGCGCATCGTTGCCGGCGAACAGGCTGTCGCGCAGCAGGTTGCTCGCGTCGAGCGAGCGCAGATCGAGCGCGTGCTCGTCGATGCGCGCGAGGGTGCGCAGGATGTCGTCGCGCAGCCTGCAGCGCTGCTTGGTCTTCGGATCGACGATCTCGCCGTCGAGTCCGAAACGGCAGGCCTGGAAACGATTGAAGGTATAGACGAGGTAATCGTCTTCGGCCGGCTCGAACGGACGGTCTTCGCGCAGGTAGCGGCACAGGCTCTGCAGGTAGCAGGCGAGCGCGGCCGCCTTGTCGACCGACAGCGGCGTGTCGCACACGCGCAGCTCGATGGTGCCGAACTCGGGCTTGGGGCGGATGTCCCAGTAGAAATCCTTCATCGATTCGACGACGCCGGTGCTCGTCATCTTGTCGAAATAGGCGTTGAATTCGTCCCAACCCGGGACG
>DASXQQ010000221.1:0-3138 GCA_036507085.1 Piscinibacter sp. | reverse complement strand
TCGACTCGGAACACACCCCAACATGTTCGTCATCATCGGTTACGTCGTTGCGCTGGGCTGCATCTTTGGCGCCTACATCGTGCACGGTGGAAACATCGGCGTGATCCTGCACGCCTTGCCGACCGAGCTGCTGGCGATCCTCGGCGGCGCGCTCGGCGCGTTCACGGTGAACAACCAGCCGAAAGTGCTGAAGGCGACGATCGGCGCGATGCCGGGCCTGCTGAAGACCTCGAAGTACTCGAAAGCGCGCTACATGGAACTGATGGCGCTGCTGTTCGACATCCTGCAAAAGGCGCGCAAGGAAGGCCTGATGTCGATCGAGAAGGACGTCGAGGACCCGCACGAGTCGCCGCTGTTCAACAAGTACGCCACCGTCGGCAGTGACCACCATGTGGTCGAGTTCATCACCGACTACCTGCGGATGATGGTCTCGGGCAACCTCAACGCGCACGAGATCGAAAGCCTGATGGACAGCGAAATCGAGACCCACCACCACGAGGCGCACGCGCCGGTGGCGGCGATCGCGCGACTGGCCGGCGCCTTGCCGGCCTTCGGCATCGTGGCCGCGGTGCTCGGCGTGGTGAACACCATGGGCTCGGTCGGCCAGCCGCCGGCGGTGCTGGGCGCGATGATCGGCTCGGCGCTGGTGGGCACTTTCCTCGGCATCCTGCTCGCCTACTGCGTGGTCGAGCCGCTGGGCGGCCTGCTCGAGCAGAAGAACGACGAGAGCAGCAAGGAACTGCAGTGCATCAAGACCACGCTGCTCGCCAGCATGCAAGGCTATGCGCCGCAGGTGGCGGTGGAGTTCGGCCGCAAGGTGCTGTACTCGACCGAGCGCCCGACCTTTGCCGAGCTCGAAAGCCACGTCAAGGGCAAGAAGGCGACGACATGATGTCCACCGACGAAGGGGGCCATCATGGCCGGTGACTCGAAGAAACTGCAGCCGATCATCGTCAAGCGGGTGCGCCGCGGCGGCCATGCCCACCACGGCGGCGCCTGGAAGATCGCCTACGCCGACTTCGTGACCGCGATGATGGCGTTCTTCCTGCTGATGTGGCTGCTGGGTTCCACCACCGAAGGCGACAAGAAGGGCATCGCCGACTTCTTCAACTCGCCGCTGAAGGTCGCGCTGATGGGCGGCAGCGGCTCGGGCGACTCCTCGCACATCATCAAGGGCGGCGGCCAGGACCTCACGCGCAGCGGGGGCCAGGTGAAGAACGGCGACATCGCCTCGCAGAAGAAGGCGATCAACCTGCAGGCCTTCAAGGCCGAGCAGCGCCGCGCCGAGACCGAGCGCCTCGAGGAGCTGAAGGACAAGGTCGGCGACGCGATCGCGGCCAACGGCAAGCTCGCCGGCCTGAAGTCGCAGATCCGCCTGGACATGACGCGCGACGGCCTGCGCATCCAGATCGTCGACGAGAACAACCGGCCGATGTTCGACAGCGGCAGCGCGGTGCTCAAGCCCTACATGCGCGAGCTGCTGCGGCTCATCGCCGAGGTGCTGGCCGAGGTGCCGAACCGCCTGACGCTCGAAGGCCACACCGACGCGACGCCCTTCGGCGCCGGCGACCGTGGCTACGGCAACTGGGAGCTGTCGTCCGACCGCGCCAACGCGTCGCGGCGCGAGCTGGTGGCCGCCGGCCTGCCCGAGGCGCGGGTGCTGCGCGTGCAGGGCCTCGCATCGAGCGTGCTGTTTGACCGCAACGACCCGCACAGCCCGGCCAACCGGCGCATCAGCATCATCGTGATGAACCGCGACGCCGAGGACCGCTTCTTCAGCCCCGCGCCCGATCCGGTGGAGCCGGTCACGAACGCGCCGGCGGCTGAAACTCCCCCCTCAACTTCCACTGCAAACGCCCGATAAGGCACAAAGCGCCCACCCGCGAGGATCGCCATGAGCACCCCGACCACCGACATGAAATTCCTGATCGTCGACGACTTCTCGACCATGCGCCGCATCGTGCGCGGCCTGCTCAAGGAGATCGGCTACAACAACGCGGAGGAGGCCGAAGACGGCGCCGTGGCGCTGAACATGCTGCGCAACGCGAAGTTCGACTTCGTGGTCAGCGACATCAACATGCCGAACATGAACGGCTTCGAGCTGCTCAACGAGATCAAGAAAGACGAGAGCCTGAAGCATCTGCCGGTGCTGATGGTGACCGCCGAGGCGCGCAAGGAAGACATCGTGCGTGCCGCGCAGGACGGTGCCGCCGGCTACATCGTGAAGCCCTTCACCAAGGCCACGCTGGAAGAGAAGGTGCAGAAGATCATGCAAAAGCTCATGGCCGCGGCCTGAAGGACAAGAACATGAAGATGGATGACGCCACCACCCTCGCCGCGCCCGCCGTTGCGGGCGCCTCGCCCGAGGTCTACCAGCAGATCGGTCACCTGACGCGGCTGCTGCACGACACGCTCGAGCAGCTCGGGGTGATGCCCCATTTGCAGATCGCTGCCGACGGCCTGCCCGATGCGCGCAGCCGCCTCAACTACGTCGCCAAGAAGACCGGCGACGCGGCCGAGAAGGTGCTGAACTCGGTCGACCAGGCCAAGGCCGAGCACGAGCGCATCGCCGACCAGACCCGCCAACTCGCCCGCGCGCTGATGGCCGACCCGGTGAAGGCGGTGGCCACGGGTTCGGTGATGAACTTCGTCGGCGACGTCGAGTCGGCGACCGCGCGCATCGACCAGCACCTGACCGACATCATGATGGCGCAGGACTTCCATGACCTCACCGGCCAGGTGGTCGCCAAGGTCGTCAAGTTGGCTGGCGAGCTGGAAGACAGCCTGGTGAAGCTGCTGCTGCAGGTGGTACCTGCGGATCAGGTGCACAAGGTCGATCCGGACATCCTGCATGGGCCGGTGGTGGATCCTTCGAGTCGGCAGGATGTGGTGTCGAATCAGGGCGAGGTGGATGATTTGCTGGCGAGTTTGGGGTTCTGATCCTCTGCGGCTGCTAAGCCCTCTGCTTGGGATACCGCGCCGGGTCCCGGCCCGGCTGCCGGGTAACTTTCATTTGCGGGCCCAAATGAAAGTCACCAAAGCAAAGGGCCCTGAACTCAATTTCAATCTTGCCAAACGTCTGAGTGGAAAAGAGCTCACCACTTTTGAACACCGAGCCCATCGACCCAGCACCGAGCC
>DASXQQ010000220.1:0-17362 GCA_036507085.1 Piscinibacter sp. | reverse complement strand
CAGCACCGGACCCTCGAACACGAAAGGCCCGCCCGGTCGCCCGGTGACGGAGCCGCCCTTCGCCTCGACGCTGACGCCGATCGAGACCGCCCCGTGCAGCGCGTTCGCCGCCGCGGGCGAGATCTCGAGCACCTGGGTCTCGTCGGTCGTGACGAGACCCAAGGGCAGCGGCGCGGCACTCGGGCCGGACACGAGCCAGGCCTGCCATGACGTACCCGGCGGCATCGGCGGATGCCCCAGGATCCGCACGGCGAGCTGACGCTTTGCTGCCTGTTGTGGCGTCCACGACACCAGGATGCCCGGCTGCGCGCGCGCATCGTTCAGCACCGCGACCTTCGTGAACGGGGGTGGCGCGCGCGGGGGTGCGACGGCGACGTAGACAAGTGCCGCCAGCGCGGCAGCAGCGAATCCGCCCGTCACGAAGCGTCTCCACCAGGCTCTCGCGCCGAATCCCGCGCTCGAGTCCGGTGCGATGCGGGCATGAATCGCTCGCCACACGCGCGGCGGCGCCTTGATCTTCGGAGCGCGCATGACGAGCGGAAACAAGCGCTCCTCCCACTGCGCTACTTTGCCGCGCAGCCCCGCGTGGCAACGCATCAGCGTCACGAGCCGGCTGCGCGCCGCGCCGCGCAGGTTGCCGAGCACATACTCGGCGGCGAGCCTGTCTTGCAGCGGTTCGTTTTCGTAGCGCATGGTCGCTCTAGGTGTTTCCAGCCAGGCACGACGCGAGCCGCGCCAGACCGCGCCGCACCCAGGCCTTCACAGTGCCGAGCGGTTGCTGCAGGTGACGGGCCAGATCGCCGTGACTCAAGCCGTGAAAGAACACGAGCACGACGCTCTGACGCTGCCGGGCATCGAGAGCCTCCAGGCAAGCGGCAATGCGTTCGGCCCGGCGCGAGTACTCGACCAGTTCGGCGACGTCGGCGGCGGTGAGGTTGCCCGTGCCGTCGAGTAGGTCGTCACCCAGCACGTCGACGGCGCGGGCGTGGATGCGTTCGAAGCCGTCGGGTCGCGACGGGTGGATCCAGTCGAGCGCCTGGTTGCGCACGATCCGGATCATCCAGGTCATCGCGGCACCCTTGGTCTCGTCGTAGCGAGCGGCGTGGCGCCAGACCGAAACGAAGCTCTCTTGCAGCACCTCTTCGGCCCAGTCGCGACGCTTCAACATGCGCAGCGCCAACCCGAACAGCGCATCGGACGTCGCTCGATACAGGCGCCGAAAGGCGCGCTCGTCGCCGAGCGCGCTGGCCGCGATCAAGTCTGCCAGCAGGTCGCTGCGACGGCCTGGCTCGCCCGTCGGCACCTGCGTGGCGCGGCCGGTGGTCACGCCCCGGTCGCCCTTGCTCGACGAGATGGGTGCAGCAGAGCTTTTCACGGTAACCAAGGGGTGAACGACTCGACCGCTCCTGTCTCTCAACAGCTCATGGCATGCGTCGCACAGTGATCAACGCGACCGGATTGCGCCAGTCGCGCGTGGCGGCAGGCAGGTTGCCGATGCCGTGGATGCCCGCGTGAATGTGCACATACCCCTCACCTCCGCCCGGCTTGCCACCGCCGCCCGAGCCGCCGCATTCGGCGAAGAAGGGGCCCGGGATCGACACGCAAAGTTCATCGTTGCGCTCGCTGCCTGCATCGTAGGCCGGCGACGTCAGTGTCAACCTATCGTTTCCTCGTGGAAGCGCAATGCCGTTGACGGCGAAGAAGCCGTCATTGGTCGGAATCAGCATGGCCGCGACGCTCAGGAAGCCGAAGCCCCGGCGGCCGTCGACGACGAGCGTCGTCGACGCCCCGGGGTTGGTCAGGCCGCTGCCGGTGACGACGTGTCCCGTGTCGGGCAGCGCCGAGAGGGCGGCGGCGAGAGGGGCCGTGTTGCCTTCCTCGGCGAGGATCGCCAACTCGGCGCTGGCGGGCTTGCCCAGCTCGAACATCTTCACGTTCGACTTGTGACTGGCCACGAGAATCGGCGTGAACTGCTGGCCGCGCGTGAGGTTGGTGATCGTCACTTCGAAGCGCGCGCCTTCGTCATCGTCGGCGGCGCGTACGGGGAGCGCGACCGCGAGACTGCAGACGATCGCCAGCGAGAGGCCGAGGGAGGTGAACGGTGATGCCATGGCTTGCTCCTGCGCCGCTTCGGAATGGGGATGCCTCGGGCGGGTGCGGCACGCAGCTCGGGCGGGGTATCTACCGCGCGCCAGGCGTTTTGGACGCAGCAGCTGAGCAAGCGAATGACGATGACGGGGTCTTTCCACGACCCGCTTCGCGCGAATGGCGATTCGCGGCACAGGCAGGCGTATCCAACCGGGCCACATCAGCCCCAGCAAGATGTCCATCTGATGCGCGCTACCGGTCGGCCGAAGTGGAAGACCAGCCCGAACAGCATGATCCTGGCAGCCCTTGCATCGGCGGACACTTGTTCGTCCCATACGAACAAAACACGCAGCAGTCACCCGCCTTCGGCCTCAGCACCGTCTTGCAGCGCTCGCACTCGTAGAACCATTGGCACGCGTCCGTCGGCATGGTCTCGCCCTTCACGTGACCGCACTGCGGGCAGGTGATGGTCGAGTCGAGGATCACCGTGCCGCGCATCACTGCAAGCGTTTGACCGTCGAGGGATAGCCCGCGTCGGTCGTGGCCCGTGTCAGGGCTTCCGGCGAGGCCCTCGCGGGGTCGAACACCACCACCGCACTCTTGCTCTTCAAGTCGACCTTCGCGGACGCGACGCCGGGTACCTTTTCGAGGGCCTTGCGCACCGTGATCGGACAGACGGCGCAGTCCATGTTCGCCACCTCGAGGGTCGCCGTGCGGGAATCCGCAGCCACGGCTGTGGAGGCACAGAGAACGGTCGCGAGCAGGAACGCAAGCGGATTGTTCATGGCGGTCGGTCAGTAGAAGAGGGGCGCGTAGAGCGGGAATGCCATCAGCGCTGCGGCGATGAGCGCGACAACCCAGAAGATGGCGCGTTGGCGGCGCCGCACCGCGGACACCGCGCAGACGACCTCACCCGGCGCACCGGCCTCGGGCTTCAGGTAGAGACGATGGAAGGCGAGCGCGAAGAACGCGAGCGCCGCTGCGATGAAGAACGGCTGCAACGGTTCCAACGCGACCAGGCGTGAGCCCCATGCGCCGCCCACGCCCAACACCACCAACAGCAGCGGGCCGGCACAGCACGCAGACGCCCCAATGGCGGCGGCCGCTCCCGCGAACACTGATCTCGGCATCGCCCACCAGGTCGACACGGCACTTCCTCTCGATGCTGTTTGCGTCTACTCTAGCCACGTACCCAAGTACGGAGTCAAGCACACACCATGCAGGAGATGACGATCGGGCAGCTGGCGGCCGCGGCGCAGGTCAACGTCGAGACCGTGCGGTACTACCACCGCCGGGGCCTGCTCCCCGCCCCCGAGCGCCCCATGGGCGGCATTCGCCGCTACCCACCCACCGCGCTGACGCGGCTTCGCTTCATCAAGCGATCCCAGTCCCTCGGGTTCTCGCTCGACGACGTCCAGGCTCTCTTGTCGCTGGACGACGGTCGCGCCTGTTCGGCTGCCCGCGCGATCGGCGAGCACAAGCTGGCCGATGTGCAGCAACGCATCCAGACCCTGCGTTCACTGGAGGGTGCCTTGCAAGGGCTGGTTCGACGCTGTGCCAGGTCCAAAGGAAAGAAGGTCACCTGCCCGCTGATCGAAGCCCTGATGTAGGCGGACGACGCGACGCTGTGATCGCGCTTCGCCGGCGTCACGACATGCTTGCGATCGACGTCACGAAGTCTCCGCGGATCGCGCCGATGGGACCGGCTGCGATGGCCACCCCGCGATCAACTCGACCAGCCTGCGCGGATCGATCGGCTTGACGAAATGGTGGTCGAAGCCGGCCTCGGCCGCGCGCTGCCGGTCTTCCTTCTGGCCGTAGCCGGTCAGCGCGACCAGCAAGGTCGACGCGGTCGCGGGCGTGTCGCGCAGGCGGCGCGCCACGTCGTAGCCGCTCAAGCCCGGCAGGCCGATGTCGAGCACGACGATCTGCGGCGCGAACGCCAGCACGCAGGCCAGCGCCTGCGCACCGTCGCCGACGGTCTTGACCTCGTGGCCTTCGAGCTCCAGGTAGCGTGCGATGCTCTCGGCCGCATCCTCGTTGTCGTCGACGATGAGGATGCGCCGGCCCGCCACGGCAGGCGACGCGGCGAACGTCTGGGGCGCCGCCGTTTCCCCGTCCTGGACCACGCTGACGCAGGGGATTCGGATGGTGAACTGCGCACCCTTCTTCAACCCCTCGCTCGCCGCGTCGAGCCGCCCGCCGTGCAGTTCGACCAGCCGGCGCGCCAGCGTGAGGCCCACACCCAGGCCGCCCTGGCTGCGGTCGAGCGAGCGGGAGCCCTGCGCGAACAGGTCGAAGATGCGCGGCAGCAGCGCCGCGTCGATGCCGATGCCGTTGTCGCGCACGCTGATCAGCGCCTCGCCGTTGTCCACGCGCAGCTCGAGCTCGATGCGCCCGCCCTCTTCGCTGTACTTCGCCGCGTTGTGCAGCAGGTTCGCGAGCACCTGCGACAGCCGCGCGAAATCGCCTTGCAGCCAGACCGGCTGCTGCGGCAGCGTGACCCGCAAGGCGTGGCCGTGTTCATCGATGAAGGGCTGGGCGGCCTCGACGCTTTGCGCGATGAGAGCGCACAGCTCGATCGGCTCCTTGTTCAACGAGATCTTTCCCTGGCTGATGCGCGCCACGTCGAGCAGCTCTTCGACCAGCCGCGTCAGGTGGCTCACCTGCCGGTCCATCACCTCCCCGGCCCAGGTGAACGTCGGGTCGGGCGGCGCGATGCGGCGTATCACCTCGAGCGCGTTGCGGATCGGCGCCAGCGGGTTGCGCAACTCGTGCGACAGCATCGCGAGGAATTCGTCCTTGCGCTGGTTCGCCTCTTGCAGTTCGGCCTCGGCAACGCGGCGCTCGATGATCTCCCAATGCAGGCTGCGGTACAGGCGCGCGTTCTCGAACGCGATCGCCGCCCGGCTCGCCAGCTCTTCGAGCGCCGCCCAGTCGCGCGCGGCGGGCCCGACATCGGCCTGCGCGGCCCCGACCATCAACACGCCGAGGGCGCGCTCGCCGATCATCAGCGGCAGCGCCACCGCGCCGCGCAAGGCGAGCGGCCCCTCCAACCCGAATGCCTGGGCCGGCAAGGGCGCGAGCAGCGTGGGGTCCAGCGTGACGCGCTGCTTCGACTCGAGCGCCTCGTGCAACGCCGCGCGCACCGCGTCGGGCAGCCGGCTCTCGCCGAGGGTCGCCATCTCCACCCGCCCGCGCGGGTCGCGGGTCGCGCCGGCGACCAGCGCCTCGGCGAGCGTCTGCATCTCGTCGACGAGCAGCACCAGCGCCAGCGAAGCCACCTCGGGCACCAGCAATTCGACCAGCAGGCGCGTGCCGACGCTCAGGTCCAGCGACCCGCTCAGCACCCGACTGGCCTGCGCCAGGAAACTCGAGCGCCGGTCGTTGTCCTCGGCGACGCGGCGCGCCGCTTCGGCGGCCACCAGTGCCACGCGCTCGTCGGCCTGGCGCCGCACGCGGCGCTGCATGATGTGCAGCTCGACGAACACCCGGACCTTGCTGCGCAAGACCTCGGGGACGACCGGCGACAGGATGTAGTCGACGGCGCCGAGCGAGTAGCCCTTGGCCGTCTGCATCTCGTCGGCGTAGGCGGTGATGAAGATGATCGGTGTGTGCGCCGAGCGCTTGTACTTGCGGATCAACGCCGCGGTCTCGAAGCCGTCGATGTCGGGCATGTTGACGTCGAGCAGGATCACCGCGAACTCGCGCTGAAGCACTTCGCGCAGCGCCTCGGCGCCGGAGCGCACGAACACCAGGTTCTGCCCCAGGCTTTCGAGCACGGTGCCGAACACCAGCAGCTTTTCGGGCAGGTCGTCGACGATCAGCACATTGGACTTCTCGGCCGACAGGTTGACCCTGTCGTCCAGCGGGATGTCGACGGCGACGACGCCGCCCGGGCGGGTGTTCACCGGCACAGCCAACTCCGCAACACCACCAGCAGATGGCTGGTCTCGACCGGCTTGGACAGGTAGTCCCACGCCCCGGCTTCGATGCACTTCTCGCGGTCGCCTTTCATCGCCTTGGCCGTCACCGCGACGATCGGCAGGTCCTTGCCGCGCGGCAGCTTGCGGATTTCGCGCATCGTCGCGATGCCGTCCATCTCCGGCATCATGATGTCCATCAGCACGATGTCGATGCCCGGGTCGTTTTGCACCAGACGGATCGCGTCGCGCCCGTTGTCGGCCGACACGATCACCATGCCCTGGTCATCGAGGATGGTCGCCAGCGCGAAGATGTTGCGCATGTCGTCGTCGACGATCAAGGCCTTCTTGCCGTCCAGCACCCGTTGCGACTCGTACAAGGCCTGCACCGACTGGCGCTCGGGCTCGGACATGGCCGCGGTGCCGCGGTGCAGGAAGAACGCCGTCGCATCGAGCAGCCGCTCGAGCGAGCGCGCCTCGCGCAGCGCGAAGGCGCTGTGGCCGCGCTTCCATTGGGTGCCGAGCGCGTCGTCGCCGTTGCTGTACAGCACGATCGGCAACGGGCGTGCAAGCGGGCGGCGGTCGAGCGTTTCGAGAACGTCCTCGGGGCCGAAGTCGGCGAGGCTGCCGTCGGTGACCAGGCAGTCGATGCTGCCTTCGCGCAGCGCCGCGCGCGCGGCATCGGCCGAATCGGCCGTGGCGATCTGCGTCTCGCTGTCCAGGCAGGCCAGGTACTTGGCCCGCAACGGCGAATCGGGCATCAGCACCAGCAGCTTCTTCGTCGTGCACTCGGTGTACTGGTACAGGTGCGCCAGCGCCTCGTTGATCACGTCCACCGATTGCAGCGGCTTGCTAAGGAAGCCGATCGCGCCGGCGCTCAGCGCGCGCTGGCACGCGTCGTCGGTGGATACCACGCAGATCGGTATGTGGCGCGTCGAGAGGTCGGCCTTCAGCCGCTCGAGGATGCGCCAACCTTCCATGTCGGGCAGGAAGATGTCGAGCGTGATGACCGACGGCTGGTATTCGCGCGTCAGCGCGAGTGCCCCGGCACCGGTGGTGCTGACCAGGCCCTTGAAGCCGTTGCCGCGAGCCGCCTCGAGCAGCACCTGCGCGAAGCCGAGATCGTTCTCGACGATCAGCAGCACCTTGTCGCCGGCGAGGATGTCGCTGCGGTCGTCGTCGGCCGGGTTGGTGAAGAGCAGGTTCTCGGCCGCCGCGTGATCGGCCTGCGTCTGCGGCGCGTCGGCGCTCGCGACGGCCGCGCTGGGGACGCTTGGCACCGGCTCCGCCGCCTTGGCCTCGACCTCATGCGCCGCCACGCGGCCGTGGCGGCCGCTGCGCGCCGGGTTGTAGCTTTGCGGCAGGTACAGCGTGAAGGTGCTGCCCTGCGCCGGCGTGCTGACCAGGCGGATCTCGCCGCCCAGCAGCCGCGACAGCTCGCGGCTGATCGCGAGGCCGAGGCCGGTGCCGCCGTACTTGCGCGAGGTCGAGCCGTCGGCCTGCTGGAACGCCTCGAAGATGATCTGCTGCTTGTCCGACGAGATGCCGATGCCGGTGTCGGACACCGCGAACGCGATCACCTGGCCGGCGCGGTTGAGCTCCTCGTTGTCGCGCGACCAGCCGCTCTGCGCCACCGACACCGTCAGCGCCACCTGGCCCTGGTGGGTGAACTTGAAGGCGTTGGACAGCAGGTTCTTGATGATCTGCTGCAGCCGCTTGACGTCGGTGACCACCGTCTTCGGCAGCGGCTGCACCGCGTTGAGAATGAACTCCACATGCTTGGACTCGGCCACGTGGCGGAAGCTGCGATCGACCGAGCGTTGCAGGTCGTCCAGGCGCAGCTCGCTCACGTCCACCGCGACCGTGCCGGATTCGATCTTCGACAGGTCGAGGATGTCGTTGATCAGCATCAACAGGTCGTTGCCCGACAGGTGGATGGTCTTGGCGAACTCGACTTGCTTGGCCGTCAGGTTGCCCTCGCTGTTCTTGCACAGCTGGTCGGACAGGATCAGCAGGCTGTTCAGCGGCGTGCGCAGCTCGTGCGACATGTTGGCGAGGAACTCGGACTTGTACTTCGAGGTCAGCGCGAGCTGTTCGGCCTTCTCTTCGAGCGCCTGGCGCGCCTGCTCCACTTCCTGGTTCTTGCGCTCGACCTCTTGGTTCTGGTGGGCGAGCAGCCGGGCCTTTTCCTGCAGCTCCTGGTTCGTCTGCTGCAGCTCCTGCTGGCGGCTTTGCAGTTCTTCGGCGAGCGACTGCGACTGCGTCAGCAGGTCCTCGGTGCGCATGTTGGCCGCGATGGTGTTGATGACGATGCCGATCGATTCGGTCAGCTGGTCGAGGAAGGCCTGGTGCGCCGGGTTGAAGCGCTCCAGCGACGCGAGCTCGAGCACGCCGCGCACTTGGCCCTCGAAGATCACCGGAAGCACCAGCACGTCGAGCGCCGCGCTTTCCGACAGGCCGGTGGCGACGCGGAACGCATCGCCCGGCACGTTGGTCAAGAGGATCTTGGTCTTCTCGATCGCGCACTGGCCCACCAGGCCCTGGCCGAGCTCGATCTCCTTGCCGTGCGCATGCTGGCCGCCCGACGCGTAGCTCGCGAAGAGCCGCAGTTTGGGGACGTTGTCGATGGTGTTGAGCACATAGAACTCGGCCTGCTGCGCGCCGACCACCGGCGCCAGTTCGGACAGGATCAGCTGCCCCACGGTGACGAGGTCCTTCTGCCCCTGCAGCATGCGGCTGAACTTGGCGAGGTTGGTCTTCAGCCAGTCCTGCTCGGTGTTCTTCTGCGTCGTGTCCTTCAGGTTGCGGATCATCTCGTTGATGGTGTCCTTCAGCGCGGCGACTTCGCCTTGCGCCTTCACCGTGATCGAACGCGTCAGGTCGCCTTGCGTCACCGCGGTGGCGACCTCGGCGATCGCCCGCACCTGGGTCGTCAGGTTGGCCGCGAGCTGGTTGACGTTCTCGGTCAGGCCCTTCCAGGTACCGGCCGCGCCCGGCACCTTGGCCTGGCCGCCGAGCTTGCCTTCGACGCCGACCTCGCGCGCCACCGTGGTCACCTGGTCGGCAAAGGTCGCGAGCGTGTCGGTCATGCCGTTGATCGTGTCGGCGAGCGCCGCGATCTCGCCCTTGGCCTCGACCGTGAGCTTCTGCTTCAGGTCGCCGCCGGCCACCGCGGTCACCACCTTGGCGATGCCGCGCACCTGGCCGGTCAGGTTGCCGGCCATGAAGTTGACGTTGTCGGTCAGGTCCTTCCAGGTGCCGGCCACGCCCCGCACATCGGCCTGGCCACCGAGCTTGCCTTCGGTGCCGACTTCGCGCGCCACGCGCGTCACTTCGGCGGCGAAGCTGCGCAGCTGGTCGACCATGGTGTTGATGGTGGCCTTCAGCTCGAGGATCTCGCCCTTCACGTCGACGGTGATCTTCTTGGAGAGGTCGCCGGCCTGCACCGCCTTGGTCACGTCGGCGATGTTGCGCACCTGGCTCGTCAGGTTGCCGGCCATCGAGTTCACCGAGTCAGTGAGGTCCTTCCAGGTGCCGGCCACGCCCTGCACGTCAGCCTGGCCGCCGAGCTTGCCCTCGGTGCCGACTTCGCGCGCGACGCGCGTCACTTCGGCGGCGAACGAGCGCAGCTGGTCGACCATCGTGTTGATGGTGTTCTTCAACTCCGAGATCTCGCCCTTCACGTCGACGGTGATCTTCTTGGAGAGGTCGCCGGCGGCCACCGCGGTGGTGACCTCGGCGATGTTGCGCACCTGGCTCGTCAGGTTGCCGGCCATGAAGTTCACCGACTCGGTCAGGTCCTTCCAGGTGCCGGCCACGCCCTGCACGTCGGCCTGGCCGCCGAGCTTGCCTTCGGTTCCCACCTCGCGCGCGACGCGCGTCACTTCGGCCGCGAACGAGCGCAGCTGGTCGACCATCGTGTTGATGGTGGCCTTCAGTTCGAGGATCTCGCCCTTCACGTCGACGGTGATCTTCTTGGAGAGGTCGCCGGCCGCCACCGCCTTGGTCACGTCGGCGATGTTGCGCACCTGGCTGGTCAGGTTGCCGGCCATCGAGTTCACCGAGTCGGTGAGGTCCTTCCACGTCCCCGACACGCCACCGACCTCGGCCTGGCCGCCGAGCCGGCCTTCGGTGCCGACCTCGCGCGCGACCCGCGTCACTTCGGCAGCGAACGACGACAGCTGGTCGACCATGGTGTTGATGGTCGCCTTCAGCTCGAGGATCTCGCCCTTGACTTCGACGGTGATCTTCTTCGACAGGTCGCCGGCCTGCACCGCCTTGGTCACGTCGGCGATGTTGCGAACCTGCGAGGTCAGGTTCGACGCCATCGAGTTCACCGAGTCGGTGAGGTCCTTCCAGGTGCCGGCCACCCCCTGCACGTCGGCCTGGCCGCCGAGCTTGCCTTCGGTGCCGACTTCGCGGGCCACGCGCGTGACCTCGGCAGCGAACGAGCGCAGCTGGTCGACCATCGTGTTGATGGTGTTCTTCAGCTCCGAGATCTCGCCCTTCACGTCGACGGTGATCTTCTTGGAGAGGTCGCCGGCAGCCACCGCGGTGGTGACCTCGGCGATGTTGCGCACCTGGCTGGTCAGGTTGCCGGCCATGAAGTTCACCGACTCGGTCAGGTCCTTCCAGGTGCCGGCCACGCCCTGCACGTCGGCCTGGCCGCCGAGCTTGCCTTCGGTGCCGACTTCGCGGGCCACGCGTGTGACCTCGGCAGCGAACGAGCGCAACTGGTCGACCATCGTGTTGATGGTGTTCTTCAACTCCGAAATCTCGCCCTTCACGTCGACGGTGATCTTCTTGGAGAGGTCGCCGGCCGCCACCGCCTTGGTCACGTCGGCGATGTTGCGCACCTGGCTGGTCAGGTTGCCGGCCATCGAGTTCACCGAGTCGGTCAGGTCCTTCCAGGTGCCCGACACGCCCTCGACCCGCGCCTGCCCGCCGAGCGAGCCTTCAGTGCCGACCTCGCGCGCCACCCGCGTCACTTCCGACGCGAAGCTGCGCAGCTGGTCGACCATCGTGTTGATGGTGTTCTTCAGCGTCAGGAACTCGCCCTTCACGTCGACGTCGATCTTCTTGGAGAGGTCGCCCTTGGCCACCGCGGTCGTCACATCGGCGATGTTGCGCACCTGGTCGGTCAGGTTGCCGGCCATCGAGTTCACCGAGTCCGTGAGGTCCTTCCAGGTGCCGGCCACGCCCTTCACCTTGGCCTGGCCGCCGAGCTTGCCCTCGGTGCCGACCTCGCGCGCCACCCGCGTCACTTCGGCCGAGAAGTTGCCGAGCTGCTCGACCATCTTGTTGATCGTCTTGGCGGTGCGCAGGAATTCGCCTTCGAGCTCACGTCCCTCGACTTCGAGCGCCATGCTCTTCGACAGGTCGCCTTGCGCGACCGCGCCGATCACCCGCGCCACCTCGCTGGTCGGGTGGACCAGGTCGTCGATCAGCGAGTTGATGCACTGGATCGACTCGCCCCAGAAGCCGCGCGACTCCGGCAGCGACGCCCGCTGCTTGAGCTTGCCCTCCTTGCCCACCACCTGGCGCAGCCGCGCCAGTTCGGCTGCCATGCTCGCATTGCGCTCGACCACGTCGTTGAACGCGTCGGCGACCTTGCCGGCCAGCCCGGGCCAGTGCAACGGGAGGCGCGCGGAGGCATCGCCCTTGCGCAACGCCGTCAGTGCAGCGAGCAGCGCCGAGAGCTCCTCGGCCGGAGCGAGGAGCGTCGAGTCGTCGTAGCCGATCATGGGGTGTCCCGCTTCGATGGTCGTGCGGCCCGGCGACGGTGCGGACCGGAACGCGCATGCACACGACATCGAGCCGCGGCCCGATGTCCCCGACTGCACCCGGCGTCGTGATCCCTGCTTGCACCGGCTGCCTTTTGATACACAAGTGGCTCAGAGCACGCCCCGTGCCACGGCCTGACGCCGCATCGGGCGTATCGCTTGCCGGTGTCTGTTGCGAGGCGCCCGCCGCGTTCGCGAGGCGCTTGGGCCGTGCGGCGCGGTCGCGGCGGAAACGCGCAGGGGCTGCAATATTTACGGCGCGCTTTGCACGCCCCGGCGACATTTGCGCCGGGAATTCACAGCCGCGGCGCCGAGGCGAGCGCGGCGACCGTCGCGGGCGGCTCGCCCTTGAGACGGTGGTCCGACCACACCTGGCGCCAGTGGCGCGACCCCGGCAGCCCGTTGCGCAGCCCCAGCATGTGGCGCACGACCCGCGACCAGGGAACGCCCGCGGCAACCTCGCACTCCATGTAGGCGATCATCCGCGCCTCGATCTCCGAGCGGTCACGCGGCGTCGGCTCGGCGCCGAAGAATCGCTCGTCCCAGTCGGCCATCGTCCAGGGGTTGTGATAGGCCTCGCGTCCGACCATGACGCCGTCGACCTGCGCGAGCTGATCGGCCATCTGCGCGGGCGTCTCGACCCCGCCGTTGAGCACGATCGTCAATGCCGGAAAGTCTCGCTTCAGCCGATGGACGGTCTCGTAGCGCAGCGGCGGCACCTCGCGGTTTTCTTTCGGGCTCAGGCCCTTCAACCAGGCGTTGCGGGCATGGACGATGAAGACCTCGCAACCGGCTTCGGCCACGCTGCCGATGAAGTCGCGCGCAAATTCGTAGTTCTCGTTGCGGTCGATGCCGATGCGGTGCTTCACCGTCACCGGAATCGTCACCGCATCGCGCATCGCACGCACGCAATCGGCCACCAGCTGCGGCTCGGCCATCAGGCAGGCGCCGAAGGCACCGCGCTGGACCCGCTCGCTCGGACAACCGCAGTTGAGATTGACCTCGTCGTAGCCCCATTGCTGCGCCAGCCTCGCGCAATGCGCGAGGTCCTGCGGCTCGCTGCCGCCGAGCTGCAACGCGACCGGATGCTCTTCGTCGTTGAAGTCGAGATGGCGCGGCACGTCGCCGTGCAGCAGCGCGCCGCTGGTCACCATCTCGGTGTAGAGGCGGGTGCGCTTCGTCAGCAGGCGGTGGAAGTAGCGGCAATGGCGGTCGGTCCAGTCCATCATCGGGGCGATGGAGAGGCGCCAGGGGTTCATGATCTTCGGGTCGGCAGTTCTCATTTTCGTGACACCGCCTTCAGTGCCGACCGAAAAGCCGAGCATCCCAGATCACCGGTTCGGGTCGTCCGGCGACGATATCCCTGAAGTCGGCGTGCTGCGGGTTCAGAAGAACATTGCCTTCCCGGCGTGCAACCACTGATGGGACCACCAGGACCGCCGTACGGCGAGCGCGGATCCACTCGTCACCGAAGGCCCTGGCCACCCGCAGGTTGCGATGGTCCCACCCGGCGGGCAAGCTGTCCACGTCCTGTTCCTCGGTGGAGACGGAGCCCGGAATGCTGACCTCGATCGAGACGTGCGTTTTTGGGATTCGTCCGATGCCGGCATGAGCGAGACACTCCAGCATGGCACCCGCGAACGTGCGGCTTGCATAGATGACGGCGTTGCCCGGCGAGTTCCATCGCCCGCCCACCAGCGAGGCACCGACGGCAGTGAACGGGTCGAATCGGCCATCGGCAATCCGGTATGCAACCCAGGACCCGCGGCTGCCCGCAGGGCTAGGCCGCGACGCCATAGAACAGCGACCACAGCAAGGTCTCGACCCGGCGCGCGCCCAGTTCGGTCAGGGCCACCTCGATCGGTCGCTTGCCTGCGAGCATGGGGTGTGCTGTCGACAGGAAGGTGCGAGCATCTTCGGCATTGGCCCACACATGCTCAGCCGTTGCGATCACCCGCGCCAGTCGTTCGACCCGCTCGCCTTCCTGAGGCTTCAGCTCCACACCGCGTCGGTGGAACGTTGCGGCCGGAATGACCCGCTGCATCAAGGCTGTGGCATCTGGCGCCGTGCCGTAGACATGGCGAGCCACCGCTTCGAGGGCCGACTTCGGCAGACCGGCCTCGACCTGCATTTCAAGCTCCTCGACCGACGTCACCCGACGACGAAGACCGAGAAGTTGGGCGATCTTGCTGGGTTCAACAACGGCAGCGTACATGGTGATTTTCCATTTGATTTGATAGATTCTATCATTTGAAATGGAACTGGGCTGAGGCTGAGGCTCGCTTCGGCTCCCCGGGATTGCTCGGAATTCGCTTGGGGGAATTCCTCGGCCCTTCGGGCCCGCGCTTCGCGCGTCCAAGGACAGTCCACTGAACTGTCCTTGAGCGAACCCGGAGGGTTCGTCCACCCGCCCACACCGCCAACAAAAAAGCCACCGCAAGGGTGGCTTGTTTGTTGGCGGAGCCGGAGGGATTCGAACCCTCGATGCAGGTTTTGCCCGCATACTCCCTTAGCAGGGGAGCACCTTCGGCCTCTCGGTCACAGCTCCAGAATCAGCCGCGATTCTAACCGACCATGGCGCGCGTCATCACTCGCCCGCCAGCTCCAGGTCGAAGGCCTTGTGCAGCGCGCGCACGGCGAGCTCCATGTACTTCTCGTCGATGACCACGCTGGTCTTGATTTCGCTCGTGGTGATCATCTGGATGTTGATGCCCTCTTCGCTCAGCGCGCAGAACATCTTGCTCGCCACACCCACATGCGAACGCATGCCGATGCCGACGATGCTGACCTTGCAGATCTTCGGGTCGCCCGACAGCGACGCCGCGCCGGTCTGCGGGACCACGGTGGCCTTGAGCAACTCCATCGTGCGGTTGTAGTCGTTGCGGTGCACGGTGAAGGAGAAGTCGGTCCGGCCATCGTGGCCGATGTTCTGGATGATCACGTCGACATCGATGTTCGCCTCGGCCACCGGCCCGAGAATCGCATAGGCGATGCCCGGCTTGTCGGGCACGCCCAGCAGGCTGATCTTGGCTTCGTCGCGGTTGAAGGCGATGCCCGACACAACGGCTTGTTCCATTTTCTCGTCTTCCTCAAAAGTGATCAGGGTGCCCGACTTCGATTCCTCGGCGATCGGGATGTCCCACGGCGTGAAGCTCGACAGCACGCGCATCGGCACGCGGTACTTGCCGGCGAACTCGACCGAGCGGATCTGCAGCACCTTCGAGCCCAGGCTCGCCATCTCGAGCATCTCTTCGAAGCTGATGGTGTGCAGGCGGCGCGCTTCGGGGACGATGCGCGGGTCGGTGGTGTAGACGCCGTCGACGTCGGTGAAGATCAGGCACTCGTCGGCCTTCATCGCCGCCGCCACCGCCACCGCCGAGGTGTCGGAGCCGCCGCGGCCGAGTGTGGTGATGTTGCCGTTGGCGTCCACCCCCTGGAAGCCGGTGATGATGACCACCTTGCCGGCGGCCAAGTCGGCGCGCACCCGCAGGTCGTCGATGCTCTGGATGCGCGCCTTCGTATAGGCCATGTCGGTCGCGATCGGCACCTGCCAGCCGGCATAGCTCACCGCCTGCATGCCCTCGGCCTGCAGCGCAATCGCCAGCAGCCCCACCGACACCTGTTCGCCGGTCGAGGCGATCATGTCGAGCTCGCGCTGCAGCTCCGGCGTGGTGCTCTCGGGCGACAGCTCTTTCGCCAGGCCGAGCAAGCGATTCGTCTCGCCGCTCATCGCCGACGGGACGACCACCATCTGGTGGCCGGCGCGGGCCCATTTGGCGACGCGCTTGGCGACGTTGCGGATGCGCTCGGTCGAGCCCATCGAGGTGCCGCCGTACTTGTGAACGATGAGTGCCATGACGATGTGGGTCGCGGGGAAATCAGAAAAAAAACAGCTCGCGCGGGCGCGTGAACCGCGCATTTTAGCGGCTGCGTCGCCGTACCCGGGTCAGCTTGACGTCAGCGGCAACCAGCGCAACGTCACTTGCGGCTGGCCGGGCAGCGCGATCACGCGCGCGTCGATGCCGAGGCCGGGCACGTAGACGAGTTGGCCGCCGCTGTAGACGAGCGGGCCGTCGCGTTCCCATGCCGGCACGGCGGCGGCCTGGAACTGCTTCTTCAGGCTGCGCGGCGGCCGCCCGATGCCGGCCTGGAAGCGCTCGCCGCCGGTGCGCGCCTTCAATTCGAGATGGGCCAGCCAGGCGAGCGGCACGCCGCCTTCCTTCACGCGCGACACCTTCAGCACACCGCCCCAGCCGGGCAGCGTGTGAAGGCCGGCACGGCGGATGCTCAAGGCCGATTCGCGTTCGTCGACCGCGACCGCGGGGCGCGCGCCGCGCACATAGCGCAGCAAGCCGCGGTAGCGCTTCAGTTCGCCCTCGCCCCAGGGCCATGCGGCCGCGCCGCTGCCGCCCAGCTCGCGCAACAACCGCGCCACCAACGTCGCCGGTGCGGCGTGACCGCTGCTCGTGCGCAGCCAGGCGCGCAGCACGTTGCTGCGCCGCGGCGTCGACAGCGCCGACCAGGCACGAAGATGCAGCCCCGCGTCGTCGGCAACCGCCAGCAGGTCGAGCTCGGCCAGTTCGTTCAGACATGCCGTGGCCTCTTGCGCCCAGGCCGCCGACTCGGCGAGGCTCGCCTCGGCCTGCGGGAATGCTTCGATCAACGCCGGCCACACCGCGAGCCGCAGGCGGTTGCGGGCAAAGCGCGCGTCGGCGTTGCTGTCGTCGTCGACATGGGCCAGTCGGTGGCGCCGCACATAGGCCTCGATCTGCTCGCGCGGCAGCGCGAGCCACGGACGCATCCAGGTCACGCCATCGCGCTGCACCGCCTGCGGCATGCCCGACAACCCCGCCAGACCGGCGCCGCGCAGCGCCTGCAGCAACAGCGTCTCGGCCTGGTCGCGTCGATGATGGGCGAGCAGCACCAGCGTCGCGCCGTGTTGCAGCGCCAGGTCGCGCAGCGCACGGTAGCGGGCCTGGCGCGCCCAGGCTTCGACGCTGTCACCCGCGGCCGGCCGCGTGTCGAGCCTCACGACAAGAAACCGCACCGGCAGGCCGCGCGCCGCCCAGCGCTCGCATTGCGATTGCGCGTGGCGCTGCCAGGCGTCGGCGTGGCGGCTCAGGCCATGGTTGACATGCAGCGCGAGCACCTCGATGCCCTGCCCGGCTGCGGCCTTCAGCGTGGCGTGCAGCAGCGCGGTGGAGTCGCGTCCGCCGCTGTAGGCCACCGCGACGCGCGGCGCGTCCACGGAGAAAATCAGCGCTCGGTGGTGTCGTTGAAGCGGCCGTAGGACTGCAGCCGCTCGTAGCGGCGCTGCAGCAGTTCCTTCGGCTTCAGGTCGCTGACCTGGCGCAGCGCGTCGTTGAGCGCGCGCTTCAGGTAGGCCGCCATTTGCTTGCCGTCGCGGTGCGCGCCGCCGACCGGCTCGTTGACGATCTTGTCGATCATCCCCAGCGCCTTCAGCCGGTGCGCGGTGATCCCGAGCGCATCGGCGGCGTCGGAGGCACGCTCGGAGGTCTTCCACAGGATCGACGCGCAGCCTTCGGGCGAGATCACCGAGTAGATCGA
>DASXQQ010000219.1:0-10718 GCA_036507085.1 Piscinibacter sp. | reverse complement strand
GCCGCGCTGGTGGTGTTGACCGCCATCGTCACCTGGTGGCTCGTGCTCACCCACAAGAGCCGGCAGGTGGCGCAGGAAGAGAGCAACCGCCAGACGCATGCGCTGATGACCGAGATCGAGTCGCACCGCCGCACCGACGAGGCGCTGCAGCAGGCCAAGCGCAGCGCCGACCTCGCCAACCAGGCGAAGAGCCGCTACATCTCGGCCATCAGCCACGAGCTGCGAACGCCGCTCAACAGCATCATCGGCTACGCCCAATTGCTCGACGAAGACGAGACCATCCCGCCGCACCGCAAGCAGGCGGTGAGCGTGATCCGCCGCGGCGGCGACCACCTCCTGTCGCTGATCGAAGGCACGCTCGACATCGCGCGCATCGAAGGCGGCAAGCTCACGCTCGACGTGAAGCCGATGCGCTTTCGCGAATGCGTGCAGCAGATCGTCCGCATGTTCGAGCTGCAGGCGGCCGGCAAGGGGCTGGGCTTCCGGCACGAGAGCGGCGAGCTGATCCCCGAGGTCGTGCGCACCGACGAAAAGCGCATGCGCCAGATCCTCATCAACGTGCTCGGCAACGCGGTCAAGTTCACGAGCGTTGGCCAGGTGGAGTTCCGCGTGAGCTATGCGCGCGAGATGGCGCTGTTCGAGATCGAAGACACCGGCCCCGGCATCGCGCCCGAGGAGATCGAGCAGGTCTTCGAGCCCTTCGCCCGCGGCTCGGCCGTCAGCAGCGCGGCGAGTGGCGGCACGGGCCTCGGCCTGACGATCAGCAAGATGCTCACGGACGTGATGGGCGGCGAGATGTCGGTGCAAAGCACACCGGGCCAGGGAACGCTGTTCCGCATCCGCCTCTTCCTGCCTGAGGTGCGCGCCGCGGTGGCCGAGCGCGAGCTGCCGCGGGTCGCGCGCATCGGCTACACCGGCGAGCGGCGCTGCGTGCTGGTGGTCGACAACGAAGACGTCGACCGCGACCTGCTCGCCAACGTGCTGACACCGCTGGGCTTCGAGGTGCGCCGCGCCGCCTCGGGCCACGAGTGCCTGGCGCTGCTGCGCGAGTGCCGACCCGACGCGATCCTGATGGACCTGGCAATGCCCGGCATCGACGGTTGGGAAACCATCCGCCGTATGCGCCGCGAAAACTTGAGCGCCGCGCCGGTGGCCATCGTCTCTGCCAACGCCTTCGACAAGGGCCTCGACAACGATGCCGGCATCACCCCGGCCGACTTCGTATTGAAGCCGGTGCGCAAGGCCGAGCTGCTCGACTGGCTGGGCCGCACACTCGCGCTGGAATGGATGCGTGCGCCGCTGCCCGCTGCCGAGCCGTTGCCGGCCCCACCGCTGCGCGTCCTCGGCGACGACTTCGTCTTCCCCGCCGAGGACCGCCTGCGTGCGCTCGACGAGATGATCCAACTTGGCTACTTTCGCGGCATCGTGAAACTGCTTGACGAGATCGAGGCCGAGACCTCGGCCTGCGCTGCGTTCGTCGCGCACCTGCGCGAGCTGGCGCGCCAGTTCCAGCTCGACGCGATGACCGCTGTGCTCAGAAAGGCGCGCGATGCACGCAGCAGCGTTCAGTGAGCCGCTGATGACCAGCCCGCCCGAACTCGACCGCAGCAGCTCCGACGTGGTGCTGATCGTCGACGACGTGCCCGACAACCTGTCGGTGCTGCACGACGCGCTCGATGAATCGGGCTACACCGTGCTCGTCGCGACCAACGGCGAGAGCGCCTTGCAGCGCGCCGCGCAAGCCCTGCCCGACATCGTGCTGCTCGACGCGGTGATGCCGGGCATGGACGGCTTCGAGGTCGCGCGGCGCCTGAAGGCCCAGCCCGACACCGCGCACATCCCCATCGTCTTCATGACCGGCCTCACCGACACCGAGCATGTGGTCGCGGCCTTTCAGGCCGGCGGGGTCGACTACGTCACCAAGCCGATCCGCGCGCGCGAGGTGCTGGCGCGCATTGCCGTGCACATGCAGGGCGCGCGCCAGGCGCGCCAGGCGCGCAACGCGCTCGACGCGTTCGGCCACGCGACGATGGCCGTTCGCTGGAGCGACGACGCGAGCGACTCGCGCCTGGTCTGGCAGACGCCGCTCGCGCGCAAGCTGCTGCACGACTACTTCGACACGCTGGCCGGCATGCCGGAGACGCCGCAGGTCCCGGCGCAGTTGCTCCACTGGGTCAAGGCCCAGGCGGCGCTCGCCGAGCAGGGCGGCGAACCCAAGCCGTTGACCCTGGTGAATGGCGCGCGTCAGCTCGTGCTGACGCTGCAGCAGCGCACCAGCGACGAAGACTGGTTGATCGTGATGCGCGAGGTGTCCGACACCGCGATCGTCGACGCGATGATGGGCCAGTTCAAGCTCACGCTGCGCGAGGCCGAGGTGCTGTACTGGGTGGTCAAGGGCAAGACCAACCGCGACATCGGCGACATCCTCGGCTCGAGCCCGGCGACGGTGAAGAAGCACCTGGAGCACATCTACACCAAGCTCGGCGTCGAGACGCGCACGGCGGCGGCGGGGCTCGCGATGAGCCGGGTGGCGCAGTTGGCGCGGCGCTGAGCGGCGGCTCATCGGAGCGGCTTGCCGCGCAGCGGCGGCCGTCCCGTTGAAAGGCGACATCGTAGCCCGGTAGCGGACTTTCCCGCCGCCAACAACACCTTTCCGACGAGTCGAGGAAGTCGCGAGTACGGCGCCGTTTCAGTAGGCCCTCGTGAATCCACCGTCGTGCAGCAAGTTGACGCCAGTCATGTGGTCCGAGAACGCGGACAGCAGGCCTTCCACCGCGACTGCGACTTCTTCGGGCGTCCCATATTTCTTCAAGGGAATGTTGGAGGTTTCCTCGGCAAGGCGCTGATCGATGGTCACGCCGGCGTTCAGTGCCCGCCTTTCGAGCGAAGCCGAATAGTCCGGCGTGAGCGTGCCGCCCAAGGACAGCGTATTGACATGAATTCCGCGATCGCCGAGCGCAAACGCAAGGGTCTTGGCTTCGGCCAGCCATGCGCACCGGAGCACGTTGCTTGTCGCGTAATGGCCAAGAACCTGCACCGAGGACATGCCAGAGACGATGACGATCTTTGACCTTCGGCCATGGGCCGGGTCGGGTTGCATGACCGAGATGGCCGCCTTCAGCAAAGCCAGTGGGCCGATAAAGCTGGCCTGAAAGAGCTCGCGCCAGGTGTCGCTGGCAGGCAGGCAATCGTTGGTAGGCGGAGGCTGAGGCGGCATCATCACGGCCCCGTCGAGGACCGTGCCTTTCGCGGCCAATTGATCCGCAAATGACGCGACGGAAGCGTCGCTGCTCATATCGACGGAAATCCACCCATAGGAACCTGGGCGGACCGACAACAGATGGTCGCAGAGTGCTCGAAGCCTGGTTTCGTCGCGCGCTGCGAGGACGAGCGAGTGACCTGCTTGCGCCAGACGAGTACAGACGGCGCGTCCAATGCCGCCGCTGGCGCCGGTCACAAGGATTGCTCTGTTCTGATCCGTCATACAGACCTCCTTCGTTGACGCCGACACATCGGCGCGGGATTCCGGCCTCGCCGGGACGATACGGATCGGTTCTCGCGGTCGTTATTTCGTGGGCTTCGCATCGACGTTTTGATACGCCTCGATCCACCACCGATCGCCGCGGTGCACGAATACCTCCATCAACTGGGTCTTCACCACGCCATCGGGCGGCACGACGATGCCGCCTGGCATGGATTTCACGCCATGGACCTCGTTGTCGATGTCCACGATTGCGACGTCCGATGTCACGAAACGGATGCGACGAATCGAGTGCTTCTTGCTCGTGCCCTTGTAGAACGTCGAAAGGATCTCGTTGTGCCGCTTCGCAAAGTCGGGGGCGCCGTACATCACCATGCTGTCTGCGAGTTCAAGGCATACAGCCTCAGCGCACCGGCGTGTAGAGCGTCTGCACCGCGTGCTCGGCCAGCGCGCGGCCCATGCGCTCGCTGGCTTCGAGCGAGCTGCGGAAGTGGATACCGCCCCAGATGCGCACCAAGCGGTGCTCATCGGCCAGCGCCGCGATGCCGGCAAAGTTGCGCGTGAGCTTGGGGTCGGCGCTGTCGGTCACCGTGACGGGGCCGGCATTGCGGTCGCCCAGCGCCTGGCCGAGCAAGGCCGATGCGGTGCCGGCGATGATGGCCGCCTGCGACGGGTATTCGGGATGCATCGGCGTCGCGTTGAGCGGCGTCCAACCGGCATCGCGCTCGGTGGCTGGGTTGTTGTCCTGGTCGCCGTTGCGGATCGCGGTGACGGGGCGCCAGAAGTTGTAGTGGAACTTCGCGTCCCAATCGACGATGAAGGTGTTGGCCACACCCAGGCTCATCAGCGCGAAGGTGCGCGAGCAATCGGCCAGGTTCATCTGGCGCGCGGTGGCGAGCTGGCGTGCTGCCTGATGCCACGACAGGCCCAGGTTGGTCTGCGACCAAAACTTCACGGCGTCGCTCTGCGCCGCCGTGCGTTGCGTGCTGCGCACGCCGCCCAGGTCTTTGGTCTCGTTGTAGTCACGCGCGTACTGGGCGCTGGACAGCTCCGGTGGCGGGCCGGGGCGGAAGCGGTCGGCCTTGTCGAAGCCCCAGGGCTTGGCGCGCGCGTACTGCGCGGTCAACGGCGGCGTGGTCGGCACCCAGTTGCCTGGCGCGGTGATCGGGCGGTAGGTGTCGGGCACCGAGCTGTCGTCGTTGGCGCGGTCGGCCAGCACCGCGGCGGAGGCCTCCTCGCCCACCTTGATCCCGGTGTCCTTGGCGGGCCCGTCGGCCACGCCGGCAGTGGCCGCGGCGTAGGCCGCGTCGATCCTGGCGCGCTGCGCCGGGAACAACGCCAACAAGGCGCTGCGCGCCGCGCTCGACGCGGCGACCTCGGCCGAGGCCGAGGGCTGCAGGGCGCCCTTGTGCGCGTAGCGCGTGTAGCGGTTCTGAACCGCGTTGACCGCGTCAGCCATCGCCACGTGCACGATCGCCAGTGCCCGCGCGCCCGGCGCGCCGCCCACGTTCGCGGCGTTCATCACATCGAAGCTCGCGACGTTCCAATCGGTCACGACATCGGCACGCGCCGGGGCGGCTGCAGCGGCGAAGAGCGCCGCGCTCAGGGTGAGGAGGGCAACAGATCTCATGGCGTGCTCCTTGGGCCCCGTCAGCTATGTCGGTCGATGCATAGCCGGCGCCGCGCGCAGCGTACGCCTTGCCGGCGGAAGGCCCCACCCCTAGGTTCGTGCCGTCGGCGACATCAGGCCAACCCCACCAAGCGCTCCGGCGCAACCGGTTCAGCCCGGCGGGCGCGTTCGTTTCCGAACGACCAGCGCTGTAGCCGCCAACAGGACGACCAACCAAACCCACCACACCACGGTCAGCCAAGGCGCGTTCTCGACCTTCAATTCGGTGACCATCGTCAGCACCGCGCCCGCCGGCAGGTTGAAGCTCTGATTGAGCAGCGGATTGAATCCTGAAAACGACACGATGGGCCGCACGGTCACCGGCGCGAACGGCGGCGCAGTCAGCGACCCGGTTTGAGCGTTCCCCTGAAAGTAGATCAGCGTTGTTCCCGTCACCTTCAAGCCTGTGAAGTCCGGCACCTCCAGCGCTGCCTGCGGCGGCTTGTATCCCATGCCGGCCAAGGACATCGAGACCGCCCCGCCGGTCTTGTTGTGGATGTCCACCTTCTCGGAGATGCGCGAGACGCCGCTGCCCGCGGCACCGCCGTCGACGGAGTAGACGACGCCGCCGATGACGGTGCCGGACATCGCGCCCGTGCCGAAGCCGAGCATCGGCCCCTGGGCATGGAGCTGGTTCGCGGCGACGTGCAGGCCGGGATGGATGTGCCCCACGTCGACGAACGTCAGCGGGCCCGACGGATAGACCAGGATGCGGCGGCCGTCGACGGTCCATTCCACCGTCCGCGGAAGCTGGATCGGATCGTTTGGAACGCCCAGGTTCGACGTGGGCTCGTCGATCGTGAACTTGAGGCTCGAGTTCTGGTCCGCAATCGTCACCGATGCCGCGTGGGCGGGACTCAGGCACGACGCCAGCATCATGACCACGACTGGCAGCACTGCGTTCATGTCCGGCCCCCGCTGACAACGTTGTGGCCGGCATTCTGCGTGTGTTGCAGGGTCTCGCCTATCCCGTGTCGATAAGAAGGCGTCCTGTCGAAAGGCCGACGGATAGACTTGGCGCCCACGGCCGCGGGGGGCGGCTTCAGGGGGACCACATGATCGACATCCTTTGCCGGGCGCGCGCTTGCCTCGTCGTTGCCGTCACTGCCTTGCTGGCAGCCTGCGGTGGTGGTGGCGGTACTGCGGGGCCCGCTCGGGCCAGCCTCATCCCTGCCGCACCCGCACAAGGCGCACTCCTCTACACCGACGCCACCACGCTGCGCCCGACCGTGCCCGGCGGCACGTGGACCTTCCACGGCACCCACGCCCAACCCGACGCCGTCACGACCGCCTACGACAACGTCATCACGCATGCACCCGGTTCCGGCAGCACGGTGGTCGAGAGCGCCACCAACACCTTCGACAGCGGAATGGTGGACCTGCTCCTGTCGGTTCAGACGGGCCAGGTCACGTCGACCGCGTTCGACTGGACCGGCGCAGCATTGCCCACGCTGGCTGTCGAGATCCGATCGCCCGTGCATGTGGGCGACCAGTACAAGATCGACGAAGAAACGATAGCTGACTCGGGCTTCGACATCGACAGCGACGGCAAGAACGACACGGTCGACTTTGCGACTTACCGTAGCGTGGTCGGCAACGAGATGCTGACGCTGCCCAACATCGGCCAAGTCACGGCGCTGCGCATCGATCAGATCTACCTCGTGCGCTTCGTCGTGTCATCGACCCAGGCGGTATCGCCCACGGTGCAATTCATTCAGTCGGTGTGGTACGCGCCAGGCCTGGGCATCGTGCGCCAGCGACTGACGCTCCCGACCAGCACCAGCGACGAGGTCTACGACGAAGTGCTCACGTCCTTCGACGGCCTGACGCAGGGTGCCGGCGTGAACGCGGCCGTCAAGGCGGTGGTGCCGCAAGATGGTTCGGCCTTCGCCGGCTTGGGAATCCCGGGGGTGCTGGATGCACTTCGCTTCGGTGACCACGCGGTGGTACGCACGGGCAAGCCCGGCGAGTTCTGGACTGGCGGTGGCACCAATGCGTGGTCGGGCATGTACTTCGCGGTGCTGGACTCGCGCGGCAACGTGCAGGCGCTGCGCGATTACGGCAGCCTCATCTACTTCGGGCAGTACACCATGCTGCCGGCCGGCGCGGGCTTTGCTGAAGTGGCACCACCGGATTCGTTGGGCAATGGCAGCTTCTTTCTCTTCGACGACCAGGGCCGTCTCACCAGTTCGGCGACCGCCGTGACTTACAGCGTCGTCAATCCGGCGCTGGTCAGCAACTATGTGTTCGAGTCGTCGTTCGCATCCAACGGTGCCGGCTTCTGGATCGTGTTCCGTCGCCTGTACGTCAATGTGGGCGTCGGCTTCGTGTATCAGATGGTCGCGCGTCACCTCGACTACAACGGGCAGCCGATGGGCAGTGAGGTCATCCTGGCCGACGCCATCCCTGATACCGGCAGCCTCAATCCTCGCATCGCCGTGGCCGGCAACCAGATCGTGGCCACCTGGGGAAGCGGCACGCAGGCGACCTACGCAGCCTGGACAGAAGGCCAGACCAGCCCCATCGCCAGGATGTTGAACTCCGGCGCGTCGACGGCGAATCTTCGGCCACTGGCATTGGCGGGCACAGGCCAGTTCGCGCTCACCTGGACCACGCTGCAGGGCGGCACGCAGGCCGCATGGGGCGGCGTTCGTCTGGATGGTGGATATGCCCCGATCCTCTCGGCCGGATCGAGTGGCGTCGATTCCGAAATCGTGTCATCAACATGGGGCAGCCAGCCGAATCCGGTGGACTTTCATGCGGGTTCAGCGACGGGGCAGATGTTCGCGGGTGGGTTCGTCACGGACTTCTTGTGGCCCACTGACACGGCGTCGAAGCAGCTGCTCTTCGTGTCGGAACACGACATGGGTGGGAGCGGTGCGTTTGCAGCGACGGCGCCGCGGCTATGGCGCGTGGAGACGGATGCGGCCTTCGTTCAGCACAACAGCGATCCGACAAGTCGTGTGTTGGTGTTCGACGATCGGCTCTTGCTGCTGGCGGGGGACATGGGGCACATGACGGCGAGTGTGATTTGGAAGCCGTGAAGTGCGTTGGTGGCGATATGTTTGTCGCAGTCACGTTCCTTTGAACCTTGGTGATTCAGTTCAACGCTCAATCGCAACCCTCGCAGGTCGCACCCGCGGCCCGCATGTCCAGCAATTGCTGCGCAGCATGGCGCTGCAGGCGCGAGAGGTTTGAATCCTCGATGCCAAGGCGCTCAAGGTGGTCCACCGTCTGCATCAGGTACTGGGCACCGGAACCCCAGTGACCGACCGCGCGGCACAGCACGTTCGCGATCTGTTCCGGCGTGAGGCCACTCACGAAGTTGCGGCCGCGGCGATTGGCGACGAAGGCGATCGCGCGCACGGCCTCTTGACCTGACTTGACCGTGACCCAGCGCGGCGGGGTGTTCGGCGGCTTCACGGTCATCTCTCTGCGCCACAACTTGCGCAGCCTGTCCAGTACCGTCGCGCCGGGCACGCGCTGCAGCACGCCGCGGCAACTGCCGCCTGGAATGAGCGACATCATCAGGCCAGGTTGCTCGGGCGTGCCGCGAAATCGTGTCACCCGAATGCAGAACGCACGATGCCAGCCGTGCAACACCGCCGGAACCCGCTCGGCGACGTCGAAGGCGGGGTTCCACAGCAACGACCCGTACGCGAACACCCAGACGTCCTGGCCTTGCCAAGCCCCTGCGGCCAGCAAGTCTTGCAGCGACGCCTCGTAGTCGTCTTCGCTGTGCACGACAACGCCCGGTGCGGGTCCGGCATCCACGACCTCGCGCGCAACGAGCGCGACGAGCTCGGGCGTCGGGCGCGGTGGCGCATGGCCGTGGCGTGTCCGTGCGGTCGGATTCATGCGTCACCCCCACCTGCGCGATTCAAGGTACGCAGAGTCTAGGCTCGCCGGAAGCATCGGCGCGAGCGCGGATTGAACCCGCGTTGCATCGCGCCACCGGGTGCGTCGTCGTAGACTGACCGCTCCTTCCCTGCAAGGAACTGGCATGGCCTCTGCAGAACCGCTTCAGCGCGGCGACACCGCGCCCGACTTCGCGTTGCCGGGCACCGACGGCCGCACCTGGCGCTACGCCGACGTGGCCGGCCCGAAGGGCCTGGTGGTGATGTTCATCTGCAACCACTGCCCGTACGTGCAGGCGGTGGTCGACCGCATCGTGCGCGACGCCAGGGCGCTGCGCGAGCTCGGTGTCGGCACGGTGGCGATCAGCAGCAACGACGCGGCCACGGTCCCCGAGGACTCGTTCGAGAACATGTCGGCGTTCGCGCGCCGGCACGGGTTCGACTTTCCGTACCTCTACGACCGGTCGCAGGATGTCGCGCGCGCCTACGGCGCGGTGTGCACGCCCGAGTTCTTCGGTTTCGACCGCGACCGCGTGCTGCAATACCGCGGCCGCCTCGACGCATCGAGCCGTCACCCGGCGGCCCCGGACGCGAAGCGCGAGCTGGTCGAGGCGATGAAGCAGGTGGCCGAGACCGGCCGGGCGCCCAACGAGCAGATGGCGAGCTTCGGCTGCTCGATCAAATGGAAGCTCGAATGAGCCGCGGGGAGCTTCGCGGCTTCCGGCTGCTCGGCATCGACCACATCGTGCTGCGCGTGCGCGATGTGCAGCGCATGCTGCGCTTCTACATCGACGTGCTCGGCGGCACCCTCGACCGCATCCAGGACGACATCGGTCTCTACCAGGTGCGCGCGGGCCATTCGCTCATCGACCTGGTCCCGGTGGACAGCCCCGCCGGACGCGGGGGCGGCGCAGCGCCGGGCGAGCGAGGCCACAACGTCGACCACTTCTGCCTGCGCGTGGAGCCTTTCGACGGCCCTGCGATCGTCGCCTACCTCGAAGCCCAGGGCGTCGAGGTGGGAGCGCCGAAGAATCGCTACGGCGCGGATGGGACAGGGCCGTCGGTGTATCTGAACGACCCCGAAGGGAACCGCGTGGAGCTGAAGGGGCCGCCGGTCTGATCAGGCGCCGTGGGCGGACGTGGCCGGCTCCTGCCGGCGAAACGCCTCGGCAATCTGCGCGCGCAATTGCTGGTCGTCCCACGGGTGGATGAAGAACTTGAAGGCGGCCTCTTCATGGGTCGCCTCGGTGACCGAGTCCGCTGCGCCGCAGCCCGACAGCATGATGCAGGCGGTCTGCGGGTGCAGGCTCTTGACCTGGCGCAGGAACTCCATGCCGCTCATCTGCGGCACGCGCGCGTCGGCGACGATCACCCCGACGCGGTGAATGGCCAGCAGTTCGAGCGCCTCCTGTGCGCTCGTGGCACGCAGGATGCGATATCCGTCGCCGTGCAGCAGGCGCTCGAGCGTGGTGAGCGTGCATTGCTCGTCATCGACCAGCAGCAAGCTGCGCTGGCCGGGAGGTTCGACAAAACCCTCGATCGCCAGACGCTTGCCCTCGAGCAGCAGCGCGCTCATTTCGTCCATGGGCAGCGCCCGGCTGAAGTGGTAACCCTGCATCGCGTCACAATGGTTGCGGATCACGAAGCCGAGCTGTCCGGGCGTTTCGACACCCTCGGCCACCGTGCTCATGTTCAGCGAGCGCGCCATCGC
>DASXQQ010000218.1:0-10118 GCA_036507085.1 Piscinibacter sp. | reverse complement strand
CTGGCGCAGCATCGGGCCGGCTTGCGGGTCCATGCCGCCGAAGAAGATGCCGTCCGGGGCCTTGGCCTTGATGGCGGTCAGGATCGCCATGAAGTCGGTCGCCTTGTCGGTGGTGTACTGCTCGTCGACGATCTGGATGCCCTTGGACATCGCGGTCTTCTTGAACACCTCGGCCACACCCTGGCCGTAGGCACTGCGGTCGTCGATGATCGCGACCTTCTTCAGCTTCAGCGCATCGGCCGCGTACAGCGCAAGGCCGGCGCCCAAGGCGTTGTCGTTGGCCAGCAGGCGGAAGGTGGTCTTGTAGCCGTTCTGCGTGAGCTTGGGGTTGGTCGCCGACGGCGTGATGTGCGGGATGCCGCAGTCGTTGTAGACCTTGGACGCGGGGATTGTGGTGCCCGAGTTCAGGTGGCCGACAACGCCGTTGACCTTGGAGTCACAGAGCTTTTGCGCCGCCGCCGTGCCCTGCTTCGGGTCGGCCGCATCGTCTTCGGCGACGAGTTCGAACTTGGCTTTCTTGCCGCCGATGGTCATGCCCTTGGCATTGAGGTCCTCGACGGCCATGCGCGCACCGTTTTCGTTGTCCTTGCCGTAGTGGGCCTGCGCGCCGGAGATCGGGCCGACGTGGCCGATCTTGACCACCATCTCCTGGGCCGACGCGGCGCCGGCGAAAGCCGCCACCGCTGCGCACACCATCATGTTCAGTCTGACTTGCATGCAAAACCTCCGATTGGGAATGTTGAGATAGAGAGAGCGTTGAAGACTCAACGGGCGCCACCATACCCCAAATGAAACCCCATCTCCATCGGGAATCCTCGGGTCGCCGCCGCGTTTCCAGCCGGCGGCCTGCCAAAGTGGCCTAGGGGTTTCAAGGGGTAAACGTGGGGGTCGTTTTGGAACCGGTGAGGCGCGGGATTGCGCCGTCACCACCACGCAACGAACGGACTAGCGTCTGCGATGACGGGACAATTCCTGAGTCACCGCCCTCGCGACCAGCTCTCGCAAGGTCGATGCCAGCTCGACGCGCATTTCACGCACCAGCGAGTCGGTCAGCCGCGCCAGCGCGGGCGTCAGGGACTCGCGCAAGCGCTGCTCCAGCAGCACGTCGACCTGGCGCTGCAGTTCGCCCAGCACGCGCTGGGTCAACTGCTCCTCGTCGAGCTGGGGCACCGCTGCCGATTGCGCGGCCACCAGCGTCGCCACGTCGGCTTCGGTCACCGGCGCATGGATGGTTTCGCCGACGGGAATCGGCGGCTCGTCGCGCGGCGCCGCCGCCGCGGGGATTTCGACCACCTCGGTCAGTGTCGGCACGCGCTGCGGCGGCTTCGATCGACCGGTGCTCATGACGAGCCCTCGTCCAGACAGGCTGACACTGGATGTCTCATGACTGCCCCGCGCTCACCTCGTGCCGCTCGATCGCATAGCCGCGCGCGGCGTAGTGCTTCCAGCGACGCCGTGCGGACTCTCGCTCGGCTGCGTCGACCGGGACGATCTCGATCAAGCGGGTGAAGCTCTCGAAGCCCTCGGCCGGCTCCTCGCCCAAATGCACCAGCACCGGGAGGTGCGCCGCCTGCTCGGCGCGCTCGACCAGCCAGATCGGCGTGCGCTGCAACCGCGGCGGCGGCGCCTCGCCGGCGCGCAGCAGCAGGTGCGGCACGAACTCCTGCGGATCGAAGGTCCAGAGTGCCCGGTCCAGCCGCACGAGCGTCGCCGCCGGCGCGCTGACCGCGACACCGGTGCCGCTGCGCACGGCCTTGCGCAGCAACCGGCAGGCATAGAGCAGCCGGTCCGGCACGTTGAAATGGAACAGCACCTCGGTCATTGCGACTGCGACCGCGCGTTGCGATGAATCAGCCGGCCTGCGACAACACGAAGTGCGTCAGCAAGGGCACCGGCCGGCCGGTCGCGCCCTTGTTGGCGCCGGACTTCCAGGCGGTGCCGGCGATGTCGAGGTGGGCCCAGCGGTACTTGCCGGTGAAGCGGCGCAGGAACATCGCCGCGGTGATCGAGCCGCCGGCGCGCGGCCCGACATTGCCCATGTCGGCAAAGTTGCTCTTCAGCGCGTCGTCGTATTCCTCGTCCAGCGGCATGCGCCAGCAGGGGTCGAGCGACTCGCGGCTGGCAGCGAGCAGCTGCTCGGCGAGCGCGTCGTCGGCGGTGAACATGCCCGAGTGGTGGTGGCCGAGCGCGATCACGCAGGCGCCGGTGAGCGTGGCCACGTCCACCACCACCGCCGGCTTGAAGCGCTCGGCGTAGGTGAGCGCGTCGCACAGGATCAGCCGGCCTTCGGCGTCGGTGTTGAGGATCTCGATCGTCTGCCCCGACAGGCTGGTGACCACGTCGCCCGGCTTGATCGCGCGGCCGCTGGGCATGTTCTCGCACGCCGGGACGATGCACACGAGGTTGAGCTTCGGCTTGAGCTCGGCGATCGCACGCAAGGTGCCGAGCACGCTGGCCGCGCCGCCCATGTCGAACTTCATCTCGTCCATTTCGGCCGACGGCTTGATCGAGATGCCGCCGGTGTCGAAGGTGATGCCCTTGCCGACCAGCACCACCGGCGGCTGGGTCTTGGCCGCGCCTTCGTAGCGGGCGACGATGAACTTGAGCGGCTCGTCGGATCCCTGCGCCACGGCGAGGAAGGACCCCATGCCGAGCTTCTCGACCTCCTTGCGATCGAGCACCTCGAGCTTGAGGCCATGCTCCTTCGCAAGCTTCTTTGCCTGCTCCGCCAGGTAGGTGGGCGTGCAATGGTTGGCCGGACGGTTGGCGAATTCGCGCGCCGCCGCAACACCGGCGGCGACGGCCTGGCCGCGCGCCAGCCCTTTTTGCGCCGCGCGCGCGTCGGCCTTGGCGCAGACCAGGGTGACCTTGTTCAACGCCGAATCGGCGGGCGCACTTGGCTTGGTGTGGCGGTAGACGTACACCGCATCGCTGGCCGCCGTGGCCAGCGCCTCGCCATGCTGCTCGGTCACCGGCCCTGCATTGCCCAGCGCCACCGCCACATGCTTGGCGCCCAGCCCCTTCAGCTGCCCGAGGCCTTGCGCCAGCGCGGTCTTGAACGCCCTGACGGTCGGACCCCCGGCGGCCGCAACGACCAGCCGGGCCGCCTTGATGCCGGCGGGTCGATGCACATACAGCGTGCGGCCGGCCTTGAACTGGAAGTCGCCATGCGCAACGGCGTCGGTGATCGCCGCGGCGATCGGCGCGTCGAGCGACGAATCGACGGCGTCGCCGTGGATCACGACCAGCAGCGCGTCGGCGGCGAGTCCGGACAGTGCGCCGGCGGAAACGATTTGATGTCGGAAGTCCATAATGCGGGCCGGATAAACAAGCCAACGATGTTATTCGATTCCACCTTGCGCCGAGACCTGGCGCGCAGCTTCGGTGCGACACTGGTCGTCATCCTCACCATCGTGCTGACGATGATGCTGATCCGCACGATCGGCCAGGCTGCGCTGGGCCGCGTGTCGCCGCAGGACGTGGTGCTGCTTCTGGGCTACACCGCGCTCGGCCAGTTGCCGACGATGCTCGCGTTGTCGATGTTCATCGCCGTCGTCGCCACGCTGGGCCGCATGTACCGCGACAGCGAAATGGCGATCTGGTTCGCCAGCGGCGTGAGCATCACGCGCTTCGTGCGGCCGGTGCTGCGAACCAGCTGGCCGGTGCTGATCGTCGTGCTGGTGCTGGCGCTGTTCGTCTGGCCCTGGGTCAACCAGCGCAGCGTCGAACTGCGAGACCGCTTCGAACGCCGCTCCGACCTGTCGCGCGTCGCCCCGGGTCAGTTCCAGACCTCCAGCGACGGCTCGCGCGTGTTCTTCATCGAACGCGATTCCACGGACGGCCGCACCGGCCGCAATGTGTTCATCCTGTCGTCGCTTGGCTCGACGGAGGCGGTGACGACTGCGCACACTGGGCGCATCGAGATCGAAGGCGACGATCGCTTCCTGCTGCTCAACCGGGGCCAGCGCAATGAACTCAACATGAAGACCCGCGAGAAGACGCTGTCGCGCTTCGAGGGCTACAAGGTCGTGGCGGGCGAGCGCATTCTGTCGAGCACCGAGAACCTGCCGCCGAAGGCGCGCCTGACGGTCGAGTTGCTGCGCGCGCCGAGCGCGCCGTTCCAGGGTGAACTCGCCTGGCGGCTCGGCCTGGTGCTCGGGGGTGCCAACCTGCTGCTGCTCGCCATCGGGTTGGCGGCCAATGACCCGCGGCGGGCCAGCAACTGGAACCTGTTGTTCGCGCTAATGAGCTTCGTCGTCTACTACAACCTCATCAACCTGACCCAGGCCTGGGTGGCCGCGGGCAAGGTCGGCATGGGAACTGCGCTCGTCGGCGCGCACGGCGGCGCCTTCGTGCTGGCACTGGCCCTGCTGTGGTGGCGCGATCACGGCAACGTGCGGCGCGGCTGGCAGAGCACAGTGCGAGCCGCCGTGCCGGCATGAAAACCGTCCGCCGCCTCTTCTACGCGGACATCGTGTCCTCGGTCGCGTTCGTCGCGCTCGCCTTTCTGTCGCTGTTCTTCTTCATCGACTTCGTGGACGAACTGGGCGACGTCGGCAAGCGCGACTACACGCCCTTGCACGCGGCGATCTACAGCCTGCTCGAACTGCCGGGACACCTCTACGAGCTGTCGCCGATCGCGGTGCTGATCGGCACGATCTACGCGCTGGCGCGTCTGGCGCAGTCGTCCGAATACACCATCCTGCGCACCGGCGGGCTCGGCCCGGGTCGCGCGCTGACGCTGCTGGCGAGCCTGGGACTCGCCTTCGGCATGGTCACGTTCGTCGTCGGCGACTACCTCGCCCCGCTCGCCGAGCAGCAAGCGGCGCACTTGCAGGCCAAGTACAAAGGCGGCTTGAAGCTCGGCCGCTCCGGCGCCTGGCTGAAGGACCGGCAGATCACGCCCGCCGGCGAGCGCTCGTACTCGATCAACGTCGGCAGCGCGAGCGGCAGCGGCATGTTGCACGACGTCCGCATCTTCGAGTTCGACACCAACGGCGCGATGGTCCAGCGCATCGCCGCCCGCGATGGGCGGGTCGACAAGCACTCGACCTGGACCCTTTCGGATGTGACGGTGACGCACTGGACCGAAGCAACCCGCGGCAACTCGCCCAGCGTCGTCGAGCAGAAGCTGGCGCAGCTCGCCTGGCCCAGCACCTTGTCGGCCAACGTGGTCGCGGCCGCAGTGCTGCCGCTCGGCACGATGTCGACGCTCGAACTGCTGCGCTACATCAACCACCTCTCCAGCAACGAGCAGGCGGCGCAGCAGTACGAGATCCAGTTCTGGAAACGCGCGCTCTACCCGTTCGCCTGCCTGGTGATGGTGGGTCTGGCACTGCCGTTCGCCTACCTGCACGCGCGCGCCGGCGGCGTGAGCCTGAAGGTGTTCGGGGGCATCATGCTGGGCATCAGCTTCGTGCTGCTCAACAACATGGCCAGCCACCTCGGCCTGCTGCAGAACTGGACGCCGTGGATCGTCGCGGCCACGCCGGGCACGATCTACCTCCTGCTGTCGCTGGCCGCGTTCGCCTGGCTGGTGCGCTACCGGTGAGCCCGATGAAGCGCGGCCTGCTGCTGTTCGCCCATGGCGCGCGCGACCCGCGCTGGGCGCTGCCCTTCGAGGACGTTGCCGAACGCATTCGCCGTCGCGCCCCCGATGTGCCGGTCGAGCTGTGCTATCTCGAGTTCATGCAGCCGGGGCTGGTCGAGGGCGGGCACCGCCTGGCCGCTGCCGGCTGCGAGCGGGTCGACGTCGTGCCGCTGTTCCTCGGCGCCGGCGGCCATGTGCGCAAGGACCTGCCGGCCTTGTTGGCCGAGCTGTCGGCCGCCCACGCCGGTGTGCAGTGGCAGCTGCGCCCGGCCGTCGGCGAGGTCGACCGCGTGATCGAGGCGATGGCGCTGGCTTCGCTGGCCTGGGCGCAAGACCCCGCAACGGGGTTGTGATGAGTCAGCGGTGGAATAATCCGGACGATTCACAGATCGCCCGGAAATATGAACCTGCATCAGTTCCGCTTCGTCCAGGAGGCCGTCCGGCAAAAGCTCAACCTCACCGAGACGGCGAAGGTCCTGTTCACCTCGCAACCCGGCATCTCGAAGGCAATCCTGGAGCTGGAGGGCGAACTCGGCGTCGACATCTTCGCGCGCCACGGCAAGCGGCTGCGCCGCGTCACCGAGCCGGGCCAGCAGGTCCTTCGCTCGATCGAGCTCATCATGCGCGAGGTCAACAACCTGAAGCGCATTGGCGACGAGTTCTCCAAGCAGGACGCCGGCACGCTGTCGATCGCCACCACCCACACACAGGCGCGCTACTTCCTGCCGGTGCCGGTGGCGCAGCTGCGCAAGCGCTTCCCCAAGGTCAACATCAGCCTGCACCAGGGCGCGCCGGCGCAGGTCGCGCAGATGGTCATCGACGAGGTGGCCGACATCGGCTTGGCCACCGAGGCGCTGACCCAGTTCGACGAGCTGGTCACCCTGCCCTGCTACGAGTGGCAGCATTCGGTCGTGATGCCCGCGGGTCATCGGCTCGCGCAGTTGGAGCGGATATCGCTCGAAGACCTGGCGCTGGAGCCGCTGGTGTCGTACCACCCCTCGTTCAGCGGCCGCAGCCGCGTCGACCAGGCGTTCGCCACCCGGCGTCTCAAGCCCAACATCGTGCTCGAGGCGATCGACGCCGACGTGATCAAGACCTACGTGCGCCTCGGCCTGGGCGTGGGCATCCTGGCCGAGATCGCAGTGCGCGACGACCCGCCCGGCGGCGATCTGGTGTCGCGTCCGGCCGGGCATTTGTTCGGCCAGAACGTCACCCGCATCGCGTTCAAGCGCGGCGCCTACCTGAGAAACTTCGTCTACGCCTTCGCCGAAATGATGTCCGACCGCCTGAGCCGCGCGCTGATCACACGGGCGATGGGCAGCGACCCGCAGGAATATCAGCTATGAGCCCATCGCAGAGCCGCCTCAAGATGGGCGAGCGCCCCCTCGGGGGGCAGGCGCCGCAGGCGCCGTGGGGGCTGTCATGAGCTTGCGCACCCCGGCCATCGAGAGCCGCTTGCCCGCGGTGGGCACGACGATTTTCACCGTGATGTCGGCGTTGGCGCAGGAGCATGGCGCCGTCAACCTCGGCCAGGGCTTTCCGGATTTCGACTGCGACCCGAAGCTGGTCGACGCGGTGAACGACGCCATGCGCCGCGGCCTGAACCAGTACCCCCCGATGACCGGCGTGCCGGCGCTGCGCGAGGCGGTCGCCGCGAAGATCGCCACGCTCTACGGCCACGCCTACGACGCCGGCAGCGAGATCACCATCACCGCCGGCGCCACGCAGGCCATCCTCACCGCGATCCTCGCCATCGTTCACCCCGGCGACGAGGTCATCGTGCTCGACCCCTGCTACGACAGCTACGAGCCCAACATCGTGCTCGCCGGCGGACGCCCGGTGCATGTGCCGCTCACGCCGGGCAGCTTCCGCCCCGACTTCGAGCGCATCGGCGCGGCGCTGTCGCCGCGCACTCGCGCGATCATCGTCAACACGCCGCACAACCCGAGCGCGACCGTCTGGTCGGCCGAGGACATGCGGCGCCTGGCCGAGTTGCTGCGGCCGACCGACGTGATCGTCATCGCCGACGAGGTGTACGAGCACATGGTCTTCGACGGCCGTGCGCATCAAAGCGTCGCGCGCTTCCCCGAGCTCGCGGCGCGCAGCTTCATCGTCTCGAGCTTCGGCAAAACCTATCACGTGACCGGCTGGAAGGTCGGCTACGTCGCCGCGCCGGCGTCGCTGAGTGCGGAGTTCCGCAAGGTCCACCAGTTCAACGTGTTCACCGTCAACACGCCGATGCAGCACGGCATCGCAGCCTACATGGCCGACCCCTCGCCCTACCTCGAACTACCGGCCTTCTATGGCGCCAAGCGCGACCGGTTTCGCGCCGGCCTCGCGAACACGCGCTTCAAGCTGCTGGCCAGCGAGGGCAGCTACTTCCAGTGCGTCGACTACTCGGCCATCAGCGACGCGACCGAGGAAGCGTTCTGCCGCCGACTCACGCGCGAGGCCGGTGTGGCCGCGATCCCGCTGTCGGCGTTCTATCCAGGCGGCTTCGAGCAGCGCATCGTGCGCTTTTGCTTTGCGAAGAAGGATGCGACGCTCGAGAAGGCGCTGGAGCGGCTCGCCAGCGTCTGAAGCGCTACGGCTTCGGCGCGGATTCCGGCGCGCCGAGGTCCAGCTCCACGTCGACCGCCGGCGACTCGGTATCGATGTGAATCAGCGGCAGGATCGGCATCGCGACGGTCGACTCCGCGTCGGCTGTTTCCTCGACCACGGTGTTCAGCGGCAACAGCAGGTCGATCGCACCCGGACCGGACTCGCGCTCGGCCAAGTCGCGTGCGAGGGCATAGAGGAACAGCAGTTCGCCGTAGGCGGGAAGATCGAAGGTCCCGTCCGATGAATCGCGACGAAACAGCAGCGACTCGAGCAGCTCCATCGCCTTCGCCGGCTGCGGCCACGCGGCCTCCAAGCGGGTCATCACCACCCGGTAGCCTTCGAGCGTGCGGCCGTCGCGCGGATCGGCGTCCCACTCGGGCGCATAGGCATTGAACCGGCGATTGAAGCGCTCGCGAATGCGCGCGTAGGCTTCGCGGTCGCTGCGCCGACGGTAGATGTCGAGCAGCTTCAGGTACGGCATCGGACTCGAGCCGCCGCTGCTGCGCACATGCGACATCAGCAGGTCGATCGCCGCCTCGTCCTGGCCGAGCACGATGAAGAATTCGGCCTGCTGCTCGAGGTCGATCAGTTCCTCGACCGACAGTTCGCGCCGCACCGGTTCGGCCAACGATGTGCCCGCCTCGGCCGCCGACCTGTCGGCGGCCACCGGCGGAGCGACGACCCGCATATGCGTTTCGGTGCGGTCCGCTGCCGGATGGCGCGTGGCCGATTCCAGCTTTGACGGCGTCGGCGCTTGTTCGGCACCTTCCGCGCCGCCGCGCCACCACGCCGACTCCTGCTTCATGCGCGACTGGCGCCACAGCAGCGCGGCGATTACCGCCAGCAGCAACCCGACCAGCGCCAGCAGGCCATAGACCAGCGGACTCGTCCGCCGCGCCGCCTCGGCATCGCGCAACCTCGCCTGCAGCGCGGCGACCGTCTGTTGGGTCGCCGCGCTTTCCTTCAGCATCCGCTCGAGCCGGTCTTCGACCCCGGACAGGCGCTGTCGCTCGCGCGCTTGCGCATCGACGGCGTCAGCGGCGGCGACCACGGCGAGCGGCGCGGTCGGCGCAGGCGCCGTCGTCGAAGCGGCCGGCGCCGGCGACTTGAGCAGCGCCTGCGCCGGCTCGAGCATCAGCCGAGGGCCCGACGCGGCGGGCGCGGCGCGCGCCACCACCGCCGGCTTCCTGCGCTCGCTCGGCAAGGGCGCGGCGAGCGGCGCCGTCGGCGCTGCGCGCGGGCCCGTGCTCGCGACGACGGCGGGGCGCTTGGCGCGGCGCGGCGCCGGGCGCGAGGCGGCCCGCGGCGCGGGTGCCGACGCGACCGGCGCCGGCGTCGCGACCGCCTGCGCCGACTCGCTGGATGACGGCGTCGCTGCGGCCGTGGTGACCGGCGGCGCCGCCTCGGCCACTGACGTTTGCGGCAGGCCGATGGGTGGCGGATCGACAAAGGCGACGAATTCGCGCGACAGCCGCGGCGGGCAGCCGATCATCAGCTTCACAGTGACGAACGGCTCGTCGATACCGACCGTCGTGGTGACGTGGACCGTCGGCCGGCTGCCCGCGGACGGGCCGCTCAGCCGCACCCGCACCTGGGCCGGCGCGAGCTTGTTGTCGCCGGACAGTACTTCCGCAGCCACGCATTCCTGCGCGATCCATTCGTCGGTATCGATGTTGAGGCCGGCGGTGAAGTCGAGCGAATGGCCGAGTACCGTGGCGTTGTCGACCCGACCGAAGCCCATGGCCATCGATGTCGACGTGCCGAAGCAAAGCATCGAACCCAGGGCGGCGGCGGCGGCAATTCTGCGCATTCGGTTGGATAGGCCTCAGTGCCGTGGCACTCTAGCATGAAGAGTCGTTTGAGCGACCACGCTGCGATCCCGAACCGACGCCGAACAACACCCTGCATGACACAATCGTCGGGCCTT
>DASXQQ010000217.1:0-4944 GCA_036507085.1 Piscinibacter sp. | reverse complement strand
GCTGCCGGTGCCGCCGCTGCTGCTGCAACCGCTGGTCGAGAACGCGATCCAGCATGGGCTGGAGCCCAAGGTCGGCGGCGGCCGGGTCGTGGTCAGCGCGCGACGCGACGCCGACACGCTCGTGCTCAGCGTGCGCGACAGCGGTGTCGGCCTCGGCGCTTCGCCCAACGGCGACAGCCGCTTCGGCACACGCCAGGTGCGCGAGCGGCTGGCGACGCTGTATGGCGCTTCGGCCACACTCGAACTCGCAGCCGCCAGCGATGCCGAAGGCGGCACGCTCGCCACCCTTCGGATTCCCTTGAACCCCGCATGAACGCCAGCGCCCTGATCGCCGAAGACGAACCGCTGCTCGCCGCCAACCTGCAGGCCGAACTGGCCCGGCTGTGGCCGCAACTGCGCATCGTCGCCAGCGTGGGCGACGGCGAGGCCGCGCTGCAGCAAACCCTGGCACTGCAACCAGACCTGCTCTTCCTCGACATCCGCATGCCGGGCCTAAGCGGACTCGAGGCGGCGCAGGTGCTGGCCGAGGACTGGCCCGACGACGGCAAGCCCTTTCCGCTGATCGTCTTCGTGACCGCCTACGACCAGTACGCGCTGCAGGCCTTCGAACGCGCCGCGGTCGACTATGTCCTCAAGCCGGTGCAGCCGGATCGCCTCGCGCAGACCTGCACGCGACTGCAAGCCACCTTGCGCCAGCGCGCACAGCCGCAGGCCGCGGCGCCGGCCCTGCAGGCGGCGATCGAGCAGCTGCGAAGCCTCGTCGGCGAGCCGGCGCCACCCGCAGCCGGCGCGTTGCGCGTGATCCAGGCGAGTGCCGGCAACACCATCACGATGGTGCCGCTCGACGAGGTGCTGTACTTCGAGGCCGCCGACAAGTACGTGCGCGTGGTCACCGCGACGCGCGAGCACCTGATCCGCACCTCGCTGCGCGATCTGCAACCGCAACTCGATGCGCAGCGCTTCTGGCAGATCCACCGCGGCACCGTGGTCCGCAGCGATGCGATCGCCAGCGCGCTGCGCGACGAGTCGGGCAAGCTCACGCTGACGCTGCGCGACCATACCGACAAGCTGACGGTGAGCCGTCTCTACGCCCACCTGTTCAAGGGCATGTAGGGCGCCGTGGTCAGGCCTCCTGCCATCTGAATGGCGGGTGTGGAATCGGTCACGCGCAACCCGCCCACGCCCTAGGACACGATTCCTCTGCGGCTACACTTCCGGCGGCAGATTTACATGCCAACCAAGAGTTTCGCCGCTGTGAAGTCGGGCGGTGGCGCCGAGTCGACCGATCCTATTTGAGGGAATATTCATGCGCGTTTTGTTGAACCTTGCCACCTCGGTGACCTTGCTGGCCGCAGCGACCCTGGCGCAAGCCGGCTGCATGCGTTGCGACCCGATCCTGAACGTCAGCAACGCCCCCGTGACGAGCGCGTCCGGCAAAGCCTTGACCGATGACCAGGTCAAGAGCGCCATCATCCGCGCCGGTGCAGCACTGGGATGGCAAATGAAGGAAGCGGGCCCCGGGAAGGTCACCGCAACCTTGCTCATCCGCAAGCACACGGCCGAGATCGAGATCCCTTATTCGCCGACCAGCTACAGCATCACCTACAAGTCCAGCGTCAACCTGGACGAAGGCGACGGGCAGATTCACAAGAACTACAACGGCTGGATCCAGAATCTCAACCGAGGCATCAACGCCCAACTGTCGGCGTCTTAAACCTGGATGAAGTCGACATGAGCATGGTGTCCGCACGCGAGCTGGCATCGCTGGTGGTCGAGTCCTTGAACCTGGAAGGGGTCAACGCCGAACAGATCGATCTGGCGGCGCCCCTCTTCGGTGACGGCCTCGGACTCGACTCGCTGGACATGCTGGAAATTTCTCTGGTGATCCAGCAACGGTATGGCGTCAAGCTCAAGGCCGACGATCCGCAGAATGAAGCGATTTTTTCGTCATTGCAAAGCCTGGCTGCGCACATCGGTGCCGTCCAGGCTGCGCGGAGCTGAACCACTTGCCCGACCCGCTTGCGTCGCTGGTCTGGGCGGGCCTTCGTTACTTGCCGCCACTGGTTCTCCTTTGGCTGGCATTCGTTTTCGGCCGGACCTTGCGCGCCGGCGCCACGCCGCTGATCGAGCGCATCGCGCGGCGCAGCAACGCCGCCCTGCCCGTTGCGCTGTGTCGATACACGAGGCGCCTGACCGCCATCTGGTGCGTGTACTTCGTCATCGCGGCCGTCTTCACGGCGACAGCGAACGCGGGCTACGGGCCTGTGAGCCTCGCAGTGTGGACCGGCACGGTGGTGCTGTTCGTGGGCGAACGCTGGATTCGTCCGCGGCTTTTTCCCGGCGAGGTTTTTCCGGGTCTGGTGCAGCAGCTTCGCGACACGTTGAGCATCTGGCGCACCCCTCGCTGACGGTGTGACATCGATGCAGCAGTTGCTTGACTCGCCGCTGGTGGCGGCCGCGTCCCATCTGGACAAGCCGGCCGTGGTCGGCGCGGAACAAGCCTGGACCTGGCGCCAGATCCACGAGGCCTCCATCGCGCTGTCCCGCCGCCTCGGCGACGCGTCCGCGGTGTGCAACCTGTGCAGCTCCCGCGTCAGTTTCCTGGTCACCTGGCTCGCCGCCTTGCGCAACCGGTGCCTGCTGATCCTGCCCCCATCGGGTGGCAATTCGGACCTCACCGCCGTGCTGAAGGGGAGCGCTCGGCCGGTCGTCGTGGTGGACGACCCGCAAGCCATTCAAGCGCATTGGCGGCAGAGTGCCGACTGCCTCGCCTGCCAGCCCGTGTGGCGACCGTCGCAGGCCACGTCGAACGAACTGGCATGGCAGCCGGCATGGGACGACACGGCGGTGCTGCTGTACACATCTGGAAGCACCGGCGCACCCGAGCCGCAACCCAAGACCCTGCGCCATCTGGCCACCGGCGCCCTGGTGCTCGGCGAGCGCCTGTCGCAGGACATCGCCGGCGGAATGCCTGCCATCCAGCGCATCGTCTGCAGCGTGCCGCCGCAGCATATGTTCGGCGTCGAGAGCTCGGTCATGCTGTCGCTGGTGCACGCTGTTCCCGTGCTCGATCGCCGGCCCTTGTTGCCGGCCGATGTGCGGGACGCGTTTGCCGATTCGCCCGCCGGCGCCTGGATCGCGACGCCGCTGCATTTGCGCAGCCTCGTGCAAACGGGAGACGCGGTGCCGAACTGCAGCGTCGTCATCGCCTCCACGATGCCGTTGACTCAGGCCTTGGCACAGCAGACCGAAGACCTCGTCCATGCGCCTGTGCTCGAGATCTACGGGTCGACCGAAACCGGTGTGCTGGCGATGCGGCGGACGGCGCATGAGACACCGTGGCAGCCGGTGAATGGCGTGCGCCTCGAATCGACCGACAACGCCAACCAGGCCTGGGGTTCGCACTTCGCCTCGCCGGTGAAGCTGCTCGACCAGGTCGACATCGATGCGAGCGGGCGCTTCACGCTGCTCGGCCGGCAGGCCGACCTGATCAAGATCGCGGGGCGTCGTGCCTCGCTGGCCGGGCTCAATCTGCTGCTGCAGGAAATGCCCGGCCTCGACGACGGTGTGTTCTACCTGCCTGCCACCGGCAGCCCGACCGAGCGGCTGTGCCTGATTCATTCGGGCCCGGCGCTGGACCGCGCGGCGACGGAACAGTGGCTGCGCGCGCGGCTCGATCCGGTGTTCTTGCCGAGGACGCTGATTCGTGTCGATCGCTTGCCACGCAGCGACAACGGCAAGCTGCAGCGGCAAGCCCTCGACCAGGTGTTCGCGCAATGGCAGGCCGCCGCGCGCCCGTTGCCGACAACGCAGTTTCAGTTTGCCGTGTCGAAAGATCACCCTGCGCTGCCGGGTCACTTTCCGGGGCGCCCGATCGTGCCGGGCGTGCTGCTGCTCGACCAGGTGCTGACACGCATCAGCACCGCGTTGAACCGCACGGTGGATCTGCTGCAACAGGTCAAGTTCGCGTCGGCGCTGTTGCCGGACGAGACCGCGTCGGTCGCTTTCGATACCGACGGGCAACGCGTCAAGTTTTCGGTCAAGGCGCAGCGCGCCGGGGTGGCGGTGACGCTGGCCAGCGGCAGCGTGCTGCTCGCCGAACAGGCAACGGCGCCCGGATGAAGCTGTGGAAAGCCAAGGCGGAGCGCGGCAGTGCCGGGCTCATTCGCCTCATCGCCTGGCTCGCGCGATCGGCGGGCAGGCCGTTTTGCCGCGCCTTGCTGTACCCGATCGTGCTGTACTTCGTCGTCACCGACGCGATCGCCCGTCGCGCCTCCAAAGAGTTCCTGAGCACCGCCCAGGGGCGGCCGGCGCGCTGGGTCGACGTGTTTGCGCACATCCGCTGGTTCGCCGCCACCTTGCTCGACCGCGTCTACATGGCCAGCGGCGAGTTCGATCGCTTCCACGTCACGGTCGAGGGCGATGCGCTGGTTCGCGACGCGCTGAAGGCGGGCAAGGGCTGCGTTCTGCTGGGCTCGCACCTGGGCAGCTTCGACCTGATGATGCTGGCCAACCAGGCACTGAGCAATCGACCGATCAGCGTGCTGATGCACTTCGACCCGCGCTCGCGGCTGCGGCGCATCGCCGGCATCGACGACAGCAAGCTGCAGATCATTCCGCTCGGCCGGCCCGACAGCTTTCTGCGCGCCTACGACGTGCTCGAGCGGGGCGGCATCGTCGCGGCGCTGGCCGATCGGGTGGACGGCGCCGCCCATCTGGAGAGCGACTTCTTCGGCCGGCCCGCCTCGTTCCCGGTCGGTCCGCATGTGCTGGCGGCACGTGCCGGCGCGTCGGTCCTCATGTGTTTCGGCCTGTACGAGGGCGGCGCGAGTTACCGCATCGAGTTCGTCGAATTCGGCCCCGCCGCGCCGCGCGGCAGCCGGGGTGCGGCGCTGCAGCCGGTGGTGGACCACTACGCGTCCTTGCTCGAACAGTACGCACGGC
>DASXQQ010000216.1:0-5050 GCA_036507085.1 Piscinibacter sp. | reverse complement strand
GCGGCGGTGCCGATGATGATGAAGCTCAGGCCGTCGTCGAGGTAGCGCTCGATCGTGTCGAGGTCGCGGATGCCGCCGCCGAGCTGCACCGGAATCTCTTCGCCCACTTCGGCGAGGATCGCCTTGATCGCCGCCTCGTTCACCGGCTTGCCGGCGAACGCGCCGTTCAGGTCCACGAGGTGCAGGCGGCGCGCCCCGGCTTCGACCCAGCGCCGCGCAATGGCGGCCGGGTCGTCCCCGAAGGTGGTGGACTTGTTCATGTCGCCCTGGCGCAGGCGAACGCACTTGCCGTCTTTCAGGTCAATCGCAGGAATGAGCAGCATGGCCGTGAGGCTGGTCGTGGGTGTCGGGGGGAGCGCCCGAGAAGGCGTTCAGGGATTCCAGTGGAGGAAATTTTTGTACAGCGCGAGGCCGTGTTCGGCGCTCTTCTCGGGGTGGAATTGGGTGGCGAAAATGTTATCCCGCGCGAGCGCGCAGGTAAAGCGCTCGCCGTAGTCCGTTTCCCCTACGCTGTGGCGCGGGTCGGACGGCCGGGCGAAATAGCTGTGCACGAAATAGAAGCGCGCGCCGTCGGGCACGCCCGCCCACAGCGCATGCGGCCGCGCCTGGATCACCTGGTTCCAGCCCATCTGCGGCACCTTGTAGCGGCTGCCGTCCTCCTGGAGCCGCCCTTCGAGACGAAAGCGGATCACTTCGCCGTCGATCAGGCCCAGCCCCTCGGTGGGACCCTCCTCGCTGCGCGTGAGCAGCATCTGCATGCCCACGCACACGCCCATCAGCGGCTTGTGGGCCGCGGCGTGCAGGACAGCGTCTTGCAGGCCGGAGTCGCGCAGCTCGCGCATGCAGTCGGGCATCGCGCCCTGGCCGGGCAGCACGATGCGCTCGGCGGCATAGACCTCGTCGGGCTTCGAGGTGACGATCACATTCACCCCCGAACCCCGCGCCACATGCATCACCGCCTGCGACACCGAGCGCAGGTTGCCCATGCCGTAGTCGACGACCGCGACCGTGCGAGTCATCTCAGCCTCCGCCGAGCCGCCTCAACAAGGAGGCTGAGCGCCCCAGGGGCCACGAGGGGGCCCCTCCGTGGCCCCTGGGGGCAGGAGCGAGGCGACGTGGGGGCTGTCATGTCAGAGGCTGCCCTTGGTCGACGGGATCACGCCTGCGGCGCGCGGATCGATCTCCACCGCCATGCGCAGCGCACGGGCGAAGGCTTTGAAGATCGTCTCGCACTGGTGGTGCGCGTTCTCGCCGTGCAGGTTGTCGATGTGCAGCGTGACGCCGGCGTGGTTGACGAAGCCCTGGAAGAACTCGTGCACCAGCTGCGTGTCGAGCGAGCCGACCATGCCGCTCTTGAAGTCCACGCGCATCTGGAGCCCGGGGCGGCCGGAGAAGTCGACGACCACGCGCGACAGCGCCTCGTCCAGCGGCACATAGGCGTGGCCGTAGCGGCGCAGGCCTTTCTTGTCGCCCACCGCCTGCGCCACCGCCTGGCCGAGGGTGATGCCGACGTCTTCGACGGTGTGATGGCCGTCGATGTGCAGGTCGCCGTGGGCGTCGATGTCGAGGTCGATCAGGCCGTGGCGCGCGATCTGGTCGAGCATGTGGTCGAAGAAGCCGATGCCGGTGGCGAGCGTGGCCGCGCCCGTGCCGTCCAGGTTCAGTCGGACGCGGATCTTCGTCTCGGCGGTGTTGCGGCTGACCTCAGCCTGGCGGTCGGTGCTCATCACAGGCTCGCTTTCAGCGCATCCATCATCTGCACATTCTCCGGCGGCGTGCCCACGGTCAGGCGCACGCAGTTCGCGAGCAGCGGGTGCATGCCGGCGACGTTCTTCACAAGCACGCCGCGTGCCTTCATGCCCTCGAAGACGCGCTTCGAATCGGGCACGCGCGCGAGGATCATGTTGGCCTGGCTCGGATACGGCGTCACGCCCGGCAAGGCCCGCAGCAGCTCTTGCAGCCTGTCGCGTTCGGCGCGGATCACCGCCGCCTGGCGCGCGTATTCGTCGACGTGTTCGAGCGCGAACAGGGCCGTCTCGCAGTTGAGCACGCCGATGTTGAACGGCGGGCGAATCTTGTCGATCTCGGCGATCAGCTCGCGCCGCCCGATCAGGTAGCCGATGCGCACGCCCGCCAGACCGAACTTGCTCATCGTGCGCATCAGCAGCACATGCTCGTGGCGCTTCAGGCGCGCCAGCGAATCGCGCGCGGCGAAGGGCTGGTAGGCCTCGTCCATCACCACCAGGCCGGGCGCGGCCTCGATGATCGCGTCGATCGCCGCGTCGTCCCACAGGTTCGCCGTCGGGTTGTTCGGGTAGGCGAGGTAGACGACCGCGGGCCGGTGCTCGCGCACCGCGGCGAGCATCGCGGGCAGGTCGAGCTCGAAGTCGGGCGTGGTCGGCACGCCGACGAACTTCAGGCCCTGCAGCTTGGCCGACATCTGGTACATGACGAAGCCCGGCAGCGGCGCGAGCACGCTGTTGCCCGGCACGTCGCAGGCCACGCTGATCATCGTGATCAGCTCGTCCGAGCCGTTGCCCAGCATGATGTCGCAGCCCTCGGGCATGCCGGCATGCGCGGCCAGCGCGGCGCGCAGCACGTCGCCGCGCTCGGCCGGGTAGCGGTTGAGCGCGACCTGCGCGAGCCGCTCGCCGAGCGCGTGGCGCAGCGACTCGGGCAGGCGAAACGGGTTCTCCATCGTGTCGAGCTTGACCATGCCGGTCGACGGCTGCACGGCGTAGCCGTGCATCGACTGGATGTCCTGGCGAATGATGGTCTTGATGCGCTGCTGCAAGGACCCGCTCATCGGGCATCTCCCTTCTTCAATCGAAACTCGGCCGCCTGGGCGTGTGCCTGCAGGCCCTCGCCGTAGGCCAGTTCGGCGGCAATGGGGCCGAGCACCTGCGCCCCCGCCTCGCTGACCTCGATCAGGCTCGAGCGCTTCTGGAAGTCGTAGACACCCAGCGGCGACGAGAAGCGCGCGGTGCCCGAGGTCGGCAGCACATGGTTCGGCCCGGCGCAATAGTCGCCCAGGCTTTCGCTGGTGAACGCGCCGAGGAAAATCGCGCCGGCGTGCCGCAGCAGCGGCTCGAAACGCTGCGGGTCCCGCGCGCTCACTTCCAGATGCTCCGGCGCGATGCGGTTGCTGATCGCGCAAGCCTCTTCCATGCTGCGGGTGTGGATCAGCGCGCCGCGGCCTTCGAGCGAGGCGCGGATCACGTCGCGCCGTGGCATGCCGGGCAGCAAGCGATCGATCTCGGCCTTCACCCGGGCGATGTAGCCGGCGTCGGGGCACAGCAGGATGCTTTGTGCGAGCTCGTCGTGCTCGGCCTGGCTGAACAAGTCCATCGCGACCCAGTCCGCCGGCGTGCTGCCGTCGGCGAGCACGAGGATTTCGCTCGGGCCGGCGATCATGTCGATGCCGACCTGGCCGAACACGCGGCGCTTGGCGCTCGCGACATAGGCGTTGCCGGGGCCGGTGATCTTGTCGACCGCGGGAATCGTCGCGGTGCCGTGGGCGAGTGCGGCGATGGCCTGAGCGCCGCCGATGGTGAACACGCGGTCGACGCCGGCGATCGCGGCCGCGGCCAGCACGAGGGCATTGCGCTCGCCGTTCGGCGTCGGCACCACCATGACGATCTCGCCGACGCCCGCCACCTTTGCCGGCAGCGCGCTCATCAGCACGCTCGACGGATAGGCCGCCTTGCCGCCGGGCACGTAAATGCCGACGCGGTCCAGCGGCGTGACCTTCTGGCCGAGCAGCGTACCGTCCTCGTCGCGGTAGCTCCAGGAGCGGCCGCAGGCGTCGAGCTGGCGCTGGTGGAAGCTGCGCACCCGCCGCGCCGCGCCGTCGAGGGCGCTGCGCTGCGCCGGCGTGATCGCGTCGAGCGCCGAGCGCAGTTCGTCCTGCGTGATCTCCAGCGCGGCGACCGAGCTCGCGGCCAGGCCGTCGAAGCGCTGCGTGTACTCGAGCAGCGCCGCGTCGCCGCGCGCCTTGACGTCGTCGAGGATGGACGCCACCCGCTCCTCGATCGCCCGGTCGGTTTGCGCCGACCAGTGCAGCACGCGCTGAAATTCGGCTTCGAAGTCCGGCGCGGCGGTCGCGAGCTGGCGGATGGCGACGCTCATGATCCGATGGCCGACGCAAACGCGTCGATGATGTTGCGGATCGGCTCGCGCTTGAGCTTGAGCGCAGCCTGGTTGACGACCAGTCGCGCCGAGATCTGCATGATCTCCTCGACCTCGACGAGGTGGTTGGCCTTGAGCGTGCTGCCGGTGGCGACGAGATCGACGATCGCGTCGGCCAGCCCCGTCAGCGGTGCCAGCTCCATCGAGCCGTAGAGCTTGATCAGGTCCACGTGCACGCCCTTGTCGGCGAAGTGATCGCGCGCGATGGTCGTGAACTTGGTCGCCACGCGGATTCGCGAGCCCTGCTTCACCGCGGCGGCATAGTCGAAGTCGGCGCGCGCGGCCACGCTCATGCGGCACTTGGCGATCTGCAGGTCCAGCGGCTGGTACAGGCCCGCGCCGCCATGTTCGATCAGTGTGTCCTTGCCGGTGACCCCGAGGTCGGCGCCGCCGTACTGCACGTAGGTCGGCACGTCGCTGGCGCGCACCAGCACCACCCGCACGTCGGCGCGGTTGGTGCCGATGATCAGCTTGCGCGATTTCTCCGGGTCTTCGCTGACCTCGATGCCGGCGGCCTTCAGCAGCGGCAGCGTCTCGTCGAAGATGCGTCCCTTGGACAGTGCGAGCGTGATCATTTGATGCGTTCGATGTCGGCGCCGATGCCGCGCAGCTTGGCTTCCATCTGGTCGTAGCCGCGGTCCAGGTGGTAGATGCGGTCGACCACCGTCTCGCCGTCGGCCACCAGGCCGGCGATCACCAGGCTCGCCGACGCGCGCAGGTCGGTCGCCATCACCGTCGCGCCCGACAGCTTCTCGACGCCGTGCACCAGCGCCGTGTGGCCCTCGACCTCGATCTTCGCGCCCAGGCGCACCAGTTCATTGACGTGCATGAAGCGGTTCTCGAAGATCGTCTCGGTCACCTT
>DASXQQ010000215.1:0-9015 GCA_036507085.1 Piscinibacter sp. | reverse complement strand
TTCAACCGCATCAGCTTCGGCGTGCAGGACTTCGACCCGCAGGTGCAGCAGGCGGTGCACCGCGTGCAGCCGTTCGAGAGCGTGCGCGAGTTGATGAAGAGCGCGCGGGCACAGGGCTACGAATCGATCAACGCCGACCTGATCTACGGCCTGCCGCGGCAGACGCCCGAGAGCTTCGCGCGCACCGTGTCGCAGATCGGCGAGCTGCGCCCCGACCGCATCGCGCTCTACGCCTATGCGCACCTGCCGCAGCGCTTCAAGCCGCAGCGCCGTATCGTCGCCGACGAACTGCCGAGCGCCGCGCAGCGCGTGGCGATGCTGGGCGGCGCGATCGCGGGCTTTCTCACGCGCGGCTACAGCTACATCGGCATGGACCACTTTGCGCTGCCCGACGACGCGCTGGCCGTCGCCAAGCGCCAGGGCCGGCTGCACCGCAACTTCCAGGGCTACAGCACGCAACCCGATTGCGACCTGGTGGGGCTGGGCGTGTCGGCGATCGGCCGCATCGGTGCGAGCTACCACCAGAACGCGAAGACGCTGCCCGAGTACTACGACGCGCTGCGCCAAGGGCAGCTGCCCGTCGTGCGCGGCATCGCGCTGGGCCGAGACGACCTGGTGCGCCGCGCCGTCATCATGGCCTTGATGTGCCAGGGGCGCGTCGAGTTCGAGTCGATCGAACTGGCGCACCTGATCAAGATGCGCGAGTACTTCAAGAGCGAGCTCGAGCAGCTGGCGCCGCTGGCCGACGCGGGGCTTGTCGAGGTCGAACCCGAGGCGATCCAGGTCACCGCCACCGGTTGGTACGTGGTGCGCGCGGTCGCGATGGTGTTCGATCGCTACCTGCAGAACGACAAGCTGCGCGAACGCTTCTCGCGCATCATCTAGTGGACACACCGCTGGTCCTCGCCGGGCTTGCGATGGGCGTGGCGGCCTCGCCGCATTGCGCAGTGATGTGCGGTGCGCCATGCGCGGCCTTGACGAGCGGCTGCCGGCGCAACGCGGCGGGGTTCCACGTCGGGCGCGTGCTTGGATACGCAGCGGGTGGGGCGGTGGCCGCGAGCAGCATGGCCGCGCTCGGCGCATGGAGCCAGGCAGCGCCTGCGTTGCGGCCGTTGTGGACCCTGCTGCATCTGGCCTTCCTCGCGCTGGGCCTGTGGTGGCTGGCCACCGGCCAGCAGCCCGATTGGATGAAGCGCAGCGCCGAGGTGCCGGTGCGCATCGTGGGTGGGCGCGGGCGGCCACTTCGATCGGGGCTTGCCGGGCTGGCGTGGGTCGCGTGGCCTTGCGGGGCCTTGCAAGCGGCCTTGCTGTTGTCGGCGCTGGCGAGCAGCGCGCAGGGTGGGGCGCTCGTGATGGCGGGCTTCGCAATCGGGTCGATGCCGGCGCTGGCGGTGGCGCCTTGGGCGTGGGCTCGGTGGCGGGCGGTGCGGGGTAGCGCGGCGTCGCCAGCGGAGGTGGCGATGCTGGGCTTTCGTGTGGCCGGTGTCGGGCTCGTGCTCAGCTCGGGGTGGGCGCTGACGCATGGGGTCTGGGAGCGTCTCGCGGCTTGGTGCGTCACGTGATGTGATCGGGCGCCCCACTCAGACGGGCAGCCCGAATGCCACTCTGTTTCAGAGTGCGGAGCCGGCGAAGGCGTCGGGCGCGGGCTTGCGCTGGAGGAACCGCGGGATCGGCAGCCACGCGAACAGTCCGCCGACGCGATGTGCGGCGTCGCGGCGCTGGCGCGGTTCGGCAACACCGGGCTGCGCGTGATCGGATTGGGAGGGTCGTTCGTCCCGCACCGTCGACCGCCCCGCGGGCGCCAAACCATTCGTCCGCGAACTGACCGGGCGCATGGTCGGCGTGCTCTGTGGTCTGACCGGCGCGGCCGCAGCCGGCTGAGCGGCTTGCAGCATCGGCGCCAGCCATTCCAGGATCGGCTTCCACTGCACCATGTCCGCTTGCACCTGCGCGGAAGGCAGGTCGAACAGCGTCAGGCCCTGCTCGACGCAACGGACATAGGCCTGGCTTTCGCGCAACACGCCGACGAACGGAAGCTTGTGCTGGTTGGCCCACGCCGCCAGGACTTCAGCGGCCTTCGTGCGCGCGTCCAAGCGCATGCCCACGGCGGCCACCTTGCAGCGACCGCTCGCAACGCGCGGCAGCGTCATCAGCTCGGCGAAACACTCGGCGGCCGACTCGCGGTCGAAGACCGAATTGCACACCGGCATCAACACTGCGTCGGCAAACATCACGACGCGCGCCAGATCGAAGCCGCGCATGCCGCCGGGCGTATCCAGGATGACGCGTGTGATGCCGGCGGGCGGGCGCAGCACGTTCTTCGGGTCCACTGCCCAGCCGACGATCGGTGAGCGCTGCGGCGGCTGCCGCTTTTCGCGTTGCCGCAGCCAGGTTCGCGTGGACTGCTGGCGGTCCACGTCGCCCAGCATCACCGCCATGCCGTTGGTGGCGCAGTACGCCGCCAGATGGGTGGCCAGCGTGCTCTTGCCGCTGCCACCCTTGCGATTGATCACTGCGATGACGGCCATGAGAAATCGTGTTCGGCGAATACCGCGGGCGGGTTGCCGCCATGAAGGCTCGACGCCGGATTACATCACCGAACCGGCGCGGGCGAACGCGCGAGAAGCGGCGGAAACGCACGGCATCAGCCCAGTCCGGCGCCAGCCGGGGCACTGCGGCCGGCTGGTACGCGTCCGAGACAATCACTGCAACCGAACTCACTGCACCTTTTGCCGCCGTCGGTGAATGACATGTTCCTGGAGTCGGTGCCCTGATGGAATGCGATCAACATCATCTGGACCCCCACAACCAAGCCGCACGCCATCCAGGCACAGACACAAAGGGACCTTTGCTACCGGCCTGGATGACGCGCAGCGCGGCGGTGCCGGTGCGCGTCGTCGCTCGGGGCGGACGGCCGCTGCGGTCGGGGCTGGCGGGGCTCGCGTGGGTGGCGTGGCCCTGCGGGGCTTTCGGTCCGCTGCTCAGTTCGGCCTGGGCGTTGACGCACGGGCTGTGGGAGCGCTTCGCGGCTTGGTGCGGTGTCTGAACTCAGTGCCGCGAGTTGAACCCAGACTCGCGTGTCATCAAGAATCCGGCACCCAATGAATCTTGCCGTGCAAAGCGGCCGACACACCTTCGCAGTGCTGCTCGAAGCGCAGGTCGATCGCGGTGAGGCTGCCGTTCACATAGGTCACGCTGTCGACCACGAACCAGCCGGTCAGTGTGTTGCATCCGCGCCCTTGGCCGCTCCAGTTCAGGCCACCCTTGGCCGGGTTGTTGAACGGGTAGCGTGTGAGGTCTCCGTAGTAGCCGGGCTGCAGCATCGTGATGCTGTTCATGGTCTGGAAATCGCCCGTCCAACTCTGGTTGCCGTTGACGTTGACGTGCAGCAGGCCACCGTTTGCCGTGACCGACAGGGTGGAATCGGCCGGGGTGTAGGTGTAGGTGCCGCCTTGGCCGATGTAGTCGCCGGCGTCGCTCTGCAGGTACACATAGTTTCCGGCGCTCGGCGTGGCGCCCGGTGCAGGCTGCCACAGGCCGCTCGGTGGCGGGTTGACGGGCCCGGGTGGTGACGTGCTGTCGCCAGCGGCCCAATGAATCTTGCCGTGCAGTGCGGCCGACACACCTTCGCAGTGCTGCTCGAAGCGCAGGTCGATCGCGGTCAGGCTGCCGTTCACATAGGTCACGCTGTCGACCACGAACCAGCCGGTCAGCGTGTTGCACCCGCGCCCTTCGCCGCTCCAGTTCAGGCCACCTTTGGCCGGGTCGTTGAACGGGTAGCGTGTGAGGTCGCCGTAGTAGCCTGTCTGAAGCTCGGAGAGTTTGCTCATCCCCTGGAAGTCCCCGGTCCAGCTTTCGTCGCCGTGAACACTGACACCGAGGTGCGCGCCCGAAGCGGCCAATGTGAGGACGGCATTCGCCTGCGTGTACGTATACGTGCGACCCTGGCCGATGTAGTCGCCCGGGTCACTCTGCAAGTAGATGTAGTTGCCCGACGCCGGCGTCGAACCGGGGGGTGGCTGCCAGAGATTCTTCGGGGGTCTGGAGGGTTTCGACTGCGCCGCCGGCTGCTCGCGCGCCGACTCGTCGGTACCCCCTCCACCACAGGCGGTCAGAACAACCGCCGCAACAACGATCAGACACGACCGAAAGGCTTCGGCAATTCGCATGATCCCTCCCCAGGCCATTTGGACTTGCTCTTGCAACGATGATGCACCAACTGCCCGAAATCCCGCAAGGGGCTGAAAGACGAATGGCACCGGCCTCCGATTCGGCGATACGTCACTGCCCGAGCTGGCCAGTCATTCGCCAGCCTGGTGATCCGCCCACGCCGCCCGCGCTTCATCCACCAGCTCAGCCGCGCGCCCCTGATAGCGCGGCGAGTGATGAAACGGCACGATCGCCTTCGCGCGCACGCGGTGCGCGATCTCGCCAGCCTGCCGTGCCGTGAGGTGATTCTTGCGCGCCGCATGCGCGCGGTCCGCCTCCAGGAACACGCTCTCGATGTACATCAGGTCCACATCGGACAGCAGCTGCGAGAGCGTCTCGATGTTGGCCTCGGTGTATCGCAGGTCGGTGACATAGCCGATGCGCCGTCCGGGCACGGCATCGAGGACCAGGGCGCTGAGTTCGGCCACGGTGCGCGTCATGGCGTGCTCGCCGTCCCGATCTCGCCACTGCAGCCGAATCGGCGTGTCGAGCGCGGCGCCGGCGAGCACCGCGTGCTTCAGGTCGCGCAACCAGGGTCCCGTGGTCACGCCCAGCGCGGCCAGGCGGTCCGGTGCGACCTTGACGCGGGCCTTCTCTTCGATCGCATAGGCAAGGCAGGGCATGTCGTGATCGACGAAGCGACCGCGGACGCGAAACGTCGCTTCCTCGTGCAGCACGTCGTCCGCCAGCGCGAAGGCGCTGCCGTCCTCGCGCGTGAATCCGCTGCGGCTCGAGAAGCGGGCCCAGCGCCCACGCCGGTCCACCCCGATTTCGCAGACGCCGATCACCAGCTCGACCTCGTAGCGGTGCACGACGTTCCAGGTGTAGGCATGCAGCTTGTGCTCGACCTGCGTCACGAAGTCGGGCCCGCCGAACAGCACGAGGCTCGCCTTGCGCCCGAGCATGACACGCAGCAAGTGATCGAAGCCCGCAAAGTGGTCCATGTGCGTGTGGGTCACGAACACATGCGACAGGCGCAGCAGCTTGCCCGGCCGCAGCGCGGAGACGTCGCCCAGATCGAACAGCAGCGCTCGCCGTTCGTCGCGGAACTCGACGTACAGGGCCGGGTCGCCGAAAGAGTCGTTGACGAGGCGGTGGTCGAGCAAGGCGGGCATACGGCTTACATCAATCCGATCGTCCTCGCATCCCTCGCGCCACCGAAGTACTTCTCGATTGCCCGGCCGAACGCCGGCTCGGCCGGCACGGCGCGCTCGAACAGCGTCATCGACGAACAGAACTTCAGGTCGTCCGGTGACCCGAAGACTTGCAGCGCGGTCTTGCCCGCCACGCCGAGTACGAGCTCGGTGCACTCCTTCAGCCGCGGTCCCAACAGCGGGTGGCGCCAGTAGGCCTGCGCCTCCTCGCGCGACGCGATGCCGTAGTGCTGTGCGATCGCGCTGCGGCCCAGCCCCTTGAGTTGCGGAAAGACGAACCACATCCAGTGGCTGGCTTTCGCGCCGCGGGCCAGTTCCTCTTTCACACGCGCGTAGACCGGGTCCTGTGCGTCGACGAAACGCTGCAGATCGTGCGGGTCGTCCATGGTGTGGCGCTGTCGCAGTCAAGGTGACAGCCGCCTGCATGCTTGCACCACGCTTCGCCGCTGGCAAGACGGGGACAAACAAAAAAAGGGCAGGAGTTCGAGACTCCTGCCCTTTTGCGAAACGGCGTTCGCTGGATTACTTCTTGGCGGCAGCCTCGCTGGCCATCTTGGCGGGCGCGCTGGCCTTCTTGGCTGCCGCTTTGGCCTTCTTCTTGGCGGGCGCACTGGCCGCGGCTTCGCTGGCCTTCATGGCCGGGGCGGCGCCGACGTGCGACGCGGCCTGGGCATTGAAGCCGATCATGGCGACGGCGGCGAGGATGAGCGTGGACAGAAGTTTGGTCATGAGAGTCTCTTTCGTTGGGTTGAACGGGTACAGCCCTGCCCGACGGGGCAAGTGGGGTTTCTACACCATGTTGGCGCCTCCTGGTGAGCGGTCTCACCCTCGTCGGCGCCGACAACGACGATCCGTATGATGTTCGCGATGGGTCGGGTTGCCCCGGATCCGCCGCTTCAACCATGACAAATTCGGTTGTCCAGCCCTCAACGTCGTTCCCCGCCCGTTCGCTGACATGACTGTGCAAACTTTGCCGCGCCGGTTGACCCTGCCCCTGCTGGCGGCGCTGGTCGTCGCGCCTGTGGCGTCGGCGGCGCCGTTTCGCCCGCAGTCCGATCAACAGGTGCTCGAGACGCTGCCGGCACGCGCCAGCGACCCGCGCATGCGCGAGTTGAACGCGTTGCGGCGCGAGCTGCAAAGCCGGCCGCAGGACCTCGATGTGGCCATTCGGCTGGGCCGGCGCTACTACGAGCAGGTCGCCGCCGAGGGCGACCCGCGCTACATCGGCTACGCCCAGGCGGCCCTGGCGCCCTGGTGGAACCTGCCCGATCCGCCGGTCGGCGCCCGCGTGATGCGCGCCATCCTGCTGCAGTTCGGCCATCAGTTCGACGCGGCCCTTGCCGACCTCGACGTCGCGGTGCGTGAGGATCCGGCCAACGGTGAGGCGTGGGCATGGCGCGCTTCCATCACCATGGTGCAGGCGCGTTACCCCGAGGCGCGCGCCGCCTGCCAGCAACTGGCCCGCCACGCGTCGCCGTTGATCGGCACCACCTGCGTGGCTTACGCCGACTCGCTCACCGGCAAGGCCGCGGCGGCGGCGGAGGCGATCCGCTCGGCGCTGCAACAAGATCCGCAGGCGACACCGGGCGAGCTGCTGTGGGTGCTGACGCGCCTGGCCGAGATCGAGGATCGCCGCGGCAACCTGGCGCAGGCCGAAGCGGCGTACCGGCGCGCCCTCGACCTGGGCCTGGACGACGGCTACCTGCAGGCGGCCTACGCGGACTTCCTTCTCGACCGGGGCCGGCCCGCGGAGGTGATTGCCTTGCTGAAGGACCGAACGCGATCGGATGTGCTGTTGCTGCGGCTCGCGTTGGCCGCCAAGGCCCTCAACGCGCCGGCGCTCGCCGGCTGGGAACACGACCTGGCGGCCCGCTTCGACGCGGCGCGGCGGCGCGGCGACACGCTGCATCAGAAGGAGGAAGCGCGCTTCCTCTTGGGCGTGCAGGGTCAGGCGCAGAAGGCGCTGCCCCTGGCCCGCGAAAACTATGCGCTGCAGCGCGAGCCGGCCGACGCGCGAGTCCTGTTGGAGGTGGCGCTGGCGGCCCGGCAGCCGGCCGCCGCCGAGCCGGTGTTGAAGTGGATGGCCGAATCGGGCATCGAGAGCGTCGCGTTGAGCGCGCTGGCACGCAAGCTGAAGGGCGGAAGTTGATCCGCCGTTGTCACCGCCTCCATCGCGCGCTGGCCGGGTCGAGGCTTGCAGCCCTGCTGTGCGCCGCGCTGGTCGGCGCGCTGAACGCGCCGCCCGCGCACGCCCACAAGCCCTCCGACAGCTACCTCACGCTCAAGGTCGGCGAAGAGCGCATCACCGGCCAGTGGGACATTGCCTTGCGCGACCTCGATTTCGCGATCGGCCTCGATGCCGACGGCGACGGCAAGATCACCTGGGGCGAAGTGCGTGCCAAGCATGCCGAGATCGCGGCCTACGCCGGGGCGCGTCTGGCCATCCACGGCGACGGAGCGCCGTGCGCCGTCGTTCCCGGCGAGCAGCTCGTCGACAACCACACCGACGGCGCCTACACCGTCCTCGCCCTGCGGGTCGACTGCCCGAAGCCGCCGGCAACGCTCGCCCTGAGCTACCGCCTCTTCGCCGACCTCGACCCCCAGCACCGCGGCCTGCTCAACCTCGAGTCGCACGGCCAGACGCGCACCGCCGTCCTCGGCCCGCAGGCGCCGATGCAGAGCTTCGAGCTGAAGGCCCTCGACCGGCTCGATCAGTTTCTCGCCTACGGCCGCGAAGGCGTGTGGCACATCTGGATCGGCTACGACCACATCCTGTTCCTTCTGTCGCTGCTTCTGCCGGCGGTGCTGCTGTGGGACCCGGCCGGCTGGCGCGCGACGCAGCGCTTTCGGGAAGGCTTCGTGGACGTGTTCAAGATCGTCACCTCGTTCACGGTGGCGCACTCGATCACGCTGTCGCTGGCCACGCTGGGCGTGGTGTCGCTGCCTTCGCGCTGGGTCGAGTCGGCGATCGCGTTGTCGGTGGCGCTGGCCGCGTTGAACAACGTGTTCCCGCTCGTCCACGGTCGGCGCTGGACCGTGGCATTCGGCTTCGGGCTGATCCACGGCTTCGGCTTTGCGAGCGTGCTGTTGGACCTCGGCCTGCCGCAAGGTGCGCTGCTGCTGGCCCTGGTCGGCTTCAACCTCGGGGTGGAAGCGGGGCAGTTGGTCATCGTTTCGGCGTTCCTGCCGCTGGCCTTCGGCCTGCGCCACACCTGGCTGTACCAGAAGCTCGTCTTGCTCGGCGGCTCGCTGCTGATCGCGCTCGTCGCCGCCACCTGGCTGGCCGAGCGGGTCTTTAATTTCAAGGTGCTGCCGTTCTAGCCTAGCCTCTTGAGCAATAGGTTCCTGCCCGCCGTGCTAAGCCGTCCTTCGGACGGCATGCCTTAACGCACAGCTCCCCCGCGCCCCCTCCGAGAGGGGGCGCGGGGGAGCTGTGCATTAAGTGAGGCCGTCCTTCGGACGGCCCCCCTTGATCGCATCGACGACCTCGGGGTTGGCAAGGGTGGACACATCGCCGGGGTCCTGGCCGTTCGAGATCGCTGCGAGCACGCGGCGCATGATCTTTCCCGAGCGGGTCTTGGGCATGTCGGGAACGATGATGACGTTGCGCGGCCGCGCGATCGCGCCGATCTCGGCAACCACCGACGCCGAG
>DASXQQ010000214.1:0-7172 GCA_036507085.1 Piscinibacter sp. | reverse complement strand
TCAGCAACTCGGCGCCGCGCCGGTAGTTTTCGAGCAGCGTGTCGAGCGGCAGCTGGCCGAGCTCCATCGCCGCCACCAGACGCTCGAGCTCGCTCAGTGCGTCTTCATAGGTGGGAGCGGCAGGGTTTTGTTCCGGCAACGAGGGGATGTGGGCCATTTTTCGCAAGGTGAAACCGCAATTGTAGTCAGCGCGGACGCAGGCGAAATCCCCCAAGCAGGCGGCGTGTCCGGGACCCATGGCGGATCGCAGGCCGCGACGCGTTGCGGCGGGTACAATCCGCGGCCCGCCGCAGCCCGGTCGCGCCGACGGGCATCTTGTCCCCCACGCTGTCTTCCCCGGGGGCGGTTTGACATTGGTTTTTGGAGATCCTGGGGATCATGTCCGACCTGAGCGTCACCCTTGAAGCTCTGGAGCGAAGTCGCTCGCAACTGTCCGTAGCCACCTATTTCGACGACGACCTGTTTCGCCGCGAGATGGAGCTCATCTTTCAGCACGGTCCCCGCTATGTCGGGCATGAACTCTCGGTGCCGGAACTCGGCGACTACCATGCCCTGGTGCATGAGGGCGAGGGCCGCGTGCTCGTTCGCACGCCGCAGGGCGTGGAACTCGTCTCCAACGTCTGCCGGCATCGCCAGGCGGTGATGCTGCGCGGGCGCGGCAACACGCGCAGCAACATCGTCTGCCCGCTGCACCGATGGACCTACGACCTGGGTGGCCAACTCATCGGCGCGCCGCATTTCGCCGACGACCCCTGCCTGAGCCTGCGCAACTACCCGCTGCAGAACTGGAACGGCCTGCTGTTCGAAGCCAACGGCCGCGACATCGCGAGCGACCTCGGCGCACTCGGACCCAGGGCCGCGCTGGACTTCAGCGGCTATGTGCTCGATCGCGTCCAACTGCACGAGTGCGACTACAACTGGAAGACCTTCATCGAGGTCTACCTCGAGGACTATCACGTCGGACCGTTCCACCCCGGCCTCGGCCAGTTCGTCAGCTGCGAGGACCTGCGCTGGGAGTTCGGCCGGCACCATTCGGTGCAGACCGTCGGCGCGAACAACGCGCTCGCGAAGGCGGGTTCCAGCACCTACCGCAGGTGGCACGAGGCGCTGCTCGCCTACCGCAACGGCGAGCCGCCGAAGCATGGCGCGATCTGGCTCACCTACTACCCGAACGTGATGGTCGAGTGGTACCCGCATGTGCTGGTCGTCTCGACGCTGCATCCCAAGGGCCCGCAGAAGACGCTCAACGTGGTGGAGTTCTTCTACCCGGAGGAGATCGCCGCGTTCGAGCGCGAGTTCGTCGAGGCCGAGCAGGCGGCCTATTGGGAAACTTGCGTCGAGGACGACGAGATCGCGCTGCGCATGGACGCCGGACGGCGCGCGCTGATGGAACGCGGCGACGACGAATTCGGCCCCTACCAGAGCCCGATGGAAGACGGCATGCAGCAGTTCCACGAGTGGTACCGGCGAGCGATCGGGCGCGGTCGCTGAGACCGCTCTTGCCCGATGGCTGCACCGTGGCTGATGGTCCTCGCGTCGCTGCTGTTCGCGACGATGGGGGTGTGCGTCAAGCTCGCGTCGACCCAGTATGGGTCCGCCGAGATCGTCTTCTACCGCAGCCTCACCGGCGCGCTGATCATCGCCGCCTTCGCGCGCTGGCAGGGCGGCAGCCTGCGCACCCGCGTGCCGGCGATGCACTTCTGGCGCAGCGCGACCGGCGTCACCGCGCTGTGCCTGTGGTTCTATGCCATCGGCGGCCTGCCGCTGGCCACCGCGATGACACTGAACTACATGTCCTCGGTGTGGATGGCGCTGTTCCTGGTCGGCGCGGCGGTGGTGCTGGGCAGTTCGCGCGTCGATGGGCGCCTGATCGGCGCGGTGCTGCTCGGCTTTGCCGGAGTCGGCCTGATCCTGCAACCCACGATCGAGCAGAACCAATGGGGGTACGGCCTCATCGGCCTGCTGTCGGGCATGGTCTCGGCCGGCGCCTATCTGCAGATCAGCGCGCTCGGACGCTGCGGGGAACCCGACTACCGCGTGGTCTTCTATTTCTCGCTCGGCGGCATCGTCGCCGGGGCCGCGATCACGTCCGCCGCCGGCTGGCACCGGCACACGCCGCAGGGGCTGGCGCTGCTGCTCGCGACCGGGCTGTTGGCTACCGTGGCACAGTTGCTGATGACGCGCGCCTACGGCCGCGGCGGCACACTGGTGATTGCGAGTTTGCAATACCTCGGGATCGCCTTTTCCTTCGGTTACGGCGTGCTGCTGTTCGACGACCGCGTGACCTGGCCGGCGGTGGCCGGCATGGTGCTCATCATCGGCGCGGGCCTTGCCGCCACCTTGCTGCGCAGCCTTGCGCCCACGAAATCATGACCCCCACCACGCCTCCCCTGATCGATGCCGGTGCGCTGCAAGACCTCATCGCCGCCGGCGCCCCGCTCGTCATCCTCGACACGAGCTTCGACCTCGCCGACACCGCGGCCGGCGAGCGCAACCACCTCGAAGGCCACCTGCCCGGCGCGCTCTATGTGCACCTCGACCGCGACCTGTCGGCCGCGAAGACCGGCACCAACGGCCGCCACCCGCTGCCCACGCGCGAGGCGTTCGCCGCGACCGCGGGCCGCTTCGGCATCGCGCCCGAGACCCGGGTCGTCGTCTACGACCGCCAGGGCGCGATGTTCGCGGCGCGCGCCTGGTGGATGCTGCGCTGGCTCGGCCACGCCCCGGTGGCGGTGCTCGACGGCGGCCTCCCCGCCTGGCGGCGCGCCGGCGGGGCGCTCGAGTCGGGCGCCGTCGTCTCCCGGGCCCGGGAGCCCTACCCGCTGCGCGAACCGCTGGTGGGCACGGTCGACGCGGCGACGCTCAGCGCACGCCTGGGCCGCGGCCGGCTGATCGACGCGCGTGCGCCGGAGCGCTTTCGCGGCGAGGTCGAGCCGCTCGACGCACAGGCGGGCCACATCCCCGGCGCGCTGAATCGCTTCTTCAAGGACAATCTGGAGGCCGACGGCCGCTTCAAGCCGGCCGAACGATTGCGCGCCGAGTTCGAACCCTTGCTTGCAGCCGGGTCGGCGTCGCAGGTCACCCACTATTGCGGCTCGGGTGCGACCGCCTGCCACAACCTGCTGGCCATGGAGATCGCGGGCCTTCCCGGCGCCGCGCTCTACCCCGGCTCGTGGAGCGAATGGTCGGCCGACCCCTCGCGCCCTGTCGCGCGCAGCTAAGAAGGAGGCGTGCCGGCCCTTGACGCCGCTCAACAACGGGAGACACTCGGGGTGGAACACTGAACTCGGTTCCGTGTCCAAAAATCAACCCTTTTCTCGGAGGTGATCATGTTCAAGCGCATTCTGGTTCCGACCGACGGCTCGGACATCACGAACAAAGCTGTTGACACCACGATCGCGCTCGCGAAATCGGTGGGCGCGAGGGTCTACACGATCAGCGTGAAGGAGCCCTTCCCGTACAGCGCCATCTCGGAGATGCAGCCGACGCCGCCGCAGGAATTCTTCGACGCGCAGGAGCGCATCGCGAGCAAGCGGGTGCAGGCCGTGCGCGAGGCGTGTGCCACCGCCGGCGTGGCCTGCGAAGCCCACACCATCGAAGCGCTGCACCCCTGGGAAGCGATCATCGAACACGCCCAACGCATGGAATGCGACCTGCTCGTGATGGCCTCGCACGGGCGCCGCGGCGTTTCGGCGTTGCTGTTGGGCAGCGAGACGCAGAAGGTCCTGACCCACAGCAAGATCCCGGTGCTGGTCGTTCGCTGATCAGTGATGTAGCGTGCGGGTCGCGATCACGATGATCAGCAGCCCGCCGGCGAGCCACGCCAACTGCGAAGCGGTGTCCTTCAGCGACAGGCGGTGCTGCAACTGCGGTATCAGGTCGGCCACCGCGATGTAGACGAAGCTGCTCGACGCGATCACCAGCAGGTAGGGAAACAGCGACTCCCAGGGCCCGACGACGAAATAGCCGATCACGCCGCCGAGCACCGCAGCCAGGCCCGACGCCGCGTTGTAGAGCAGTGCCTTGCGTCGCGAGAAGCCGGCATTGAGCAGCACGATGTAATCGCCGACCTCCTGCGGAATCTCGTGGGCGATGATCGCGAGCGAGGTCACTGCACCGAGGCGCACATCGGTGAGGAATGCGGCGGCGATGATGATGCCGTCGCAGAAATTGTGGATGCTGTCGCCCAGCAGCACCGACCAGCCGCCCCGCCCCGCCTGCTGCCGGTCGAATCCGTGGTGGTGGTGGTGCTCGTCGCCCTCGTGGTGGTGCTGGTGGCGGTACAGCTCGGCCTTCTCCAGCAGGAAGAAGAACATCAGCCCGCCGAGCAGCGTCGCGAACAGGTTTTGCGGGCTGGCCTTGCTTTCGAAGGCTTCGGGCAGCACGTTGAGCAGCGCGGTGCCGAGCAGCACGCCGGCCGACAGGCTGACGAGGTCGCGCACGACCCGCGTCAGCACGCTGACCGTGAGGCTCGCGGCCACCACCACCGAGAGCACGCCGCCGACGAAGGTCGCGAATACGATGTACAGAAGGGTCATGGGCACCTTGCAAACAAAACGGCCGCGCGAGGCGCGGCCTCGCGCATTCTAGGAAGCTTCGACCGGAACGTGCCGGCGCCACGGCCGTAACACGGTTTGCCGCGACAATGCCGGCCATGACTTTGTCCCCCGAGTTGACCCCCGCCCCTGCCGAAAGCGCACTGCCGCGCTGGCCCGGCCAACTCGCCGCCGTCGACATCGGCTCGAACAGTTTTCGCCTCGAGATCGGCCAGCTGCACCAGGGCCGCTACCGACGCGTCGACTACCTGAAGGAAACCGTGCGCCTGGGCGCGGGGCTCGACGCCAACGGGCTGCTGACCGAAGAGGCGGCGCTGCGCGGCCTGGCCTGCCTGGCGCGCTTCGCGCAGCGCCTGAAGGGCTACACGCCCCCACAGGTGCGCGCGGTCGCGACGCAAACACTGCGCGAAGCACGCAACCGCGATGCCTTCCTCGCCCGCGCGCAAATCGTTCTCGGCCACCCGATCGAGGTGATCTCCGGTCGCGAAGAAGCGCGCCTGATCTACGCCGGCGTGGCGCGGCTGCAGCCGTCGGAGCGACCGCGGCTGGTGATCGACATCGGCGGGCGCTCGACCGAGATGATCCTCGGGCGCGGGCGCAAGCCGCTGCGCGCCGAGTCGTTCGGCGTGGGCAGCGTCAGCCTGTCGATGAAATACTTCGGCGACCGCTTCACCGAGGCGGCGTTCCGCGCCGCGCAGGTGGCCGCCGGCGCCGAGCTCGAAGAAGCGCTGGAGCCGTTCGCGCCGGCCAACTGGGTCGAGGCGCTGGGCTCCTCGGGCACGGTGGGCGCGGTGTCGCAACTGCTCGTCGCGAGCGGCGTGACCGACGGCCACATCACCCCAGACGGTCTGCGCTGGCTGATGGACCAGTGCCTGCGCGCCGGACGCGTCGACAAGCTCGCGCTGCCCGGGCTCAAGGAAGACCGGCGCGCCGTCATCGCCGGTGGGCTGTCGATCCTCTACACGCTGGCGGTGCACTTCGGCATCGCCGCGCTGATGCCGGCGCGCGGCGCGCTGCGCCAGGGCGTGATCTTCGACCTCGACGAGCGCCTGCTCGCGATCCGCCATGTGCACGACGGCCACGACATCCGCGACGCATCGGTGCGCGAGCTGCAGCGCCGCTTCATGGTCGACACGCAGCAGGCCGAGCGCGTGCGCAGCGTTGCCGATGCGCTGTACGACAGCGTGCAGCCGCGCGCCGACCACGAGGCGCGGCGCGAGCTGCAGTGGGCCTGCGCGCTGCACGAGATCGGCATGATGGTGTCGCACCACGACCACCACCGGCACAGCGCCTATGTGCTCGCGCATGTGGACGCGCCGGGCTTCTCGCAGTCGCAGCAGCGCCGGCTTGGCGAGCTGGTGCTGGCGCAGCGCGGTGGGCTGCGCAAGGTCGATGCGAGCCTCGCGCTGGAAGGCGTCGCCTGGCAGGTGCTGTGCCTGCGCCTGGCCATCATCAAGTGCCACGCGCGCGGCGACGTCGACACGAACGCGGTGAAGCTGCGGCGCAGCGGCGGGCAGGCCACGCTGACGGTGCCCGCCGACTGGGCCGACACCCATCCGCGGACGCTGCACCTGCTGCGCGAGGAAGCACTCGCCTGGGAGCGCGGCGGGCCGCTGTTGCTGCACGTGCGGCACTGATGGCGCCGGCCCACCAACCCCGTACCGCATACCACCCAGCCCGTTCGGGCTGAGCCTGCCCTTCGACAAGCTCAGGATTGGTCGGAAATTCCGCATGCCACCCAGCCCGTTCGGGCTGAGCCTGTCGAAGCCGCGTCTGGCGCGGGCGGGCACTTCGACAAGCTCAGTGCGAACGGTGTGGGTGTCGGGTGTCGGGAGACAGCTACAAGCAGTCGGGTGACTGCACCGCCTGCAGCACCACCTGCGACTCGCCTTCGCGGTCGCGGCTGCGCAGCCACCAGACTGCGCCCTTCTTCATCGTCCACGACAGCGGCTGCTCCGCGAGCAGTTGCGCCGCCACCAGGCCGAGCGTGGGCTGGTGGCCGACGACGAGCACCGGTTCGCCCGAATCGGGCCAGCGCACCGCCTTCAGCAAGGCTTCGCCGCTCGCATCGGGTGCGAGCGCGGCCACCGTCTTGAAGCTCTTGCCCAGGGCCTGCGCCGTCTGCTGCGCGCGCAAGGCGGGGCTCGCCAGGATGCGCGTGGAGTGGGCGATGCGCTGGTTCAGCCACTCGGCCATTCGCTGCGCGTGGCGCTCGCCCTTGGAGGTGAGCGGTCGATCGAGGTCGCTTTGCCCTTCGCGCGGCACATGCGCTTCGGCATGGCGCCACAGAATCAGGTCCATCACGCAAGCTCGATGGCGTCGGGCCGGTAGCGCCGCATCAACGCCTGCTGAGCGCAGCGCCCGTTGGTGCCGAAGCGCTCGTAGTTGCCACGCGCGTCGAGCGACCAGGCGTCGCGGCCATCGTGCAGGTACGGCACCAGGCATTCGTCGATCACCCGCTGGCGCAGCGCCGCATCGCGCACCGGCCAGGCGACCTCGATGCGGCGGAACATGTTGCGGCTCATCCAGTCGGCGCTCGACAGGTACAGCGCCTCGTCGGCATCGCCGCTGCCCCAGCGGAAGTACAGCACGCGCGAATGCTCGAGGAAGCGGCCG
>DASXQQ010000213.1:0-8940 GCA_036507085.1 Piscinibacter sp. | reverse complement strand
GTTGGCCGACAGCGTGCCGTTGGTCGCGTACATCGTCCGCACCTCGCGCACCGTCTGCGCGAGCTGCGCCTGCGCGCGCTCGAGCGCGAGCTGCGCATCGGCCGGGTCGAGCTTCACCAGCGGCTGGCCGGCTTTGACGATGTCGGTGTCGTCGGCCAGGATGGCGAGCACGGTGCCGCCGACCTGCGGCGTGATCTGCACCACCGGCGCCTGCACATAGGCGTTGTCGGTCGATTCGTGGTGGCGCAGCACCAGCGCCCAGTAGCTGCTGTAGGCCAGGCCGGCGAGGACGGTGAGGCCGGCCACCGCCAGCAATGCCGGGCGCCGCTTGCTGGCAGCGACTGCCGGTGCGGGCACGGGAACGGTATTCGCTTCAGGGTTGCTCATGCTTTGTTCTTTCGGAAGAAGTCGTTGGGGACTCAGCCTGGATAGCCGCCGCCGAGCGCGCGCGTCAGCGCCACTTCGGCGCCGAGCTGGCGCGCCTTCAGTTCGGCAGCGGCGCGCCGCTGGGCGAGCACGTTGGTCTCGGCCGTCAGCACGACGAGGAAGTTGCCGAGGCCGGAGCGGTAGCGCTGCAGCGCGAGGTCGAACGCCGCTTCGGCCGATTGCAGCGCCTGCGTCTGCGACTGCTGCTGGCGCTCCAACGACTGCAGGCTGGCGAGCTCGTCGGCCACTTCGCGCAAGGCGCGCAGCAGCGCCGCGTTGTAGCCGTCGATCGCGACGTCGACCTCGGCGTTGCGCGACGCGAGGTTGGCGCGCAGGCGCCCGCCCTCGAAGATCGGCAGGCGCACCGCCGGGCCGACACCGTAGGTCTCGCTGCCCGACTTGACGAAGCGGTCAAGGCCGATGCTCGACAGACCGACGAAGGCCACCAGGTTGACGTTCGGATAGAACTGGGCGCGCGCCACCGCCACGTCCTTCGACGCCGCCTCGACGCGCCAGCGCTGCGCCACCAGATCGGCACGGCGGCCGAGCAGGTCGGCGCTGAGGGTTTGCGGCAAGGGCGTCGCCGTCACCGTCGCGAGTTGGGGCGCGAGCGCGTCGGCGGCGTGCGGGCCGTCGCCCGTGAGCTCGGCCAGCGCATGGCGGCTGCGCGCGATCGCTTCGTCCAGCGCCTCGAGCTCGACCTGCGTCTGCGCGATGAAGCCCTCGGCCTGGCGCAGCTCGACGTTGCTGTCCAGCCCGGCGCCGATGCGCTGGCGCACCAGCGCGAGAACCTGCTCGCGCTGCTGCAGGGCCTGCTGCGACAGCGCGCGTGTGTCGATCAGCCGCGCCAGGTTCACATAGGCGGTGGCGACGTTGCCGGCGAGCAGCACGCGCGCGGCCTGGCCGTCGGCTTCGGCGGCGCGGAGCTGGCCGATCGCCGCGTCGAGCGCGGCGCGCTGGCGGCCGAACAGGTCGAGCTCCCAGCTCGCGTCGATCTGCGCGCTGTTGTTCCAGCGGACCGCTCCGGCGAGTGATGGCGGCACCAGCCCGTTCTGCGAGAAGCGCTGGTCGGTGAGGGCGAGCGAGCCATTGACCTGCGGTGCGCGCGCCGCGCCGGCCGCGTCGACCGCGGCCTGCGCCTGCACGAGCCGCGCCTGAACCGTCTGCAGGCTCGGTTGGCGCGCGAGGGCCTTGTCGATCAAGGCCGAGAGTTCGGGGTCGCCCCAGGCGGCCCACCATTGGCTGGCGGGCCACGGCGTGGCGGCGGCATCGGCGCTCGCGCCGGCCTGCGTGGCCGTGAGCAGCGTGTGCGACGAGGGCGCGACGCCGGCGGAGCTCGCGCAGCCGGCCAGCAGCGCGGCGGTGGCGAGCACCGCGCCGACCATCGTCGCGGCGGTCAGCAAGGCGCCGGGCACGCTGCGCTGGGTCTCGCGCGGCGGGTTCGGCGCGGGCTCGTCGCGCCTGGCTTCGCTCGCATCGGCACCGGCACGCTGCCGGGCCCGTGGGCACAGAGAGTTGTGGTTCATTGTTCAGCCTCCGCTTCGGCCTGCATCGCCTGGCCGTTGACCAGCATGCGCTGCAGCAGTTCTTTCAGCTGCGCCCACTCCTGCTTGTTGAAGCCGCGCAGAAAATCGTTGTTGACCGCCGCCAGCACATGCGGCACATGCTCGACGACGGATTCGCCCTCGGCGGTGAGCTGCAGGTGGACGACGCGGCGGTCGGTCTCGGAGCGCACGCGCTCGATCAGCCCCTTGCTCTCGAGCCGGTCGAGCATGCGCGTCATCGCGCCGGCGTCGACGCACATCTCGCGCGCCAGCTCGAACGCGCTGTCGGCACGGCCGAGCTTGAGCATCAGCAGCGGCTTCCATTGCGCGTCGGTCAGGCCGTGCTCGGCCATCCGCGTCTCGATCTCGCGGCGCATGCTCAGCATCAGCTGGAACAGCAGATGCCCCATGCTTTCGGCCATGACGTAGCAGTCGCCCTGGTAGAAGGCGGGGCAGCGAAGTTTCTTGGCGGTCGACATGGGTGATTACGGCTCAGGCAATATTTGCTTAGGCAAAGTTTGCCCCGGCAGTAAAAGCCGGGTGGGGCCAAGGGGCTTTTCATGTGGTGGGGTGGCTAGACTGCCGGCCATGACCGACTCCACCAACGCCTTGCCGACTGCGGCCTCAACGACGACCCCGGCCACCCTGCGACCGCCCACCGGCGCCCCCGCCAAGAACGTTCGCTCGCTGAGCGGCCTGCTGCCCTTCCTGCGCCCCTACCGCGGCCGCATCGTGCTTGCCGTCGTGTTCCTCGTGCTGGCCGCGGTCAGCACCCTCGTGTTTCCGGTGGCGCTGAAGTCGCTGATCGACCAGGGCCTCGTCGCCACCGACCCCGGCGCGCGGGTGATGGCCCTGCGCGAGCATTTCTTCGCGCTGTTCGCCGTCGGCGCCGCGCTCGGCGTGTTCTCGGCGGCGCGCTTCTACATGGTCAGCTGGCTCGGCGAGCGCGTCACCGCCGACCTGCGCAATGCGGTGTACGCCCATGTGGTGCGGCAGAGCCCCGAGTTTTTCGAGACCACGCAGACCGGTGAGGTGCTGTCGCGCCTGACCACCGACACGACGCTCGTGCAGACGGTTGTCGGCTCCAGCCTCAGCATGGGCCTGCGCAACACCGTGATGGGCATCGGCGCGATGGTGATGCTGATCATCACCAATCCCTATGTGATGTCGCAGGTGCTGGGCATCCTGGTGCTGGTGGTTCTGCCGTCGCTGTACTTCGGGCGGCGCGTGCGCAAGCTGAGCCGCGCCAGCCAGGACCGAGTGGCCGACTCGAGCGCGATCGCCGCCGAGATCCTCAACGCGATTCCGGTGGTGCAAAGCTACACCCAGGAGGCGCGCGAAGCCGAGCGCTTCGACGCATCGACCGAGAACGCATTCGGCACCGCCATCAAACGCACGCGGATGCGCTCGTTCCTGGTCGCGTTCATCATCAGCGCGACCTTCGGTGCGCTGCTGTGGGGCCTGTACCAGGGCACGCAGGCGGTGATCGAAGGCAAGATCAGCGCCGGGCATCTGGGCCAGACCGTGGTCTACGTGATCATCCTCGTGTCCAGCGTCGCCGTGCTGGCCGAGGTGTACGGCGACCTGCTGCGCGCCGCCGGCGCGACCGAGCGGCTGATGGAGCTGCTGGCGGCGCGCTCGCCGATCACCTCGCCGGCGCGGCCGGTCGCCCTGCCGCGCACCGTGGGCGGCTCGTCGCTCGCGCTGGAGAACGTGACCTTTCGCTATCCGTCGCGCCCGCAGCACGCCGCGCTGCTGCACTTCGACCTGCGCGTGAAGCCGGGCGAAACGGTGGCGCTGGTGGGCCCGAGCGGTGCCGGCAAGAGCACCGTGTTCCACCTGCTGCTGCGTTTCTACGACGCGGCCGAGGGCCGGGTCAGCGTCGACGGCGTTGCGGTGCGCGATGCGGCGCTCACCGACCTGCGCCAGCGCATCGGCATCGTGCCGCAGGACAGCGTGATCTTCTCCGCCAATGCGATGGAAAACATCCGCTACGGCCAACCGCGGGCGAGCGACGCCGAGGTGATGGCGGCTGCGAAGGCGGCGTTCGCGCACGACTTCATCAGCGCGCTGCCCGAGGGCTACCGGACCTTTCTCGGCGAGCGCGGCGTGCGCCTGTCGGGCGGGCAGCGCCAGCGCATCGCAATCGCCCGCGCGATGCTCAAGAACCCGCCGCTGCTGCTGCTCGACGAAGCCACCAGCGCGCTCGACGCCGAGAGCGAGCGCATGGTCCAGGCCGCGCTCGAGTCGGCGATGAAGGACCGCACGACGCTGGTCATCGCGCACCGCCTGTCGACGGTGCAGCGCGCCGACCGCATCGTGGTGATGGAGGCCGGCCAGATTGTCGAGGTCGGCACCCACGCGCAGCTGTCGGCGGCGGGCGGCTTGTATGCGCGGCTCGCGGCACTGCAGTTCAGCGATGAAACCGCCCGCGAGACCGAGCCTGTAGGTTTCGGCTGACACGAGGAGTTACCTCTGTCCGACAGTCGGGTCACCGCGGGGCTTCGATACTTGGGGCCGCCGTCGGCGCCGTGCCGACGCAACGCATCCATAAGGAGAAGAGCATGAACCACCGATTGACGACCCGCGTCGCTGCGCTGGGCCTGGCCGCTGCGGCCGCGCTGACCGCCGGCTGCGAGAACATGAGTGAACGCCAGAAGGGCACGGCTGTGGGCGCCGGCATCGGCGCGGCCGCCGGCGCGGTGTTGAGCTCGGCCACCGGCGGCAAGGCCGGCACCGGCGCGGTGGTGGGCGGCGCGCTCGGCGCGGTCGCCGGCAACGTCTGGTCCAAGCGCCAGGAAGAACGCCGCGTCGCGATGGAGCAGGCCACGCGCGGCACCGGCGTCGACGTCAGCCGCACGGCGGACAACCAGCTCAAGCTGAACATTCCGAGCGACGTGTCCTTCGACGTGAACAGCGCGGCCATCAAGCCGCCGATGCGAACCGTGCTCGACAAGTTCGCGCAGACGCTGCAAGGCGACCAGAACATTCGGGTCCAGGTGATCGGCCACACCGACAGCACCGGCTCGAACGCCGTCAACGACCCCTTGTCGGTCGACCGGGCGCAAAGCGTGCGTGACTACCTCGCCGGGCATGGCGTGTCGCCGTCGCGCATCCAGACCGAGGGCCGCGGCGAGCACCAGCCGATCGCCGACAACAGCACCGAGGCCGGCCGGGCGAAGAACCGCCGCGTCGAGATCTACCTGCGCGAGCCGGCGGCCTGATCGGCTCCGCGTTCTCTTGTCTGACACAACGGCCCGCCGAGCGCGGGCCGTTCCTTTTGCGGGTGCTCACAGCGTCGTGCACAATCTATGCGCACGATCGATGAAGACCTGCCATCTTGTGCTTCGACAACGCTCCCAAGAAACCGACCAACCTGAGTCTCAACGCCAAGGCCTGCAACGAACGCATTGCGCGAAAAGGTCTGCCGCTCGCGAAGTACCGAACGTTCATGAAGAGTCGTTGAGCACATGGCCCGCCTCGATGTCTACACGAATCCCGAAACGTCGGAACGCAAGGGCACGCACGCCCTACTTCGCTGATCAAACTTTGTGAGCAACGCACCGCCGTCCAGGAAACACTCGACACCCTCTTCGGAGCCTATTGAATTGAACCGACCCGTCCGCTCGCAATACGAAGACTTCATGCACCATGTGCGCAGCCATGGCGTGATCAAGGCCGACCGCACCGGCACCGGCACCCGAAGCGTGTTCGGCCACCAGATGCGCTTCGACCTGAACGACGGCTTCCCGCTGGTGACGACGAAGACGGTGCACCTGAAGTCGATCATCCTCGAGCTGCTGTGGTTCCTGCGCGGCGACGGCAATGCGCGCTGGCTGCAGGAGCGCGGGGTGACGATCTGGGACGAATGGGCCAAACCCGACGGCGACCTGGGGCCGGTCTACGGCGTGCAGTGGCGCTCGTGGCCGACGCCCGACGGCGGCCATATCGACCAGATCGCCGAGGTCATCAAGACGCTGAAGACCAACCCCGATTCGCGCCGCATCATCGTCAGCGCGTGGAACGTGGCCGACCTGCCGAAGATGGCGCTGATGCCGTGTCACGCGTTCTTCCAGTTCTACGTTGCCGAGGGCCGGCTGAGCTGCCAGCTGTACCAGCGCAGCGCCGACATCTTTCTCGGCGTGCCGTTCAACATCGCGAGCTACGCGCTGCTCACCCACATGATCGCGCAGCAGTGCGACCTGGCGGTCGGCGACTTCATCTGGACCGGCGGCGACTGCCACATCTACAGCAACCACGCCGAGCAGGTCGAGCTGCAACTGTCGCGCCAGCCATTCGCCTACCCGACGCTGAACATCAAGCGGCGGCCGGCTTCGATCTTCGACTATGAGTACGAGGACTTCGAAGTGCTGGGGTACGAGTGCCACCCGGCGATCAAGGCACCGGTGGCGGTGTGATTCGGGGGGCACTTCGACAGGCTCAGTGCGAACGGGCGGGGGTGCGGCGCGAGCAACTCCTACCCGTTCGCACTGAGCTTGTCGAAGTGCCTGCGCCGAACCCTAACCCAACGCCGCGATGATCTCCGGCGGGGCCTGCACCAGCTCGATCAGCACGCCCTCGCCGCCGACCGGGAATTCGTCGCTGCCCTTCGGGTGGACGAAACAGATGTCGTGGCCCGCCGCGCCCTTGCGGATGCCGCCCGGCGCAAACCGAACCCCGTTCGCCGCCAGCCACGCCACCGCCTTCGGCAGGTCGTCGATCCACAGTCCGATGTGATTCAGCGGCGTCGTGTGGACTGCCGGTTTCTTGTCGGGGTCGAGCGGTTGCATCAGGTCGACCTCGACCTTGAACGCGCCCTGCCCCATCGCGCAGATGTCCTCGTCAACGTTCTCGCGCTCGCTGACGAAGTTGCCGGTGACAGCCAGGCCGAGCTTGTCGACCCACAGCGTGCGCAGCCGCTCCTTGCTCGGGCCGCCGATCGCGACTTGCTGGATCCCCAGCACCTTGAAGGGACGTGCGTTCATGGTCATTGAAACCTGATGATCACCTGATCCACCGACAGACTCTCGCCCTTGTTCGCCGCCACCTCGGCGACCACGCCGTCTTGCGTGGCGAGCAGGATGTTTTCCATCTTCATCGCTTCGATGACGGCGAGCTTTTCACCGGCGCGCACCGCCTGCCCGGGCTGCACCGCCACGTCGACCAGCAGGCCGGGCATCGGCGAGAGCAGGAACTTCGACAGATCGGGCGGCGCCTTGAACGGCATCAGCGCGTTCAGCTCGGCGGCGCGCGGCGTCAGCACCTTGGCGTCGATGTGGGTGCCGTTGTGGGTGATGCGGTAGGCGAGACCGATCCGCTCGATCTGCGCGCAGAACGGCACGCCGTTGCAGGTTCCGCGCACGACCAGCTCGCGCAGGCTCGACTGCAGCTGGATGCGGTATTTCCGTTCATCCTGAGCCTCAATTCCCGATCGTCCTGAGCCCGTCGAAGGAAGGACCACCTCGAAGGCCTTGCCGTGCACGCGCACCGTCAGCGCGGTCTGCTCGGCGCGGCCGTCGCCGTTGCCGACGATGACGACGAAGTCTTCGCCGATCTCCAGCTCATGGCCGGGCAGCTGGCCGCTGATGCCCGCCGCGCGCGCGAGGTGGATGCGGTTCGCCACCGCCGCCAGCACACGCAGCAAGGTCGGGTCATCGTGGGTCACCGCCGCGGCCGAGAAGCCCTTCGGGAACTGCTCGGCGATGAAGCCGGTGTTGAAGTCGCCGGCGACGAACTTCGGATGCGCGAGCAGCGCGGCCTGGAACGGGATGTTCGAATTGATGCCGCGGATCGCGAACGCGTTGAGCGCCTGGCGCATCTTGGCGATCGCGTCGTTGCGCGTGGCGCCGTGCACGATCAGCTTGGCGATCATCGAGTCGTAGTACATCGGGATCTCGCCACCCTCGTAGACGCCGGTGTCGACGCGCACGCCGTCGGTTTCCGGCGGCGGCAGGTACTTCACCAGCCGCCCGGTCGACGGCAGGAAGCCGCGCAGCGGATCTTCGGCGTTGATGCGGCACTCCATCGCCCAGCCCTGGCGCGCGATGTCCTGCTGCGCGAACGGCAGCTTCTCGCCGGCGGCGACGCGGATCATCAGCTCGACGAGATCCAGCCCGGTGATGCACTCGGTCACCGGGTGCTCGACCTGCAGCCGCGTGTTCATCTCGAGGAAGTAGAAGCTCTTGTCTTTGCCGACGACGAACTCCACCGTGCCGGCCGACTGGTAGTTCACCGCCCTGGCGAGCGCGACCGCCTGCTCGCCCATCGCACGGCGCGTCGCATCGTCGAGGAAGGGGCTGGGCGCTTCCTCGATCACCTTCTGGTGGCGACGCTGGATCGAGCATTCGCGCTCCCACAGGTAGACGGTGTTGCCGTGCGCATCGCCGAGCACCTGGATCTCGATGTGGCGCGGTTCCTCGACGAACTTCTCGATGAACACGCGGTCGTCGCCGAAGCTCGCGCGCGCCTCGTTGCGGCAGGAGCTGAAGCCGTCGAACGCTTCGCGGTCGTTGAAGGCGACGCGCAGCCCCTTGCCGCCACCACCGGCACTCGCCTTGATCATCACCGGGTAGCCGATGCCCTTGGCAATCTCGACGGCGTGTTCGGCCGTGTCGATGGCCGCGTTGTGGCCGGGGATGGTGTTGACACGGGCCTCGCCGGCCAGCTTCTTCGAGGCGATCTTGTCGCCCATCGCGGCGATGGACGCGTGCTTCGGTCCGATGAAGACGATGCCTTCTTCCTCGACGCGGCGCGCGAACGCCTCGTTCTCGCTGAGGAAGCCGTAGCCGGGGTGCACCGCCTGCGCGCCGGTCTGCTTGCACGCAGCGATGATCTTGTCCATCACCAGGTAGGACTCGCGCGACGGCGCCGGGCCGATGAGCACGGATTCATCGGCGAGCTCGACATGGCGCGCATCGCGGTCGGCATCGGAGTAGACGGCGACGGTCTTGATGCCCATCTTGCGAGCCGT
>DASXQQ010000212.1:0-36142 GCA_036507085.1 Piscinibacter sp. | reverse complement strand
GATCGCGGCGAACACGCTGTGCGACATGCGAGGTGTTGCCGGGCGCAAGGCCGGCTTGTCAAACAAGCTGGAGCCCCTCTCGCGGAGAGGGGCTGGGGTGAGTGGTCCAACATGCTGGAGCCCCCTCTCGGAGGGGGCGCGAGGGAGCTGTGCGTTAAAGCATGCCGTCCGCAGGACGGCCTCAACGCCGATCAACGATTCACCAGCTTTCCTTGGTGACCGGCAGGCGGCCTAGAGAGCTCTGTGGAAGGATGTCCTGGTGACTTCGATCGCATTCATCGGCGCCGGCCGGCTCGGCGCTACGCTCGCGCTGGCGCTCGCGCAGCGCGGCCGGGCCGTCACTGCGGTGGCGAGCCGCAGTCGCGCGTCGGCGCAGCGGGTGGCGGCGGCGATTCCGGGTTGCCGGGCTGTCGACGCGGCCGAAGCTGCCACGGCCGATCTCGTGTTCCTGACTGTGCCCGACGACGAGATCGGGCCGCTCGCGTCCCGCCTCGCGTGGCGCAGCGGACAAAGCGTCGTCCACTGCAGCGGCGCGACGGAGGTGGCGGTGCTCGAGCCGGCCGCGCGCCGCGGCGCACTCATCGGCGGCTTTCATCCGCTGCAGATCTTTGCCGACCCGGCGCAGGCGATCGAGTTGCTGGCCGGCAGCAGCGTCGCGATCGAAGGGCCGCCGGCACTCGAGGCGCAGTTGCGGACCATCGCCGAGCGGCTCGGCATGCGCGCCCTCATGCTGCCGCCCGGCGCACGCGCGCTGTACCACGGCGGCGCGAGCTTCGCGGCGAGCTTTCTGCTGTCGATGCTGCAAGAGGCGGTGGACGCCTGGCGCTGCTTCGGCGTCGACGAGGCGCAGGCCCTGCAAGCGCTGCTGCCGCTCGCCCACGGCACCCTCGCGGCTGCCGGCCGCAAGGGCCTGGCCGGCGCGCTCGCCGGCCCGGTGTCGCGCGGCGACGTGGGCGTGCTGCAGCGCCATCTGCAGGCCTTCGAATCGCTGGGGGCCGAGCACGCGGCCTTCTATCGCGAACTGACGGCGCGCCAGCTGCGGCTCGCCCGTGCCAGCGGGCGACTCGGCGAGGCGCAGCTCGCGGCACTGCAGACGCTGGTCGAGCGCCGCTAGCGGCACTGAACCTCACCCAACACTTTCACTGCGGCCTGCAAGTCCTTATTTTTGCAACGATTTTTACGACCTGCGACTCCGTGAACAAGCATCGCTAAGTGCTTGATTCCATTGATTTTTCTTTCCAAATCCCGTTGACCGGGCCCATCCCATGAGCTACAGTGCATCGAAGTGCACTTTTGTGGGAATTCGTGGCAAACATTGTGTTTCAGGGGCCCTCGGCCTTGACGCTGGACGGCAAGGGGCGAATCGCCATGCCGTCGCGTCACCGCGAGGTCCTGGCCGCGATGGGCGTCAACCAGCTGACCATCACCAAGCACCCCGAAGGCTCGCTGATGATTTTTCCGCGCCCGGCGTGGGAGAATTTTCGCGAGCGTGTGGCCGCGCTGCCGATGTCGGCCGGCGGCTGGAAGCGGATCTTTCTCGGCAACGCGATGGACGTGGACATCGACGGCTCGTCGCGGGTGCTGATCGCGCCGGAACTGCGTGCCGCGGCCGGACTCACACGCGACGTGATGCTGCTCGGCATGGGCAGCCACTTCGAGTTGTGGGACGCCCAGCGCTACGCGGAGCACGAGGCCAAGGTGATGCAGTCCGAGATGCCCGACGCGCTGCGGGACTTCAGCTTCTGACATGACGACCCCCCAGTCGCTTCGCTCCTGCCCCCGAGGGGCGCCAGCCGTTGGCCCGGGGAACCCGGGCCTCGGGCGTGGCTTGATGGGTCGCGCTTGCTTCGCTTTGCGCTCCGGCGGCCGAGGCTGAAACGTGAACCCCGCGCCCGCCGATTTCTCGCACACCACCGTCCTGCTACACGAGGCGGTGGACGCGCTCGTCACCGACCCCGACGGCCTCTACGTCGATGGCACCTTCGGCCGCGGCGGCCATTCGCGGCTGCTGCTGCAGCGGCTGGGCCCAAAAGGAAGGCTGGTGGCCATCGACCGGGACCCCGACGCTGTGAGTGCAGCGACAGCGGGTGCCACGCGGGTCGATGACCCGCGTTTTTCCATCCATCACACGAGTTTCGGCCAGCTGGTGCCGACGCTGGCGGCGCTGGGCGTGACCAAGCTCAACGGCCTGCTGCTGGACCTCGGCGTGTCGTCGCCGCAAATCGACAACCCGGCGCGCGGCTTCAGCTTCCGCTTCGACGGACCGCTGGACATGCGCATGGACACCACCCGTGGCGAGAGCGCTGCGGACTTTCTGGCCCGCGCCGACGAGCGCCACATTGCGGAGGTGATTCGCGACTATGGGGAAGAACGGTTTGCTCTACAGGTTGCAAAGGCGCTTGTTGCTCGGCGCGAGGGCGGGCTCCCTGTTCGAACCACGCGGGAGCTTTCCGACGTCGTGGCTCGTGCGGTCAAAACCCGCGAACCGGGCCAGGATCCTGCAACGCGCACATTTCAAGCTCTTCGGATTTTCGTCAACGCCGAGCTTGAGGAGCTCGAACAAGGTCTGAACGCGGCGCTCGAATTGCTGCTGCCCGGCGCGCGGCTGGTGGTGATCAGCTTTCATTCGCTCGAGGACCGCATCGTCAAGACCTTCATCGCGCGCGAGAGCAAGGCCGAGTTCGACCGCCGTGCGCCCTTCGCGCCGCAGAAGGCGATGCGGCTGAAGGCTGTCGCCCGGGTCAAGCCGGGCGAGACCGAGCTGCGGGCGAACCCCCGCGCGCGCTCGGCGATCATGCGCGTGGCCGAACGAACGGAGTCGGCATGACCCGCGTCAACGTCGTGCTGCTCGTCATGCTGCTCTCGAGCAGCGTGTACCTCGTGCGCGTGTCCTACGACGCACGCCGGCTGTTCACCGAGCTCGACCGCGCACAGAGCGAAGAGCACCAGCTCGACACCGAGCACGAGCGGCTGAAGGCCGAGGCGCAGTCGCAGGCCACGCCGCTGCGCGTCGAGAAGACCGCGCGCGACAAGCTGGCGATGCGCACCGCGTCGCCGGCGATCACCCAGTACGTCGTCAGTTCGCGCTTCGTTTCGGCGCCCGCGTCGGGGGCTGCGCAATGAACTGGATCGACGGCATGGTCAAGCCGAAGGCGCCGCCCAGTGGGGCCAGCGTGCGCAGCGTCAACTATTCGAGCAGCCCCTTGCTCGCGTCGAAGACGCCGCCCTGGCGCTCGAAGTTCCTGGTCGCGATGGTGGGGCTCGGCTTCTGCGCGCTGCTCGGCCGCGCGGTCTATGTGCAGATCGTCGGTGCGCCGTTCTTCCTCAAGCAAGGCGAGATCCGCTACGCGCGCACCCTCGAGCTGCCGGCCAGCCGCGGCCGCATCATCGACCGCAACGGCCTGATCCTCGCCGCGAGCGTGCCGGCGCCGTCGCTGTGGGCGATCCCCAAGGACTTCGACGCCGACAAGTTCAAGCGCCGCGAACTCGCCCGGCTGCTGGCGATGACGCCGAAGGAGCTCGACGTGCGGCTCGACGACAACCCCAATTTCGTCTGGCTGCGCCGCCAGGTCGAAGACCCGGTGGCGAAGGACGTGCTCGCGCTCAACCTGAAGGGCGTGCACCAGGTGCGCGAGTACAAGCGCAAGTACCCCGAGGGCGAAGCGGCGGCGCATGTGGTGGGCTTCACCAACATCGAAGACCACGGCCAGGAAGGCATCGAGCTCGCGTTCCAGAAAGACCTGTCGGGCCGCGACGGCACCCGCCGCGTCATCAAGGACCGGCTCGGTCGCGTGGTCGAGGACATCGGCGACAGCGTCGCGCCGGTCGACGGCCGCGACATCGAGCTGGCTATCGACTCGAAGGTGCAGTTCTTCGCCTACCAGCGGGTTCGCGACGCGGTGGCAGAGCACAAGGCCAAGGCCGGCAGCGTGGTCGTGCTCGACGCGCAAAGCGGCGAGGTGCTGGCGCTGGCCAACTACCCGAGCTTCACGCCGGCCGACCGGCGCAACCTGAGCGGTGCGCAGCTGCGCAACCGGGCGCTGACCGACACCTTCGAGCCGGGCTCGACGATGAAGCCGTTCATCGCCGCGTGGGCGATGGAGAGCGGCCGCGTGACGCCGAACACCGTGATCCAGACCGCGCCGGGCTTCATCAACATCACCGGCTCGACGATCCGCGACGCCCACCCGCACGGCGCGCTGACGGTGGCCGAAGTGATCCAGAAGTCGAGCAACGTCGGCACGGTCAAAATGGCGATGCAGATGCAGCCGCGCGAGATGTGGGAGCTGTTCACCCAGGTCGGATTCGGTCAGAAGCCGCAGATCGCGTTTCCCGGCGCGGTCACCGGCCGGCTGCGCCCCTACAAGACCTGGCGGCCGATCGAGCAGGCGACGATGAGCTACGGCTACGGACTGTCGACCTCGCTGTTCCAGCTGGCGCGCGCCTACGCGGTGTTCGCGCACGACGGCGAGTTGTTGCCGGCGTCGATGGTGAAGAATGCCGAGCCCGCTGCCGGCATCCGCGTGATCTCGCCGAAGACGGCGCAAGCGATCCGCGAGATGCTGCACATGGTCACCGCCGAGGGCGGCACCGCGCCGAAGGCGCAGGCGATGGGCTACTCCGTGGGCGGCAAGACCGGTACCGCCTACAAGCAGGAAGGCAAGGGCTACGCCGAAAAGAAGTACCGCGCCTGGTTCGTCGGCATGGCGCCGATCCAGAACCCGCGCATCGTCGTCGCGGTGATGGTCGACGAGCCGAGCGCCGGCAAGTACTTCGGCGGCGACGTCGCCGCGCCGGTGTTCAGCGAAGTGGTGCAGCAGACGCTGCGCACGCTCGGCGTGCCGCCCGACCTGGAGGTGCGCCCGCAGATCGTCGCGCACACCATCCCGGCCGAGGAGGAGAGCTTCTGATGGCGCAGTGCCTGCTCAGCTCGCTCGCCCAGGCGCTCGACTGGCTCGCCTCGCGCGGCGTGCGCGCGCTCGCGACCGACAGCCGGCGCGTCAAGCCGGGCGATGCGTTCATCGCCTGGCCCGGCTACGCGCAGGACGGCCGGCGCTACGTCGCCGCCGCGCTGGCGGCCGGCGCCGTGGCCTGCCTGGTCGAAGCCGACGGCGCCGAGGCCTTCGGCTTCGGCAGCGACGAGCGCATCGCCACGATGCACGGTTTGAAGACGGTGACCGGCCCGCTCGCAAGCGCGTTTCTCGGCGCGCCGAGCGAGCGGCTGAAGGTGGTGGCCGCGACCGGCACCAACGGCAAGACCTCGTCGGCCTGGTGGACCGCGCAGGCGCTGAGCGCGCTCGGCCAGCGCTGCGCCGTTGTCGGCACGCTCGGAATCGGCGAGCCGCCTTCCGTTCGCCCTGAGCTTGTCGAAGGGCCGGGTGGCACGCCACCAGGGCTTCGACAAGCTCAGCCCGAACGGGAGGCGTTCATTCCCATCGCTTTCACCGGCCTGACCACGCCCGACCCGGTGATGCTGCAGACCGCCTTCAAGCGCTTCGCCGACGAGGGCTTCGCGGCCTGCGCGCTCGAAGCCTCGTCGATCGGCATCGTCGAGCACCGGCTCTCTGGGTCCCACATCGATGTCGCGCTGTACACCAACTTCACCCGCGACCACCTCGACTACCACGGCTCGATGACGACCTACTGGCACGCGAAGTCGCAGCTGTTCCACTGGCGCGGCCTGAAGTCCGCGGTCGTCAACCTCGACGACGAGCAGGGAGCGGCGCTGGCGCGCCACCTGGCACCGGGGTCCCTCGACGTGTGGACCTATTCGACGAAGGTCGACGCCCGCCTGCGCGCGCAGGACATCGCCTACACCGATGGCGGACTCGGCTTCGAACTGAATGAAGGCGCGGCCCGTGCGAGCGTTCGCACCGCCCTGATCGGCGACTACAACGTGTCGAACCTGCTCGCGGTGATCGGTGGCCTGCGCGCGCTCGGCGTGCCGCTGGCCGATGCGGCGAGCGTGTGCAGTGAACTCACGCCGGTGCCCGGCCGCATGCAGCGGGTCGCCTTCGACGGAAACGGCCCCGAGCTCGTCGTCGACTACGCGCACACGCCCGACGCGCTGGAAAAGGCACTGCTCGCGCTGCAGCCGCTCGCCCAGGCGCGCGGCGGCGCGCTGTGGTGCGTGTTCGGCTGCGGCGGCAACCGCGACACGACGAAGCGCCCGCTGATGGGTGAGATTGCGCAGCGGCTGGCGCAGCACGTCGTCGTCACCAGCGACAACCCGCGCGACGAGCCGCCGGCGCGGATCCTCGCGCAGATCGTCGCCGGCATGACGGAAGCGAACGCGCCGCTCGTCATCGAGGACCGCCGCGCCGCGATCGCGCATGCCGTCGCGCGCTGCGATGCGCGCGACGTGATCCTCGTCGCCGGCAAGGGCCACGAGGACTACCAGGAGATCGCCGGCGTCAAGCAGCCGTTCTCCGACGTCGTCGAAGCGCAGGCCGCGCTGGCGCGAAGGAGCGCCGCATGATGATGAGCCTGAACGAGGCGCATGCCCTGCTGCCGAAGTCGACGCTGGTCGGCGACGGCGCGCTGCGCGTGTCGCGCGTGCACAGCGACACCCGCAGCCTGCAGCCCGGCGACCTGTTCGTCGCGCTGAAGGGCGAGCGCTTCGACGCGCACGGCTTCCTGCCCGAGGCCCGCGCGGCCGGTGCAGTCGCGGCGATCGCCGAGCGCGGGCTCGATGCCGCCGGCTTGGCCGGCCTGCAAGTGGCCGACACGCGGCGCGCGCTCGGTGAGCTCGCCGCCGCCTGGCGGCGGCGCTTCCAGCTGCCGCTGATCGCGGTGACCGGCAGCAACGGCAAGACGACGGTGACGCAGATGATCGCGGCCATCCTGCAGGCCTGGCTCGGCGACTCGGCGTTCTCGACCCAGGGCAACCTGAACAACGACATCGGCGTGCCGCTGACGCTGCTGCGCCTGCGCCAGGACGAGCGCACGTTCCATCGCGCCGGCGTGGTCGAGCTCGGCATGAACCACGCCGGCGAGATCGCACAGCTCGCGGCCATCGCCGCGCCCACCGTCGCATTGGTCAACAACGCACAGCGCGAGCACCAGGAGTTCATGGCCAGCGTTGAAGCGGTCGCGCGCGAGAACGGCGCGGTGATCGAGGCGCTGGCGCCCGCCGGCGTCGCGGTGTTCCCGGCCGACGATGCCTTCGCGCCGCTGTGGCATTCGCTCGCGGGGTTCCGCCCGATGCTGACTTTCGCGCTGCAGGGCCCGGCCGACGTCACCGGCGAGGCGGTGTGGTCGGGCGACAGCTGGTCGCTGCTGCTGAAAACGCCGGCCGGGTCGACCGCGTTCTCCCTGCACGCGGCCGGCACCCACAACGTGAAGAACGCGCTCGCGGCCGCCGCCTGCGCGCTCGCCGCCGGATGCCCGCTCGCGATGATCGCGCGCGGGCTCGAGGCCTTCGCGCCGGTCAAGGGCCGCTCGCAGCTGAAGACCTTCGTTCGCGGCGGCCGCGTCGTCACGCTGGTCGATGACAGCTACAACGCCAACCCCGACTCGGTGCGCGCTGCGATCGATGTGCTCGCCGGCTTGCCCGGTCCGCGCTGGCTGGTGCTCGGCGACATGGGCGAGGTCGGCGCGAACGGACCGGAGTTTCACCGCGAGGTCGGCGCCTATGCGCAAGCGCGCGGCATCGATGCGCTGTGGACCGCGGGCGTGATGAGCACCCATGCGAGCGAGGCCTTCCATGGCGCGCGCCACTTCCCCGATGTCGCCAACCTGCTTGTCGACCTCGCGGCGGCGCCGGCCTGCGCGTCGGTGCTGGTGAAAGGCTCGCGCTTCATGAAGATGGAACAGGTGGTGGCGGCCTTGATGCCCGCGCCGGGAGACCGCAATGCTGTTTAGCCTGGCCCAGTGGCTGCAAACGCTGTCGCCGGAATTCGGCTTCTTCCGCGTCTTCCAGTACATCACCTTCCGCGCGGTGATGGCGGCGATGACGTCGATGCTGATCGGCCTCGCGTTCGGGCCGTGGGTGATCAATCGGCTCGCCGAAATGAAGATCGGCCAGCCGATTCGCGAGTACGGCGTGAAGGAGCACATCGCCAAGAGCGGCACGCCGACGATGGGCGGCGTGCTGATCCTCATCGGCATCGGTGTGAGCACGCTCCTGTGGTTCGACTGGAGCAACCGCTTCGTCTGGATCGTGATGGTGGTGACGCTGGGCTTCGGCTCGATTGGCTGGGTCGACGACTATCGCAAGGTGGTGCAGAAGAACCCCGAGGGCATGAGCTCGAAGGAAAAGTTCTTCTGGCAGTCGATGATCGGCCTCATCGCCGCGCTCTACCTGGCGTTCAGCGTGTCGGAGACCTCCAACCTGCGGGTGCTCGAGCTCTTTATCCGCTGGGTGCAAAGCGGCTTCTCCAACGACCTGCCGCCCAAAGCCGACCTGATGGTGCCCTTCGTCAAGACCATCAGCTACCCGCTGGGCGTGTTCGGCTTCATCGGGCTGACCTACGTTGTCATCGTCGGCACCAGCAACGCGGTGAACCTGACCGATGGACTCGACGGCCTGGCGATCATGCCGGTGGTGATGGTGGGCTCGGCACTCGGCGTCTTCGCCTACGTGACCGGCAGCTCGGTCTACAGCAAGTACCTGCTGTTCCCCTACATCCCCGGCGCCGGCGAGTTGCTGATCTTCTGCGCCGCGATGGCCGGGGCGGGGCTCGCCTTCCTCTGGTTCAACACCCATCCGGCGCAGGTGTTCATGGGCGACGTCGGCGCGCTGTCGCTCGGCGGTGCGCTCGGCACGATCGCCGTCATCACCCGGCAGGAAATCGTCCTCGGGATCATGGGCGGCGTGTTCGTCGCCGAGGCGCTGTCGGTGATGCTGCAGGTCTCGTGGTTCAAGTTCACGAAGGCGAAGTTCGGCACCGGCCGGCGCATTTTCAAGATGGCGCCGCTGCACCACCACTTCGAGAAATCGGGCTGGAAGGAGACCCAGGTCGTCGTGCGGTTCTGGATCATCACCATGCTGCTGTGCCTGGTGGGTTTGGCGAGTTTGAAGTTGAGATGAAGCACCTGTTGAACATCAGCGTACTGGTGCTCGGCCTCGGCGAGTCGGGCCTCGCGATGGCGCGCTGGTGCGCGCGCGCCGGCGCGACGGTTCGCGTCTGGGACTCACGCGAGGCGCCGCCGCAGCAAGCGGGTTTGGCGACGCTGGCGCCGGCCGCGACCCTGCTGCGCGGCGAGCTGACCGACGCGGCCTTCGATGGCGTGCAGCTGGTGCTCAAGAGCCCGGGGCTGGCGCCCGGCGATGCGCGCATCGCCGAGCCGCTCGCGCGCGCCGCCGAGCGCGGCGTGCTGGTGCAGGGCGAGCTCGAACTGTTCGCACGCGCGCTGGCGGACTTGAAGGCGGATCGCGGCTACGCGCCGAAGCTCGTCGCGATCACCGGCACCAACGGCAAGACGACGACCACGGCGATGGCGGCGCTGCTGATCGAGCGCGCCGGCAAGCGCGTCGCGATCGCGGGCAACATCGGGCCGACGATGCTGCAGACGCTGGCCGATGCGCTCGACCTGGAACCCGAAGCCGAGGCGCTCGAACACCTGCCCGAGGTCTGGGTGCTCGAGCTCTCCAGCTTCCAGCTCGACGAGGCGAAAGGCTTCGAGCCGAGCGCCGCGACGGTGCTCAACATCACCCAGGACCACCTCGACTGGCATGGCTCGATGGCGGCCTACGTCGCGGCGAAGGCGCGCGTCTTCGGCAAGGACGCGGTGATGGTGATCAACCGCGACGACGCGCTGGTCGAGAGGCTCGTTCCGGAACCGGTGCCGGTCAAGGGCCGCCACGCCAAGCCGATCGCGCGCGAGGTCGTCCGCTTCGGTCTCGACGCGCCGACGCGCCCCGGCGACTACGGCCTCGTCGTCGAGAACGGCATGGCCTGGCTGGTGCGCGCGCTCGAAGCCGACGAGACGATCAAGCGAAGCAAGACCGCCGAAGCCGAAGTGCTGCACATCCAGCGCCTGATGCCCGCCGACGCGTTGCGCCTGCGCGGCCGCCACAACGCCGCCAACGCGCTCGCCGCGCTGGCGCTCGCCACGGCGATTGGTTGCCCGCTCGCGCCGATGCTGCACGGTCTGCGCGACTACACCGGCGAGCCGCACCGCGTCGAGTACGTCGCCACGGTCGAAGGCGTCGATGCGTTCGACGACAGCAAGGGCACCAATGTCGGCGCCACCGTCGCCGCAATCGACGGGCTCGGTGCCGACAAGGCGCCGGCGAAGCTGGTCGTGATCCTCGGCGGCGACGGCAAGGGCCAGGACTTCGCGCCGCTGGCCGTGCCGGTGCAGCGCCACGCGCGCGCGGTCGCGACCATCGGTCGCGATGCGCAGGCGATAGCAGATGCGCTCGCGGCCACCGGCGTGCCGCTGCAGCGGCACGAGACCCTCGAAGCCGCCACCCGCTGGGCCTTCGAGCGCGCGCAGCCCGGCGACGCGGTGCTGTTGAGCCCGGCCTGCGCGAGCCTCGACATGTTCCGCAACTACGCCCACCGCGCCGAGGTCTTCGTGGCCGAGGTGCAGGCGCTCGCGGCCGAGCACGGAGGCCTGCTGGCATGAGCCTCTCAAACCCGTCCACCCTGAGCCCGTCGAAGGGCCCGAGCATCCTGAGCCTGTCGAAGGACCTGAGCCTGTCGAAGGGCTGGGCGCGCGCAGCCAGCCTGTTCCAGCGCGGTCCGGCCGACGACAAGCACGTGCCCGTGCGCGACTGGGTCAACGTCACCTCCGGGCAGCCTGCGCGCCTGCTCGGTTTCGACCAGGCGCTGGTCTGGGTCGTGGTGGCGCTGCTCGCGCTCGGCCTGGTGATGGTCTACAGCGCCTCGGTCGCGCTGCCCGACAACCCGAAGTTCGCGCGCTACGCGCCGACCTTCTTCCTCACCCGCCACATCCTGTCGATCGCCATCGCGGTCGTGGCTGCGCTGGTGGTGGTGCAGATCCCGGTGAGCGTCTGGGAGAAGTCGGCGCCGTGGATGTTCGTCGGCTCGCTGCTGCTGCTGGTGGTGGTGCTGGTGCCGCACATCGGTCGCGTGGTCTACGGCGCGCGCCGCTGGATTCCGCTGGGCATCATGAACTTCCAGCCGTCGGAACTCGCCAAGCTCGCGATCGCGATGTACGCCGCAGGCTACATGGTGCGCAAGATGGACGTGAAGGAGAACTTCCTGCGCGCCGTGCTGCCGATGGCGGTGTCGGTCGCGGTGGTCGGCCTGCTGCTGCTGGCCGAGCCCGACATGGGCGCCTTCCTCGTCATCGCGGCGATCGCGATGGGCATCCTCTTCCTCGGCGGCGTCAACGGCCGCATGTTCCTGCTGATCACCGCGGTGCTGGTGGGCGCCTTCGTGCTGATGATCAGCCTGAGCGAATGGCGGCGCGAGCGCATCTTCGCCTACCTCAATCCCTGGGACGAGAAGTACACGCTGGGCAAGGCGTACCAGCTGTCGCATTCGCTGATCGCCTTCGGCCGCGGCGAGATCTTCGGCCAGGGTCTTGGGGCGAGCGTCGAGAAACTGCATTACCTGCCCGAAGCGCACACCGATTTCCTGCTTGCGGTGATCGGCGAGGAGCTCGGCTTCGTCGGCGTCGCCTGCGTGATCTTCGCATTCTTCTGGCTGTCGCGCCGCCTTTTCCACATCGGCCGCCAGGCGATCGCGCTCGACCGCGTGTTCGCCGGGCTGTTCGCGCAGGGCATCGGCATCTGGATGGGCGGGCAGGCGTTCATCAACATGGGCGTCAACCTCGGCCTGCTGCCGACCAAGGGGCTGACGCTGCCGCTGATGAGCTATGGCGGATCGGCGATCGTGATGAACATGATCGCGCTGGCGATCGTGCTGCGCGTCGACATCGAAAACAGACAACTCATGCGCGGAGGGCGGGCATGAGTGGGCGTCACCTGGTCATCATGGCCGCGGGCACCGGCGGCCACGTGATCCCGGGCCTCGCCGTGGCGCGCGAGATGCAGGGCCGCGGCTGGAGCGTCAGCTGGCTCGGCACGCGCCAGGGCATGGAGAACCAACTCGTGCCGCCGAGCGGCATCGCGATGGACACGATCGGCTTCAGCGGCCTGCGCGGCAAGGGCTGGCTTCACACGCTGACCGGCGGCATGCGCCTGCTCGGCGCGTTCTGGAGCTGCCTGCAAATCATTCGCCGCCGCCGCGCCCACGCGGTGCTCGGCATGGGCGGCTACGTCTGTTTCCCCGGGGGCCTGATGGCCTCGCTGCTGAACAAGCCGCTGCTGCTGGTCAACGCCGACGCGGCGCTGCTGATGAGCAACAAGGCCTTGCTGCCGGTGGCCGACCGCGTCGCCTTCGGTTTCGATGGCGAGGCGGCCCGGCGCATCAAGAACGCCGTCGTCACCGGCAACCCGGTGCGCGCCGAGATCGAGGCCTTGCCGGCGCCGCAGCAGCGCTTCGCCGGCCGCAGCGGACCGCTGCGCCTGCTGGTGGTCGGCGGCAGCCTCGGCGCCAAAGCGCTCAACGACTGCGTGCCGCAGGCGCTCGCCTTGCTGAGCGAAGGCGAGCGCCCGCAGGTGACGCATCAGACCGGCTCCGCCAGCCATGCCGCGGTGCAAGCCGCGTATGCGCAGGCCGAGCTGTCGGCAGAGGTGCTGCCGTTCATCGACAACATGGCGCAACGCCTTGCCGACTGCGATCTGATCGTCTGCCGCGCCGGCGCGGCGACAGTCAGCGAGCTGTGCGCCGCCGGTGTCGCCGGGGTGCTGGTGCCGCTGGTGGTCAGCACGACCTCGCACCAGCGCGACAACGCGCAATGGCTCGCCGATCTGGGCGCCGGCATCCACTTGCCGCAGAGCGAACTGTCGCCGCGCACGCTGGCGGACCTGCTGGCGAGCCTGACGCGCGAGGCGCTGCTGGCGATGGCGACAAAGGCCCGCGCGCTTGCGAAGCCCAAGGCGGCAGCGCGAGTCGCCGATGAACTCGAAAGACTGGTGGCCGCATGAAGCACGCAGTCAAGCACATCCACTTCGTCGGCATCGGCGGCGCCGGCATGAGCGGCATCGCCGAGATCCTGCACAACCTCGGCTACATCGTCTCGGGCTCGGACCAGAGCGACAGCGCGACCACACGCCGCCTCGCCGCGCTGGGCATCACGGTGGCGGTCGGACACGACGCGGCGAACATCGTCGGCGCCGGCGCGGTGGTCACGTCGACGGCGGTGAAGTCCGACAACCCCGAGGTGATCGCGGCGCGCGCGAAGCTCGTGCCGGTCGTGCCGCGCGCGGTGATGCTCGCCGAGCTGATGCGCCTGAAGCAGGGCATCGCGATCGCCGGCACCCACGGCAAGACGACGACCACCAGCCTGGTGACCAGCGTGCTGGCCGAGGCCGGCGTCGACCCGACCTTCGTGATCGGTGGGCGTCTCAACGCGGCCGGAGCGAATTCGCGCCTCGGGTCGGGCGACTACATCGTCGTCGAGGCCGACGAGTCCGATGCGTCCTTCCTCAACCTGTTGCCGGTGATGGCGGTGGTGACCAACATCGACGCCGACCACATGGACACCTACGGCCACGACTTCGCGCGGCTGAAGCAGGCCTTCGTCGACTTCATCCACCGCATGCCGTTCTACGGCGCCGCCATCCTCTGCGCCGACGACCCCGGCGTGCGCTCGATCATCCCGATGATCTCCCGCCCGATCGTGCGCTACGGCTTCGGCGAGGACGCGATGGTGCGCGCCGTCGACGTTCGGGCGAGCGACGGCCAGATGCAGTTCACGGTGCAGCGCCACAACGGCGTGCGCATGCCCGACCTCGCGGTCACGCTGAACCTGCCGGGCGTGCACAACGTGCTCAACGCGCTGGCAACGATCGCGGTGGCGACCGAGCTGGAGCTGCCCGACGCGCCGGTGGTCAAGGGCCTGGCCGAGTTCCGCGGCGTCGGCCGGCGCTTCCAGCGCTACGGCGAGCTGCCGGCGAAAGACGGCGGCAGCTTCACCCTGATCGACGACTACGGTCACCACCCGGTGGAGATGGCGGCCACGCTGGCCGCGGCGCGCGGCGCCTTCCCCGGCCGGCGCATCGTGCTCGCGTTCCAGCCGCACCGCTACACCCGCACGCGCGATTGCTTCGAAGATTTCGTCAAGGTCCTCGGCACGGCCGACGCGGTGCTGCTGGCCGAGGTCTACGCCGCCGGCGAGTCGCCGATCGTCGCCGCCGACGGCCGCGCGCTGGCGCGCGCGCTGCGTGTCGCCGGCAAGGTCGACGCGGTGTTCGTCGACGAGATCGGCCAGATGGCGCAAACCATCGTCGACCAGGCACGCGGCGGCGACGTCGTGATCGCGATGGGCGCGGGGACGATCGGCAATGTGCCGGCGCAGGTCGTGGACATGTTGAAGGGGACGCCATGATTGACGTCAAGGCACTGGGCCGGGTTGCGGTGCTGATGGGCGGCACCTCGGCCGAGCGCGAGATTTCGCTGATGTCCGGCAACGGCGTGCTCGCCGCCCTGCGCGCGCGCGGCGTCGACGCGCATGCGTTCGATCCGGCCGAGCGCGACCTGTCCGAGCTCAAGCGCGACGGCGTCGCGCGCTGCTTCATCGCCTTGCACGGCCGCCACGGCGAGGACGGCACGGTGCAGGGCGCGCTCGAACTGCTGGGCATCCCCTACACCGGCTCCGGCGTGATGGCCTCGGCGATCGCGATGGACAAGGTGATGACCAAGCGGGTCTGGATCGCCGAAGGGCTGCCGACGCCGCGCCATGTGTGGCTCGCGCCGAGCCAGCAGTCGCGCGAGCGCGTCATCGCCGTGCCCGACACCCTCGGCCTGCCGCTGATCGTCAAGCCGCCGCGTGAAGGCTCGTCGATCGGCATCACCAAGGTCACCGGCTATTCGCAGATGCACGACGCGGTGGCGCTCGCCACCCGCTACGACCCCGACCTGCTGTGCGAGGAGTTCATCGACGGCGAGGAAGTCACCTGCCCGGTGCTCGGCCAGGGCGAGCACGCGAAGGCGCTGCCGGTGATCCGCATCGTCGCCCCCGAAGGCGCCTACGACTACCAGAACAAGTACTTCACCGACGTGGTCCGCTACCAGTGCCCGAGCGGGCTGCCGCGCGACGAGGAGCACGAGATCCAGCGCATCGTCGTCGCGGCCTACACGACGCTCGGCTGCCGCGGCTGGGGTCGCGCCGACCTGATGATCCGCAAGAGCGACCGCAAGCCCTTCCTGCTCGAGATCAACACCTCGCCGGGCATGACCTCGCACTCGCTGGTGCCGATGTCGGCCAAGGCCGCGGGCATGAGCTACGAGCAGCTGTGCCTGCACCTGATCGCGCAGGCTTCGCTGGACACGCCGCAATAGACCATGGCCACCGCCACCGCCTACATCGACCCGTCGCCGCTGCCCGGCGACGTGCGCCTGATGCATGCGACCGCGAACACGCTGTTCGTGCTGGCGGCGATCGCGCTCACGCTGCTCGCGCTGAACTGGTTCGCGCGCCAGCCGTTGTTCGCGCTGCGCTCGATCCGCGTCGAAGGCGAGGTCACGCGCAACAGCGCGTCGACGATCCGCGCCAATGCGGCGCCCAAGCTCGCCGGCAACTTCTTCACCACCGACCTGGTGAAGGACCGGCGCGCCTTCGAGGCGGTGCCGTGGGTGCGCCAGGCGGTGGTGCGGCGCGTCTGGCCGAACCGGCTGGTCGTGCGGCTCGAAGAGCACCACGCCGTCGCGGTGTGGGGCAGCGACAGCGCGAGCGACAAGCTGGTCAACAGCCATGGCGAGGTGTTCGAGGCCAATCTCGGCGATGTCGAGGACGACAGCCTGCCCACGCTCAGCGGCCCTGACGGCAGCGCGGCGCAGATGCTCGCGATGCTCGATCGGCTGCGGCCGGTGTTCGAGCGCCTCGACGCGCACATCGACGCGTTGTCGCTGTCGGGCCGCGGCTCGTGGAAGGTCGAGCTCGACAGCGGCGCCGAGGTCGAACTCGGCCGCGGCACGGACGACGAGGTGCTCTCGCGCACCGAGGTCTTCGTCAGCACCGTCACGCAAGTGACCTCGCGCTACCAGCGGCCGCTCGAATACGCCGACCTGCGGCATCGCGACGGCTACGCAGTCAGGCTCAAGGGCATCACCACCGTGATCCCAAAGGCCAAGGAACAAAAGCACTGAGGAAGGCATCAATGGCCAAGGAATACAAGGATCTGGTGGTCGGCCTGGACATCGGCACCGCGAAGGTGATGGCGGTGGTGGCCGAGGTGCTGCCCGGCGGCGAGCTGCGCCTCGCCGGCCTCGGCGTCGCGCCCACCCATGGCCTGAAACGCGGCGTCGTCGTCAACATCGACGCCACCGTGCAGTCGATCCAGCAGGCGCTGAAAGAGGCCGAGATGATGGCCGACTGCAAGATCACGCGGGTCTACACCGGCATCACCGGCAGCCACATCCGCGGCCAGAACTCAACCGGCATGGTGATCGTGCGCGACAAGGAAGTCACGCCGGTCGACGTGGCGCGCGTCGTCGAAACCGCGAAGGCGATCAACATCCCGAACGACCAGCGGCTGCTGCTGGTCGAGCCGCAGGAGTTCGTCATCGACGGCCACGAGGTCAAGGAGCCGATCGGCATGAGCGGCGGGCGACTCGAGGTCAAGGTGCACATCGTGACCGGCGCGCAGAGCGCGGCCGAGAACATCGTCAAGTGCGTGCGCCGCTGCGGGCTCGAGGTCGACCAGCTGGTGCTGAACCCGAGCGCGTCGAGCCACGCGGTGCTGACCGACGACGAGAAGGACCTCGGCGTGGCGCTGGTCGATATCGGCGCGGGCACCACCGATGTAGCGATCTTCACCGACGGCGCGATCCGCCACACCGCGGTGATCCCGATCGCCGGCGACCTGATCACCAGCGACATCGCGATGGCGCTGCGCACGCCGACCAAGGACGCCGAAGAGATCAAGGTTGAGTACGGCGTCGCCAAGCAGATGCTCGCCGACCCGAACGAGCAGCTCGAGGTGCCGGGACTCGGTGACCGCCCGCCGCGCATGTTGTCGCGCCAGGCGCTCGCCGGCGTGATCGAGCCGCGCGTCGAGGAGATCTATTCGCTGGTGCACCAGGTCATTCGCGAGAGCGGCTACGAGGAACTGCTGTCCTCGGGCATCGTGATCTCGGGCGGCGCGGCGGTGATGCCGGGCATGGTCGAGCTCGGCGAAGACATCTTCCTGAAGCCGGTGCGCAAGGGCATCCCGACCTACCACGGCGCGCTCTACGACATGGTCGCCAACCCGCGCTCGGCGACGGTGATGGGACTGCTGGAAGAAGGGCGGCTCGCACGATCGCGCGGGCTGCGCGCGGCGCAGCAGGCGGGGTCGGTGAAGACCCTGTTCGGCCGCGCCAAGGACTGGTTCCTGGGCAATTTCTGAGGAGGTGACGCGATGACCCACACCTACAAATACCTGGGCTGTCACCTCCACGGGAGCCGGGACCCGCCCGCGCTCACCCACGGGCGACCGCGGATCCCGGCAGCGCCGGGCCACCGCGGCGAATCATGGTTGGGACTGACGACAGACACGGCAACTGCATTGAAGGAGTAATGAACATGGCTATCGAAATGATCGAAGAGTTCGACCTGGGGACACAGATCAAGGTCATCGGCGTCGGAGGCGGCGGTGGCAACGCGGTCGACCACATGATCGCGGAAGGCGTGCAAGGCGTGGAGTTCATCTGCGCCAACACCGATGCGCAGGCGCTCAACCGCTCGGCCTCGCACCAGCTGATCCAGCTCGGCACCACCGGCCTCGGCGCCGGCGCCAAGCCCGAAGCGGGCCGCGCCGCGGCCGAGGAAGCGGTGGACCGCATCCGCGCCGCGATCACCGGCGCCCACATGCTGTTCATCACCGCCGGCATGGGCGGTGGCACCGGCACCGGCGCCGCACCGGTGATCGCGAAGGTCGCCAAGGAGATGGGCATCCTGACGGTGGGCGTGGTCACCAAGCCCTTCGACTTCGAAGGCGCGCGCCGGATGAAGGCGGCCGACGCGGGCCTGGCGGAACTCGAGGCCAACGTCGACTCGCTGATCGTGATCCTCAACGACAAGCTGCTCGACGTGCTGGGCGACGACGTGACGCAGGACCAGGCCTTCGCGCATGCCAACGACGTGCTGAAGAACGCGGTCGGCGGCATCAGCGACATCATCCACATCCCGGGTCTGGTCAACGTCGACTTCGAGGACGTGAAGACGGTGATGAGCGAGCCCGGCAAGGCGATGATGGGCACCGCGATCGCGAGCGGCCCCGACCGCGCCCACAAGGCGGCCGACGGCGCGGTGGCCTGCCCGCTGCTCGAAGGCATCGACCTGTCGGGCGCGCGCGGCGTGCTGGTGCTGATCGCGGCGAACCGCAACACCTTCAAGCTGAGTGAAAGCCGCAACGCGATGAACACGATTCGTCGCTACGCGGCCGACGACGCGCATGTGATCTACGGCACGGCGTACGACGAGTCGCTCGGCGACCAGCTGCGCGTCACGGTGATCGCCACCGGCCTCTGCCCGGCCAAGCGCCAGGCCGCGCCGATCAGCGTCGTGCACAGCGCGCCGGTGATGCAGCGCACCGGCACCGACAACATCCCGATCCTCACGCAACCGGTGCAAACCACGCCCGCCCACGACTACAGCCAGCTGACGACGCCGAGCGTGTGGCGCAACGGGCGCACCGCGGCGGCCAAGGTGGACGCGCTGGCGAGCAACGGGATGGACGAGATCGAGATCCCGGCGTTCTTGCGCAAGCAGGCGGACTGAGCGAGCTTCATCTGCCTAAAATCACCCCATGATCGCCCAACGCACGCTCAAGTCCCTCACCCGCGCGGTGGGCGTGGGGGTGCACGGCGGTCAGCGGGTGGAATTGACCTTCCGCCCCGCCGCGCCGGACACCGGCATCGTGTTTCGCCGGGTCGACCTGCCCTCGCCGGTGGACATCAAGGTGAGCGCTGATTCGGTCAGCGACACGCGGATGGCGACGACGATCTCGGCCGGCGGCGACCCCGGCGCGCCGAAGGTCAACACCGTCGAGCACCTGCTGTCGGCCTGCTCGGGGCTGGGCATCGACAACCTGCGCGTCGACATCACCGCCGAAGAGGTGCCCATCCTCGACGGCTCGGCCGCGTCCTTCGTCTTCCTGCTGCAAAGCGCCGGCATCGAATTGCAGGCTGCGCCGAAGCGCTTCATGCGGATCATCAAGCCGGTCGAAATCCGCGAAGGCGAGGGCACGTCGCTCAAGTGGGCGCGGCTCGAACCCTTCGAGGGCTACAAGCTCAGCTTCGAGATCGAGTTCGACCACCCGGCGGTCAACCAGACCGGCCAGCGCGTCGTGTTCGACATGGGCTCCGGCCAGTACAAGCGCGAGATCGCGCGCGCCCGCACCTTCGGCTTCACGAAGGACGTTGACATGATGCGTGCGCGCGGCCTGGGCCTGGGCGGCAGCATGGACAACGCGATCGTCGTCGACGACGTGAAGGTGCTCAACGACGAAGGCCTGCGCTACGGCGACGAATTCGTGAAGCACAAGATCCTCGACGCCATCGGCGACATGTACGTCATTGGCCATCCGCTGATCGCCGCCTACGCCGCCTTCAAGTCGGGCCACGCGCTGAACAACAAGCTGGTGCGCGCGGTCTTGGCCGACGCAAGCGCCTACCAGATCGTCAGCTTCGACGATGCGTCGCGCGCGCCGCCCGGTCTCGCCGACCTGGCCCCGGCGTGGTGAATGTTTGCCCCCAAGGTGCCTTCGGCCCCTGCCCCCATGGGCCACGAAGAGGCCCACATTCGTGGACCTTGGGGCGCATCCGCCTTGGGGCGGCCCGGCGGCGGATGATGCTGGTCTTTCGCTGGCTGGTGCTGCTGCTGCTCGTTGCGGGCGCGCTGTGCTTCGCGATGTACGTCGGTACCGGCCAGTTTCGCTATCGGGTTCTCGGGCTGCGCATCGTCAAATGGACGGTCATCGCGGCGCTCGGGTTCTTCGCCGTGCTGATCCTCGAACGCCTGCCCATGTTGCTCTGAACCTGAACCCATGACCATCTTTCGCTGGATCGTCGGCATGCTCACGCTGCTCGTGGCCGCCGGCGGACTGATCACCTTCATTGTCTTCATCGTCAGCGGCACCGACGAGTGGCTCGAACTCGCGCGGCGCTTTCGCCGCTGGATGTTCGCGGCCGTGCTGTTCTGGTTCAACGTCGAGGTCTGGGGCAGCGTGCTGGGCACGCTCATTCATTGGGCTTGAGGCCGAGGAAGCCAAGCACGTCGGGAAGGTGATCGTCGAAGTCGCTCAGCGCATGGTCGCCGGCTTCGAGCAGCTTGATGCGGCAGCCCGCATAGCGTGAACTCATCTCGCGCCAGTCGAGCACCTCGTCGCCCTTGGCGATGATCGCGCAATAGCGCTCCGGCTGGGTGATGGTCGGCGGCGCGAGGGCGCGCAGTTCGTCGACGAACTCGGGGCGAAAGAAGAAGCGTTCGTCGCTGTGCCAGGCGGTGGTCTCGCCGACGGATGCCGCCAGGTCGCGTGCCGGATCGATCGCGGGGTTCAGCAGCACCGCCCGGCAGCCGGTGCGCTCGGCCAGCACGGTGGCGTAGAAGCCGCCGAGCGAGCTGCCGATCACCGCCATGCGTTCGCGCGGCCACATCGACGTGCCGCGCGCGATCGCCTCGATCGCCTGCTTCGGCGACGCGCTCAGTTGCGGGCACCACCACGTGAGGTCGCTGCGGTGCTGCTGCACCCAGGCTGCGAGCCGGCGCGCCTTGGTCGATTGCGGCGACGAACGAAAGCCGTGCAGGTAGAGCAGGTGGGTGATCGCCATCCGCTGCGTTCAGGCGCGTCGCGCCGCCAGCGCATCGAGCAGCTTCGCGTGCACGCCGCCGAAGCCGCCGTTGCTCATGCAAAGTATGTGGTCGCCTGGCTGGGCCGCGGCCACCACGCGGGAGACCAGCTTGTCGATGCTGTCGCAGACGACCGCCTGCTCGCCCATCGGCGCGAGCGCCTGCACCGCGTCCCAGCTCAGCCCGCCGCTGTGGCAGAACGCGAGATCGGCCTCCTCCAGCGACCACGGCAGCTGCGCCTTCATCGCGCCCAGCTTCATCGTGTTCGAGCGCGGCTCGAACACCGCGAGGATGCGCTGGCGTGGCCCGTGCTCGCCCGCCTGCTGCGCGTCGATCTTGCGGCGCAAGCCATTGATGGTGGTGCGCATCGCCGTCGGGTGGTGGGCGAAGTCGTCGTAGACCTTCACCTCGCCCGCGCCGAACTCGACGCTGCCTCGCAACTCGAGCCGGCGCCGCACGTTCTCGAAGCTCGCCAGCGCCTTCGCGGCCGCCTCCGGTGCGACGCCCACATGCTCGGCCGCGGCGATGGCGGCCAGCGCATTGAGCTGGTTGTGCTCGCCCATCAGCGACCACTCCACCCGCGCGATCTTCAGGCTGCCGCGCAGCACGTCGAAGGCATGCGGCTCGCCGCGCGCGCGCAACCCGCCGGGCGATTCCTTGCGCGCGCCGAAACGGACCACCTCGCTCCAGCAGCCCATCGCGAGCACGCGCTGCAGCGCCTCCTCGCGCGCGTTCACCACCAGCCGGCCCTTGGACGCGACGGTGCGCACCAGGTGGTGGAACTGGCGCTCGATCGCGGCCAGGTCGTCGAAGATGTCGGCGTGGTCGAACTCGAGGTTGTTCAGCACCGCGGTCAACGGCCGGTAGTGGACGAACTTGCTGCGCTTGTCGAAGAACGCGCAGTCGTATTCGTCGGCCTCGATGACGAAGCAGCGGCCCTCGCCCAGCCGCGCCGACACGCCGAAGTTCAGCGGCACGCCGCCAACGAGGAAGCCCGGCGTCATGCCGGCGCACTCGAGCACCCAGGCGAGCATCGCGCTCGTGCTGGTCTTGCCATGGGTGCCGGCCACCGCCAGCACGTGTCGGCCCTGCAGCACATGCTCGGCCAGCCACTGAGGCCCACTGGTGTAGCGCACGCCGGCGTCGAGCATCGCCTCGACCAGCGGGTTGCCGCGCGTGACCACGTTGCCGACGACGAACAGGTCGGGGCGGATCGCCAACTGGTCAGCGCCATAGCCGTCGATCAGTTCGATGCCGAGCGCGCGCAACTGGTCGCTCATCGGCGGATAGACGTTGGCGTCGCAACCGGTGACGCGATGGCCCGCTTCGCGCGCGAGCGCGGCGAGGCCGCCCATGAAGGTGCCGCAGATGCCGAGAATGTGAATGTGCATGGCGGCCATTTTATGAACAGCCTCCGTTGCGAATGCTTACGCTGCAGAGGGCTGACCGCCCGCGCCGTATTCAGGCGAGCGCGGCGCGCGCGGCGGCGACGGTCGCGGCGATGTCGTCGGCCGAGTGCGCGGCGCTGACGAAGCCGGCCTCGTACAGTGCCGGCGCGAAGTACACGCCGCGCTCGAGCATCGCGTGGAAGAAGCGGTTGAAGCGCTCCTTGTCGGTCGCGATCACCGCGCCGTAGTTCTGCGGCAGCGTGGCGGCAAAGAAGAAGCCGAACATGCCGCCTTCGCTGTCGCCGACCATCGGCACGCCGGCGTCATGCGCGGCGCCCAACAGTCCGCCGACGAGCGCTCGTGTGCGCCCGGACAGCGCGTCGAAGAACCCCGGCTTGCGAACCTCGCGCAGCGTCGCCAGGCCGCAGGCGGTGGCGACCGGGTTGCCCGACAAGGTGCCGGCCTGGTACACCGGCCCGAGCGGCGCGAGCAGCTCCATCACCGCGCGCTTGCCGCCGAAGGCCGCCAGCGGCATGCCGCCGCCGATGACTTTGCCGAACACGCTGAGGTCCGGCGCGAAGCCGGGGATGGCCTGGGCATACAGGCTCTGCGCGCCGCCGAGGGCGACGCGAAAGCCGGTCATCACCTCATCGAACACCAGCAGCGCGCCGTGGCGGGTGCACAGCTCGCGCAGCTTCGCCATGAACGGCACGCTCGCGCGGACGAAATTCATGTTGCCGGCGATCGGCTCGATCATCACGCAGGCGATGCCCGCAGCGTGCAACGCGAACGCCTCTTCGAGCTGGGCCAGGTTGTTGTACTCGAGCACCAGCGTGTGCTGCACCACCTCGGGCGGCACGCCGGCGCTGGTCGGGTTGCCGAAGGTCGCCAGCCCCGAGCCGGCCTTGACCAGCAGCGCGTCGGCGTGACCGTGGTAGCAGCCCTCGAACTTGATGATCTTCGAGCGGCCGGTGGCGCCGCGTGCCAGCCGCAGCGCGCTCATCGCCGCTTCGGTGCCCGAGCTCACCAGCCGCAGCTGCTCCATGCTCGGCACGAGTTGGAGGATCTCTTCGGCCAGCTCGATCTCGCGCTCGGTCGGCGCGCCGAACGAGAAGCCGTCGAGCGCCGCCTTCTGCACCGCCTCGAGCACGGCGGGGTGGCCGTGGCCGAGGATCATCGGGCCCCAGGAGCCGATGTAGTCGATGTAGCGCTGGCCTTCGGCGTCGAAGATGTAGGGGCCGTCCGCGCGGGCGATGAAGCGCGGCGTGCCGCCGACCGCGCGGAAAGCGCGCACCGGCGAGTTCACGCCGCCCGGGATCACGCGCTGAGCGCGTTCGAACAGGCTCTGATTGCTCATGACGACACCCCGCTCGCCGAGTACGGCGATCGACCCTCCGAGAGGGTCGGGCCTTGCTTGGGGCGGCCCGGCGCGGCGGCCCGAGAAGGCCCAGTTGACACGGGACGTCTCATGAGTTCAGTGGATGTGTCGCGTGCCGGGCACGTCGCCGTCTTCGCTCCCGCCTTCGGCGCCGGGCTCGCCTTCCTCGCCTTCTTCGGGTGGCAGCGCCCAGAAGAAGCGGTCGGGGATCACGTTGCCCATGCCGGGTCGGAATCCCGCGTCAAGCGACTGGTCGAGAAACGCGAGCGACTCGCCCACCGCCATGTGCAGCTCGCTGCCGGAGGCGAGCAGCGCCGCCAGCGCGGCCGACAAGGTGTCGCCGGCGCCGACGAAGCTCACCTCGAAGCGCTCGAATTTCTCGCCGGTGATCGCGCCCTGCGGCGAGGCGAGCACGTTGTCGAGGAACTGGTCGGGCGTCTTGGAGCTTGCCACCAGCACGCTCGTGACGAGCACGAAGCGCGTGCCGTGTTCGGCTGCGGCGACCGCGAGTTCGCGCGGCGATGCCGGCCGCTCGCCTTCCCAGTCGGGCAGCAGGAAGTCGGTCAGCGTCTGGTGGCTGCCCACGAGCACTTCGGTCTGGGGCAGCACCAGCTCGCGAAACGCGTCGAGGTAGGCCTGTTGCTCGTCCTCTTCGAGCCACGACAGGTTGGGCATGTACGCGACCAGCGGCACGTCGGGGTAGTCCGACAGCACTTCGGCCACCGCGCTCACGCCTTCGGCCGAGCCAAGGAAGCCGACCTTCCAGGCGGCGATGGTCACGTCCTCGAGCACGCTGCGCGCCTGCTCGACCACCACGTCGGGTTCGAGCGCGTGGTGGTCGAACACCTCGGCGGTGTCGCGCATCACGACCGAGGTCACGACCGGCAACGCGTGGGCTCCCATCGCGGCGATGGTCGCGACGTCGCCGGCCACGCCGCCGGCGCCGCTCGGGTCGGTGGAATTGAAACTCATCACGCAAGCCGGCGCCGGCGCTTCTTGCATCGGCTCGGTGCCGGTCTTTTCGGTGGAGGTGTCGGCGGCCATGGCGAGGAGGGGGTTGGGAGCGACGGGCGAAGGGGCTTGCGAAAGTGTCGGTGAACTTCTAGAAAAGTGTGAGGTATGTTGCGTATGTGCCTACAAACCCTTGGCTTTTCGTCATTTCGCGTCGCTACAATTCGCCACCATTGTAGTGAAGCCTGATGATCCAAAGTGACCGAACCGCGAACCTGGATGTGCCTTATCTGTGGGTGGATCTATGACGAGGCCGCCGGAGACCCGGAACACGGTATCGCAGCCGGGACAACTTGGGAATCGGTGCCGATGAACTGGACCTGCCCGGAATGCGGCGCGCGCAAGGAAGACTTTGAAATGGTGCAGATCTGAACTGCACCACGAGCTGGCCGCGCCAACCGCATGAAATCTTAGTCGTTGAGGAGATGCTCGGTGAGCAATGAAGTCCCAGCAGACGCCTCCAGCGTGAAGGTGCTGGTCATCGATGACAGCAACACCATCCGCCGCAGCGCGGAAATATTCCTCAAACAAGGCGGCTACCAGGTGCTGCTAGCCGAGGACGGATTCGACGCCCTGTCGAAGGTCAACGACCACGAGCCGGACCTGATCTTCTGCGACATCCTGATGCCGCGGCTCGACGGCTACCAGACCTGCGCCATCATCAAGCGCAACACCAAGTTCGCGAACACGCCGGTGATCATGCTGTCGTCCAAGGACGGGCTGTTCGACAAGGCGCGCGGCCGCATGGTCGGTTCCCAGGACTACCTGACCAAACCCTTTACCAAAGACCAGTTGCTGCAGGCGGTGGAGCAGCATCGCCGCGCGGCGTGAGCGCAACCACAGCGGCCGACGCGGAGCGCTTCGGCGTGAAATGTCACCGCGGTTTGCGGGGCGGCTGCTGATTTAATGACAGGCTGGCGGCCGACGGCTGACCGCACAGACTGAGGACACGACGATGGCTATCAAGAACATCCTGTTGGTCGACGATTCGAAGACCGAATTGCATTTCCTGTCGGACCTGCTGAGCAAGCGTGGGTTCACGGTGCGCACCGCAGAGAACGGCGAAGAGGCGATGCGCCGGCTCGGCGAGGAAAAACCCGACCTGATCCTGATGGACGTGGTGATGCCCGGCCAGAACGGTTTCCAGTTGACGCGTGCGATCACCCGCGACACCCGCTTCGTCAACGTGCCGGTCATCATGTGCACCAGCAAGAACCAGGAAACCGACAAGGTCTGGGGCATGCGCCAGGGCGCACGCGACTACATCGTCAAGCCCGTCGACGCCGACGAGCTGGTCAGCAAGATTCGCGCCTTCGACTGACGAAGCCGCGCCGCCTTCCAACGTTTCCTCGAGCCCGAAAGCCGACCCATCCCCGATGGCCAACAAGGAAGCACTGCGCGAACTTCAGAGCCGTCTCGCCGAGCGGCTGCAGCAGGCCCGCACCCAGGAGCGCGGCAAGTCGTGGCTGGCCGTCGAGTGCAGCTCGCGCGGGTTCCTCTTTCCGCTGCAGGAAGCCGGAGAAATCTTCGCGATGGCACCGGTGCTGTCGGTGCCGCACACGCACCCCTGGTTCCTTGGCGTTTCCAATCTGCGTGGCCACCTGCACGGGGTGGTCGACCTGGCGGGATTTCTGGGCGTGAAGTCCGGTGACGTGCTGCGCGAACAAGCGCGCCTGGTGGCGTTCAACACCACGCTGGACATCAACTGCGCGTTGCTGGTGGACCGGCTGGCCGGCTTGCGCAGCGAAGCTCAGTTGAGCCCGCAGGCCGGCGACGGCGCGGCCCGTCCGCCGTTCGTGGGCGGGCGCTTCCGCGACGAAGGCGGGCGCGTGTGGCAGGAACTGAATCTGGCCGCCCTGGCGGCCGACGCGGCCTTCCTGCGCATCGTCGGATAACAAGATCGAGCAATCGTTCGCATCAAGCGCCGACTCTCCCGGCCGAACCCGCGAACAAGAGACCGTACGAGGACCATATGAGCTTCCTGAACAAGATGAAAAGTTGGGGCCCCGATCGCAGCCCGAGCGCGGAGGCCGACGGCGCCCGTCAGGACTTCGATGACGCTTTCACCCAGCCGACGGCGGGCATGCCGGGCGCCGACGGCAGCGGCACGTTGACGCTCGACATGGCGGCGATGCACGGCTCGGCCGAGGGCGACTCGTCGATCATCTCGGAGGCGTCTCCGTCGGAGATGGCCGAATTCAGCGAGACCCGCATCCAAGGCGCCGAAGCCGCGATGGCCGCCGCCGCCGGCAGCGGCCTGCCGCTGATCGGCAGGCTGCCGGTCGCCGAGCAGCAGCGCATCCTCGGCGGCACCGTGCTGCTCGGCCTGATCGGCCTCGTGATCATGACGGTCACCTCGTTGAACTCGGCGAGCAAGGGCGCGGCCCAGGTGGGTGCGTCGGGCCAGGCGCTGATGCAGTCGCAGCGGCTCGCGAAGTCGGTGTCGCAGGCCTTGATCGGCAGCCCGCAGGCCTTCCCGGAGGTGCGCGAAAGCACCGAGGTGCTGGCCAAGAACGTGCGCGGCCTGAAGACCGGCGAAGGTGACCTCGCGGCTGCGCCGGCCGGCGTGCAGGAGTCGCTCGACCCGCTGCTGCCGCTGGTCGATCGTGCCGAGAAGAACGCCAACACCGTGATCGCCCAGCAGAAGATCCTGACCCAGGTGGGCCAGGCGCTGCGCGCGATCAACCGCCAGTCGTCCGACCTGCTGGAAACCGCCGAGACGATCTCGTCGCTGAAGCTGCAGCAAGAAGCGTCCGCCGCCGAGCTGTCGGCGGTGGGCCAGTTGGTGATGCTGACGCAGCGCATCGGCAAGAGCGCCAACGAATTCCTGACGATGGAAGGCGTGAGCCCAGAGGCGGTGTTCCTGCTCGGCAAGGACCTGAACTCGTTCCGCGAAATCGCCCAGGGCCTGGCCGACGGCAACCAGGAGCTGCGCCTGCCGGGCACGAAAGACCCGCAGACCAAGGAGCGCCTGGTGGCGCTGCTCAAGCAATACGAAGAGACCCGCACCCAAGCCGGCGCGATTCTCGGCAACCTGCAAGGCCTGGTGTCCGCGCGCGAGGCGCAGGCGGCGATCATTGCCGACAGCGAGCCGCTGCGCAAAGGTCTCGAGGTCGTGCAGGAAAAGCTCAGCCAGGAGACCGGTTTCAGCGGCGCGGCGCTCGCGATGCTCGTGTTGTCCGCGGTCGTGATGGCGCTGGGCGGCGGCGGTTTCCTGAAGCTGTATGTGCGTGACCAGGCCCAGCGCGCGGCGCTGGCGGAAAACCAGCGACTCGAAGCCGAGCGCCAGGAGCAGGAAGCCAAGCGCGTCAACGACGCCAACCAGGCGGCCATTTTGCGATTGATGAACGAACTGCAGACCGTCGCTGAAGGCGACTTGACGCAGCAGGCGACGGTGACCGAAGACATCACCGGCGCCATCGCCGACTCGGTGAACTACACGGTGGAAGAGCTGCGCACGCTGGTGTCGCAGGTGCAGGGCACGGTGGGTCGGGTGACCGAAACGACGCAGCAGGTGGAAGCCACGTCGACCGAGCTGCTGGCCGCGTCGACCGAACAGCTGCGCGAGATTCGCGACACCGGCGAGTCGGTGCTGCAGATGGCCGGTCGAATCAACGAGGTGTCGGCCCAGGCGCAGGAAACGGCCCAGGTGGCGCGCCAGTCGCTGGACGCTGCCGAGACCGGCCTGAAGGCGGTGCAGAACACGATCGGCGGCATGAACTCGATCCGCGACCAGATCCAGGAAACCTCCAAGCGGATCAAGCGGCTGGGCGAATCGTCGCAGGAGATCGGCGAAATCACCGAGCTGATTTCCGACATTACCGAGCAGACCAACGTGTTGGCGCTGAACGCCGCCATCCAGGCCGCGTCCGCCGGTGAAGCCGGTCGAGGCTTCTCGGTGGTTGCCGAAGAAGTGCAGCGACTGGCCGAACGCTCCGGTGACGCGACGCGGCAGATCGCGGCGCTGGTAAAGACCATTCAGACCGACACCCAGGACGCGGTGGCCGCCATGGAGCGCTCGACCCAGGGCGTGGTCGAAGGAACCCGATTGAGCGACGCGGCCGGTACGGCGCTGGGCGACATCGACCGCGTGTCACGCCAGCTCGCCGACCTGATCGCGCAGATCTCGAACCAGGCGCTGCACGAAGCCGAATCGGCCAACGTGGTGGCCGCCAACATCCAGCACATTTTCGCGGTGACCGAGCAGACCGGCGAGGGCACGCGCTCGACCGCGCAGATGGTGCGCGAACTGTCGAAGACCGCCGAGGAGCTGAAGCAGTCGGTCGCCCGATTCAAGATCGAGTGAACCCGAGCCTGAGCGAGTGAGCTCGCGCCCACCCCGAAGACCCCAAGGCCACCGATGGACAGCTCCCGCAACACCGAAGCGACTGGCGAGAACACCGACGACCTGAGCGCACTTGCCTGGGTGCAAGACGAGTTGCGCCGCTCGCTCGACGCGGCCCACAAGGCGCTGCGTCGCTTCGTCAAGGAAACCGAGGCGATGGCCGGCGCCGATGTCGACGCCGTCGACCCGTCGGTGCTGCGCACCGCGCGCCAGCAGATTCACCAGGGCGTCGGCGCGCTGGAGCTGGTCGGCCTGCCGGCCGCCTCCGCGGTGCTGCGCGCCTGCGAAGCGGCGGTGCAGCGCTTCGTCGCCAAGCCGCACAAGCTCACGTCGAGCCTCGTCGACGACATCGAGCGCGCCTCGTTCGCGCTGCTCGACTACCTGGCGCGGCTGCTCGCCGGCAAGGCGGTGTCGCCGCTGTCGCTGTTCCCGCAATATCGTGCGGTGCAGGAAGCCGCCGGCGCCGACCGGGTGCATCCGGCCGATCTGTGGGCGGTCGACTGGGAATGGCGCGAGCTGCCGGATGCCGGGCCGCATGCATCGCCGCGTCGAGCCGACGCCGCCACGCGTCTCGCGATGGAGCAGCAGATGCTTGCCCTGATGCGCAAGCCGACGGTGGCCGCCGCCGCGCGCATGAGCGACCTCTGCGCCGGCCTCGGCGCCGGTGCGAAACATCTGCATCCCGCCGCGCTGTGGAAGCTGGCCGCGGCCGTGTTCGAGGCGCAGGCGCAAGGCCTGCTTCAGTCCGACGTGTTCAGCAAGCGCGTTGCGGCGCGTCTGCTCGCGCAACTGCGCATCATCGAACGCGGCGACAACGACGTCTCCGAGCGCCTCGCGCAAGACCTGCTGTTCTTCTGCGCCCAGTCCGCCTCGCCCGGCGATGGCCGGCGTGCGCCGCGCCTGGCAGCGGTGCGCCAGATCCATGGCCTCGCGCATCACACGCCGGTCAATTACACGGTCACTGCCCTCGGCCGTTTCGATCCGGCCTGGATCGCCCAGGCGCGCAAGCGCGTCGCGGCGGCGAAGGAATCGTGGTCCGCGGTGGCCGGCGGCGAAATGCATCGCATGAGCGGCCTGGCCGAGCAGTTCGCGCTGGTCGGCGATTCGCTCAAGCGCCTGTTCCCCTCCGGCGACGCGATGGCCGGCGAACTGACCAACGCGGTGGCGCTGACCCAGCAAGGCGGCAGCGCGCCGAGTGCGCCGCTTGCGATGGAAGTGGCGACCAGCCTGTTGTATGTGGAGGCGGCGCTCGAAGACGGCGACTTCGACCACCCCGAGCAGGGCGCCCGCGTGCGCCGGCTGGCCGAGCGCGTCGCCGCGGTGCGCCGCGGCGCCACACCGGCTCCGCTCGACGGCTGGATGGAGGACCTCTACCGTCGCGTCTCCGACCGCCAGACCATGGGCAGCGTGGTGCAAGAGCTGCGCACGTCGCTGTCGGAAGCCGAAAAGCTGATCGACCAGTTCTTCCGCAACCCGGCCGACCGCAACGTGTTGATCCCAGTGCCCAACCAATTGTCGGCGATGCGCGGCGTGCTGTCGGTGCTCGGCATGGACCAGGCGTCGGCGGCGCTGCTGCGCATGCGCGACGAGGTCGACGGCCTCGTCTCGACCGAGATCGATCCGCAGCGGGTCGAACAGGCCGGCGTCTTCGATCGGCTGGCCGGCAACCTCGGCGCGCTCGGCTTCCTGATCGATATGCTCAGCGTGCAGCCGCAGATGGCCAAGTCGCTGTTCGTCTACGACGCGAATGCCGGTACCCTGAGCCCGGTGATGGGTCGCAGCGCGCAGCGCCCGGCCACCGGCCACACCGCGACGCCGGCGATGCCGGTCGAAGCGCGGCTGATCGAGCAGGCGCAATTGCTCGCATTCAGCGCAGTGCGCGAAGACGTGCCGCTGGAAGACGTGTCGCGCGACCTCGAACGCTTGTCGCAGGAAGCTGAAGCAGCCGATCAGCCGGCGCTCGCCGCGACCGTCTCGCAGGCACGGGTGGCGATCGAGCAGGCGCATGGCGACGCCGCCGATCTGGCCGAGGCGCGCGGACAACTGTCGGAGGCGCTGGTCGACTTCGTCTCGACCGCGTCCGATCCGGTGGGGCTCGCGCCCGAGCTGGTCGCCGTGCGCGCCTTGCCGGTGCCGGCGCCGCTGCCGTCCAGCCACGCGGCCGACCTGGCCGAAGACGACGAGATGCGCGACGTCTTCCTCGAGGAAGCGCGCGAGGTGCTGCAAACGGCGCAAGCCGCCTGTGCCGAGCTCGCCAACGCGGGCGATGACCTGTCCCAGTTGACGACGGTGCGGCGCGCATTCCACACGCTGAAGGGCAGTTCGCGGATGGTCGGGCTCACGACGTTCGGCGACGCCGCCTGGGCCTGCGAACAGCTGTACAACACGCGCTTGGCGGACCAGCAGCCGGCGGATGCGCCGTTGCTGGCGTTCACCCAGGAGTCGCTCGCCGAGCTCGGCGCATGGGTCGAAGACATCGCGGCGCGACGCGACGCCGGTCGCGGCGCCGCGAACATCGAAGCGAAGGCGCTCGCGCTGCGCGAAGGGCGGAGCGACACGGTCGAGTCCGAGGTGCCGAGCCTGCCCGAAGTCGGCGCCTTGTCCGAGCTGCAGGACTTCCCGCCGGCGACCGACGTCGTCGAGCCGATGGCGCTGAGCTTTCCTCCCGATCTTCCGGCCGCCGGCGACCTGGAGCTGGTGCCGCCGGCCGCGGCCGCACCGAGCGTGGACCCATCGCCGCCGGTGGCGTTCGAGCTCGACCTGTCGACGCTCGATGTGGCCGCCGCGCCGCCCCACGTCCCCACGATCGACGCCGATGCCATGGTGCACTCGATGTTCGACCCGTTCGAGGTCGCGGCCACCGAGCCGGCCGCGCTGCCGGGCGCCTCGCGCGTCGCCGACGAACCGGCGGCGGGGGCCGACGCGATCCACCTCATCGACCTGGACCTCGGCGATGAGTCCTTCCACGCCGAGCCGCTGATCGAAAGTTTGCAGCCGTCGCCTGCGTCGCCGGCCGAGCCGGCGGCGCCCGCCGCAGCCGTCGAAGCCGCTTCCGCGCCGGCGCCGAGCACGTTCGCCGAGGACGAGCAGGTCAAGGTGGTCGGACCGCTGCGCATCAGCATCCCGCTGTTCAACATCTTCCTCAACGAGGCCGACGAGCTGTCGCGCCGGCTCACGACCGAAGTCGCCGAATGGGCGATGGAGCTCCATCGGCCGCTCGGCGAGACGCCGATTGCGCTCGCCCATTCGCTCGCCGGCAGCTCGGCCACGGTCGGCTTCTCCGACCTGTCGCACCTGTCGCGCCTGCTCGAACACGCGCTGATGCGCAGCCACGCCATCGGCCACGGCACGGCCGAGGAAGGCCGCTTGTTCGTCGACAGCGCGGACGACATCCGCCGCCTGTTGCACCAGTTCGCCGCCGGCTTCCTGAAAGAGCCGCTGCCCGACTTGCTGCAGCGCCTGGCCGATCACGAATTGAGCTCGGCGCGCCGCCTCGACGCGTTGAGCGCCGCGGCCGAACTCGGCGAGGCCGAGCCGGTGCCCGGGGCCGCCGAAGCACCGGCCGAGGCCGAGATCACCGACCTGGTGATCGAGGTGCCCGAAGTTTCGGAAGCGCCGCTGACCGAGTCGACGTTCGCCGCGCTCGACCTGCGCGCCGGCGCCCCGAGTGCGCCGGCCACCACCGGTTTCGGCAGCCTCGATTCGCGCTTCGACCCGCTCGGCCTGCCCGAGCTGAAGCCCTTCACGCCCTTGCCGAGCGAGCCGGCGCGCTCGGCCCCGGTCCACGAGGGCGGGCTCGACATCGACGACGACATCGACGCGGTCGACGCGGTCGATGCCGAGCTGTTCCCGATCTTCGAGGAAGAAGGCCAGGAGCTGCTGCCGCAGCTCGCTGGACAGTTGCGCGAGTGGTCGCACCGCCCCAGCGAGCTCGGCCATGCGTCGGCGTGCATGCGCACGCTGCACACGCTCAAGGGCGGCGCCCGGCTGGCCGGCGCGATGCGCCTGGGCGAGATGGCGCACCGCCTCGAGTCGCGGATCGAGCAACTGTTGTCGCAAGGCGAGCCGAGCGCCAACGAGATCGACGCCTTGCAGGGGCAGTCGGATGCGCTCACCCACACCTTCGAGGCGCTGCGTTCGCGCGACGCCCAGGCCTATGCCGAGGCGGTGGCCACGGTCGAGGAAGCGCTGAGCCAGGCGCTGCCGGACATGCCGCCGCTCGAACCGCCTGCGCCGGCGCCCGCAGTCGAGCCGCCGGCACCGATTGCCGAGGCCTTCGCGCCACCGATCGCAGCCGACATTCCGGTGCTCGACGATGTTGTCGACCTGGCGCCGACGCCCGCGAACGCAGTGGCGACCCTGCTCGAACCGCCGGTCACCAACGACACGCCGGTCGGACCGCTGGTGCCTCTGAGCTTGCCCGAGATCGACTGGTCGCGCTTCACCGGCCAGACGGCGGCGCCGCGCCAGGTCGCCGAGCGCGGCAACGCCTCGCAGTCGGCGGTGCGGGTGCGCGCGCCCTTGCTCGACCGGCTGGTCAACCAGGCCGGCGAGGTGTCCATCACGCGCTCGCGCATCGAGGTCGAGGTGGGGCAGATCAAGGGCTCGCTGAGCGACCTGACCGACAACCTCGAGCGCCTGCGCGGGCAACTGCGCGACATCGAGCTGCAGGGCGAAACGCAGATGAGCTCGCGCCTCGAAGCGGCGAAGGCGGCGGCCCAGTCCTTCGACCCGCTCGAGTTCGACCGCTTCACGCGCTTCCAGGAACTCACCCGCATGATGGCCGAGTCGGTGAACGACGTGGCGACAGTGCAACGCACGCTGCAGCGGTCGCTGGAGAGCACCGAAGACGAACTGGCAGCGCAGGCGCGGATGACGCGCGACCTGCAGGACGACCTGCTGCGCACCCGCATGGTGGAGTTCGAGGGGCTGTCCGACCGCCTCTATCGGGTGGTGCGCCAGGCCGCCAAGGAAACCGGCAAGCATGTGCGGCTGGACATCGTCGGCGGCTCGATCGAAGTCGATCGCGGCGTGCTCGACCGCATGACCGGCGCGTTCGAACACCTGCTGCGCAATTGCGTGACTCACGGCATCGAGGCGCCCGATGCGCGCGGCGCGGCGGGCAAGGACGCGACCGGCTCGATCGTCGTGGCCTTGAGTCACGAGGGCAACGAAGTCGGCGTCGAGTTCCGCGACGACGGTGCCGGGCTCGACCTCTTGCGCATCCGCGACAAGGGCGTCGCGATGGGGCTGATCGACGCGAACCAGTCCTACAGCGACGCCGAGCTCGCCAACCTGATCTTCACGCCCGGCTTCTCCACCGCCGACAAGGTGACCGAGCTCGCCGGTCGCGGCATCGGCATGGACGTGGTGCGCTCGGAAGTGAACGCGATGGGCGGGCGCATCGAGACCGCCACCGCGTTCGGCAAGGGCACCAGTTTCAAGCTCGTGCTGCCGCTGACCACCGCGGTCACGCAGGTGGTGATGATGCGCGTGGGCGACGCCACGGTGGCGGTGCCCTCGACGCTGGTGGAAATCGTGCGCCGCGCGACGGCCGATGAAATCAGCCAGGCCTACGAGGCCGGCAGCTTCGCCGTCGGCGATCGCCACCTGCCGTTCTTCTGGCTCGGCTCGCTGCTGCAGCTCAGCCCGCGCAGCGCCGAGCTGGCGTCGCGCACGCGCCAGGTGGTGATCATCCGAAGCGCCCAGCAGCGCATCGCGGTGCACGTCGACGAAGTGCTGGGCAACCAGGAAGTCGTGGTCAAGAACCTCGGCCCGCAGCTGTCGCACATGCCGGGTCTGGCGGGCATGACCTTGCTCGCCTCGGGCTCGGTGGCGCTGATCTACAACCCGGTCGCGCTGGCCACGCTGTACGGCGTCGAGGCGCGAGCGGCGACGGTGGCGGCGCTGCACGCACCGCTGCCCGAGGTCCAGCAGCCGACGCCGGTCGAGGCTGCGGCACGCGCCGCGCCGCTGGTGCTGGTGGTCGACGACTCGCTCACGGTGCGCCGCGTCACGCAGCGCCTGCTGGTGCGCGAAGGCTATCGGGTCGCGGTGGCGAAGGACGGTCTCGACGCGCTCGAACGCCTGGCCGAAGAGAAGCCGCAGATGGTGCTCAGCGACATCGAGATGCCGCGCATGGACGGCTTCGACTTGGTGCGCAACATTCGCGGCGACGCCCGGCTGCGCGACCTGCCGGTGATCATGATCACCTCGCGCATCGCGCAGAAACACCGCGACTACGCGGCCGAGCTCGGCGTGGACCACTATCTCGGCAAGCCTTACTCCGAAGAAGACCTGCTGGCGCTGATCGGACGCTACACCGCTCACGAAGTGGCCACCTGAGGCTGTCTTAGCCCGGCCCCAAGCGAACCATGTCGGAACTCGTCGATCACCTTGCCGAGTTGACCGGGTTTCGGGATCGCGACGTTCTCGACGTCACGCTGGCCGGCGCGTTTCGCGATCTGCTGCGTCCGCGCTCGGTGGCCATTTACCGAATGGTCGGCGAAAGCGACAACCAGCGCTGGCTGACTCGCGCGCGACTCGGTGAAGACGACGTCGTCGCCACCGCCGACCCGGCCTGGGTCGACCTCGACAGCCTGCCGCGCCTGGCCGATCACCCCGAACGCTGCGAGGCGCTGGGCGGGCAGACGGTGGTCTCATGCACCGGCGACGCCGGCCTGAGCGTGTTTCCGCTGGCGACCGACCGTGAGGTCGTCGGCGTGCTCGAGCTGCAGACCATCGGAGCGCTCGACACCGAAGCGCAGCGCATGGTGTGCAGCATCCTGCGCATCTACCGCAACTTCCAGGGCCTGCTCGACTACAGTGAGCGCGACACGTTGACCGGGCTGCTCAACCGCAAGACCTTCGACGAGAGCTTCCTCAAGATCTCGTCGACATTGCACTCCCACGCCAGCGCCGGCGATGCGCGCCGCACCGCCGGCCCCGGCAGCCGCTATTGGCTCGGGATGATCGACATCGACCACTTCAAGTCGGTCAACGACCGCTACGGCCACCTGATCGGCGACGAGGTCCTGCTGCTGCTGTCGCGCCTGATGCGCAGCTGTTTCCGTTTTCACGACCGCTTGTACCGCTTCGGCGGCGAGGAATTCGTGGTTCTGATGCGCTGCGATAGCGAACCCGACGCCCAGCGCGCTTTCGAGCGCCTGCGCCTCAACACCGAGGGCTACACCTTTCCGCAGGTTG
>DASXQQ010000211.1:0-15561 GCA_036507085.1 Piscinibacter sp. | reverse complement strand
CCTCTGAGGCTCCCTTCTTCAACCGCCCACCTGCGCACGCCGACCATGTCACTGCCCTCCTCCACCGCCACGCTGCAGCAGCGCGCGCTCCTGTCGGGACCGGAGCGCCACATCCCCTTCCTCGAAAAGATCGGCATGCGCCGCGTGCGTGTGGGCGGCGGCGAGGCCGTCGTCACCATCGAGTTGCAGTCCGACCTGCTCAACAACCATGGCGGCGGCCACGGCGGCGTGGTGATGACCCTGCTCGACAGCGCCATGGCCAACGCCGCGCTCAGCCGCATCGACTTCGCGCGCGAGGTGGTCACCATCGACATGCACATCGGCTTCATGCGCCCGGCCACCGGGCGGCTCGAGGCCACCGGCCGCGCCACCGGCGGCGGCCGCTCGGTGTGCTTCTGCGAGGCCGAGGTGACCGACGCAACCGGCGAGGTCGTCGCCAAGGCCATGGGCACCTTCCGCTACCGCGCGCCGGCGAGCTAAGGCCATGTACCTCACCCAAGGCCTGCATCGCGCTCTGCAGCGCCACCCGCACAAGATCGCGCTGCACCACCTGGCCGAAGGCAGCGAGCGCCACTGGACCTTCGCGCAGTTCGCCGAGCAGGTGGGCCGCCAGGCCGCGGCCCTGCAGGCGCGCGGCGTTGGCATCGGGGACCGCGTGGCCCTGCTCGCACCCAACGACGACGCGCTCGTCACGCTGCTCATGGCCTGCTGGTGGCTGGGTGCGGTGGCCTGCCCGCTGAACACGCGCTGGAGCGTGCCCGAATTTCGCTTTGCCGTGGCCGACTGCGGCGCCCGCCTGCTGGTGGCCAACGCGCAGTTTGAAACCCAGGCCGCGGAGCTGGCCGATGTGACCACCGTGGTGGCCTGCCACCAGATCGCCGCCGAAGGCGAGCGCCTCGCGCCGCTGGAAGACACCCGCAGCGGCGGTGACGCGCTGGCCGCCATCCTCTACACCGGCGGCACCACCGGGCGCTCCAAGGGCGTGATGCTCTCGCACGCCAATTTCTGGACGGCTTCGATGACGCGCGGCGCCGAGCTCAACAACTCGGCCGACAGCGTGTCGCTGCTGGTGGCGCCGCTGTTCCACGTCGCAGGCCTGGGCCGGCTGGTGGGCCAGTCCATCGTCGGCGGCACCTGGGTCACGATGCCGCAGTTCCGCGCCGAGGTGGTGCTGGCGGCCATCGAGCAGCACGGCATCTCCGACATCATCGTCGTGCCCACCATGCTGCAGGCCCTGCTGGACGCGCCGGGCTTCGACCCCGCACGGCTGCAAAGCCTCAACCGCATCGCCTTCGGCGCCGCTCCCATGCCGCCCGACCTGCTCGACCGTGCGCTGGCCGCGTGGCCGCAGGCCGAGTTCTTCCAGGCCTATGGGCTGACCGAAACCGCCGGCGCCGTGTGCATCAACCTGCCGGCCAACCACCGGCCCGAGGCGCGAGCGCTGGGCCGCCTGCGCTCGGTGGGCCGCGCCGGCCTGGGCGCCGAGATCCGCATCGTTGACGAAAGCGGCCGCGAGCTGCCACGCGGCGAGGTGGGCGAGATCGTCGTGCGCGGCCCGATGGTGACGCGCGGCTATTGGCAACTGCCCGAGGCCAGCGCGTCGGCGCTGCGCGAAGGCTGGTTCCACACCGGCGACGGCGGGCGCATGGAAGCCGACGGCTACCTCTTCATCGCCGACCGCCTGAAGGACATGATCATCACCGGCGGCGAGAACGTCTATTCCGCCGAGGTGGAGGCCGCGCTGCGCAGCCACCCCGCGGTGACCGATGCCGCCGTGATCGGTGTGCCCGACGCACGCTGGGGCGAGGCCGTGCATGCGGTGGTGGTGCTGCGCCCCGAAGCCGATGCCGCCGACGCCGACCCGGCCACCGCCGGCGACGCACTCAAGGCCTGGTGCCGCCAGCAGCTCGCCGGCTACAAGTGCCCGCGCAGCATCAGCTTCACCGACGCCTTGCCCCTGTCGGCCGCAGGCAAGGTGCTCAAGACCGTGCTGCGCGCAGCCCACCGCCCGTGATGACGCCGGTTGCCATGAACGACACCGACCGCAATAGCGACCGCCACCAGGCCTTCGCCCGCGTGCCCTTCATGCGGTTGCTGGGGGTGCGGCGCGAGTTCTCGCACGACGGCCGCGCGCGCCTGGTGGTTGACGCCCGGCCCGAGCTGGAGAACCTGATCCACGCCGTGCACGGCGGCGTGGTGGCCACGCTCGTCGATGTGGTGATGGCCAGCGCGGCGGTATCGAAGATCGACTTCGCGCGCACCGCCGTCACGCTCAACCTCAACACCAGCTATCTGCAGCCCGGCCGCGGCCGGCTCACCGCCGACGGTGAGGTGCTAGCCATCAGCGACGAGGTCGTGCAATGCCAGGCCGTCGTCACCGACGAAAGCGGCCGCATCGTCGCGCGCGCTGTCGGCTCCTTCCGCTACCTGGACCACCGCTGAAGACATTTCGGAGACCCGACATGCCCTTGCCCTTTACCCGACGCGATGCCCTGAAGCTCGCCCTCTCCACCGCCCTGGTCGCCAGCAGCGCCTTCACCCTCGCGCCCGCCTGGGCCGACAGCGACTACCCCAACAAACCCATCCGCCTCGTGGTGCCCTACCCGCCCGGCGGCGGCACCGATGCGCTGGCGCGCGTGCTCAGCGCCAAGCTCGCCGAATCGTGGAAGGTGCCGGTGGTCGTTGAAAACAAAACCGGCGCCAGCGGCATGTTGGGCAACGACCAGGTCGCGAAAGCCGCCCCCGACGGCTACACCGTGCTGGTGGGCATCACCGCCCTCATTCAAGGGCCGGCGCTGTTCTCCAAGGTGCCCTACGACCCGATCAAGGACTTTGTGCCGCTCACCGCCATTGCGCGCTCGGCCGACCTGCTGCTGGTGCCTGCCGACTTTCCGGCCAACACCGCGCAGGAGTTCATCGCGCTCGTGAAGGCCAACCCCAAGAAGTACAGCATCGGCAACTACGGCAACGGCACCTCCTCGCACATCCACGCGGCCATGCTCAACAGCCAGGCCAAGCTGGACCTGAACCACGTTCCCTACCGCGGCGCCGGCCCGCTGCTGACCGACCTGCTGGGCGGCCAGGTGCATTCGGCGTTTGTCGATTCGAGCTCGGCACAGCCGCACCTGAGCGGCGGCAAGCTCAAGGTGCTGGCCGTGAGCGGCGCGCGCTCCTCGCCGCTGGCGCCCAAGGCGCCCACGCTCACCAGCCTGGGCTACCACTCGTACGAGCCGTACGGCTGGTTCGGCCTGTTTGCGCCGGCCGCCACGCCGCCGGCCACAGCCAAGAAGCTGTCGGAAGAGTTCGTCCGCCTCATCAAGCTGCCCGACGTGCAAGAGCGCCTGCAGGGCATGGGGCTGCAACCCGGCGGCAACCCGATGGACGAGTTTGCGCGTGAGGTGAAGGCCGACAAGGACGTCTGGGCCAAGGTCATCACCGAAGCGCAGATCCGACTCGACTGAAAGGCGCCACGCCATGAACACCACCAGCCAGAACCTGCTCGACTTCACTGGCCGCCACGTCTTCGTGGCCGGCGGCAGCAGCGGCATCAATCTCGCCATTGCCGATGCCTTTGCACAGCGCGGCGCGCGCGTGTCCATCGCCAGCCGCTCGGCCGAGCGCGTGGCAGCGGCCGTGGAGCAACTGCGCCGCCACGGCGGCCAGGCTGAGGGCCACAGCGCCGACGTGCGCGATTACGAGGCCATCGAAGCCGCGCTGGGCGCCGCGCGCGAGCGCTTCGGCCCCATCGACGTGCTGGTCTCGGGCGCGGCCGGCAACTTCGTTGCGCCGGCGCTGGGCATGTCGAGCAAGGGCTTTCGTACGGTGATCGAGATCGATCTCGTGGGCAGCTTCAACGTGCTGCGCGCCGGCCATGCGCACCTGCGCCGCCCGGGCGCCTCGGTCATCAACATCTCGGCGCCGCAGGCTGACAACCCCACGCCCTACCAGGCCCATGTGTGCGCCGCCAAGGCGGGCGTGGACATGCTCACCCGCGTGCTGGCGATGGAATGGGGGCCCGACGGCGTGCGCGTCAACTCCATCGTGCCCGGCCCCATAGGCGACACCGAGGGCATACGCCGCCTGGCGCCCACCGAAGAGGCCGTGGCCCAGATGGCCGCGAGCATTCCGCTCGGGCGCTTTGGCACCACGGCCGAGGTGGCCGACATGGCGCTGGTGCTCAGCTCGCCGCTGGCCAGTTTCGTGACCGGTGCAGTGATCCCGGTGGACGGCGGCAGCTCGCTACCGGGCGGCCGCGACCTCAGTGCTGCCGTCAAGGCCGCCTGACATGGACACGGCATCGCACGAGGAAATTGGCTCCTTCTCCCGCGGGCGGGAGAAGGAGCCCTCACCCCAACCCTCTCCCGCCAGCGGGAGAGGGAGTACGGGCATCGCTTGATATCGGAGACATCGCCATGGAAACCATCCGCTACGAAGTGCGCGAACAAGTCGCCACGCTCACGCTCGACCACGCCGCAGCGCGCAACGCCCTGGGCCCACAGATGCGCGAAGAGATTGCCGAGGTGGTGCGCAGCGTGAAGCAAGACCGCAGCATCCGCGCGCTGGTGATCACCGGCGCGGGCGGGCATTTCTGCTCGGGCGGCGATTTGCGCAACATCGCCAGCGTGGGGCTAGACAACCAGGGCTGGCGCGAGCGCCTGCACAGCCTGCACCACTGGCTGCAAGACCTCATCACACTCGACCGCCCGGTGATCGCCGCGGTGGACGGCGCGGCCTTCGGCGCCGGCTTCGGCCTCGCGCTGGCGGCCGACTTCGTGATCGCCACGCCGCGTGCGCGCTTTTGCGTTTCGTTCTTGCGCGTGGGGCTGGTGCCCGACTGCGGCGTGTTCTACACGCTGCCGCGCATCGTGGGCCCGCAGCGCGCCAAGGAGCTCATGCTTTCGGCCCGCGAGGTGGGCGCGGAAGAAGCCTTGCGCCTTGGCATCGCGATGGAGCTGCAGGCGCCCGAACAGTTGTTGGCCCGCGCGCAAGCCATGGCCGCGAGCTTCGTGCAGGCCTCGCCCGTGGCAGTGAGCCTCATCAAGCGCGCGGTGGCGGCGGGCGGAGACCTGGCCACGCAGTTGGAACTCGAAGCCAACGCGCAGGTGCTGGCGATGGGCACACAGACGCACCGCGACGCGGTGCAGGACTTCCTGGCCAAGCGGCCAGCCAAGTTCCAGTGGCCAGCTTGACATGGCCCACCCCCTACGCGCTTCGCGCGCCCCCTCAAGGGGGCGACACCAGCGGACCGGCGGAGCCGGATCCGCGGTGTCCGCTGGGCTTCTGCTCGCTACACGCCGGGCGGGGCGCTTCATGGCTGGAGCGATTTTTTTGTCAACACAGGAGTAAGAGATGAGCACAACACCCATGCTCGAAGGCAAGGTGATCGTCGTCACCGGCGCCGGCGGCGGCATCGGCCGCGACATTGCGCTGGCCATGGCCCGCGCGGGCGCACGCCTGGTGGTCAACGACATCGGCGCCTCGGTGGCCGGCGAAGGATCGGACGCCGGCCCCGCGCAGCAGGTGGTCAACGAGATCCGCGCCGCAGGCGGCCAGGCCGTGGCCAACACCGACAGCGTGTCCGAGTCCCGCTCGGCCGCGCGCATCGTCACCGCCGCGCTCGACGGCTTTGGCCGCATCGACGGCGTGGTCAACAACGCCGGCATCCTGCGTGACCGCTTCTTCCACAAGATGAGCGACGAAGAGTGGGACGCCGTGATCAAGGTGCACCTGTACGGCAGCTACTACGTGAGCCGCGCCGCCGCGCCGCACTTCAAGGAGCAGCAGTCGGGCGTGTACGTGCATATGACCTCCACCTCCGGCCTCATCGGCAACTTTGGCCAGGCCAACTACGCGGCGGCCAAGCTCGGCATTGCCGCGCTGTCGAAGTCCATCGCGCTGGACATGCAGAAGTTCAACGTGCGTTCCAACTGCATTGCGCCGTTTGCCTGGAGCCGCATGATCGGCTCCATCCCCACCGAGACGGACGCCGAGAAGCAGCGCGTTGAGCGCATGAAGCAGATGACGCCCGCCAAGATCGCCCCGCTGGCCGTGTGCCTGGCCAGCGATGCTGCGGCCGACACCAACGGCCAGATCTTTGCCGTGCGCAACAACGAGATCTTCCTGATCAGCCAGCCGCGCCCGGTGCGATCGGTGCACCGCAGCGAAGGCTGGAGCCCCGAAACGGTGGCGAGCCACGCGCTGCCGGCGTTGAAGGCGCAGTACTTCGATCTCGACCGTTCGGGCGACGTGTTCTCCTGGGACCCGATCTGACAAGCTCCTTCTCCCGCTTGCGGGAGAAGGCGGGGGACGAGGGCCAGCAGCGCCGCGCCCTGGACCCCCCGGACACACCGCTTCCGAGGAACTCCCCATGGCACTGCCTCCCCTGTTGACCCGCCTGCGCCTGCCGGTGATCGCCTCGCCGCTGTTCATCATCAGCGTGCCGCAACTCGTGATCGCGCAATGCAGGGCCGGCATCGTGGGCTCCATGCCCGCGCTCAACGCGCGGCCCGCCTCGCTGCTGGACGAGTGGCTGGCCGAGATCACCGAAACCCTGGCCGCCCACGACCGCGCCCACCCCGAGGCCCCGGCCGCGCCCTTTGCCATCAACCAGATCGTGCACAAGAGCAACGACCGGCTCGATCACGACCTGGCCGCGTGCGAGAAGTACAAGGTGCCGCTCATCATCACCTCGCTGGGCGCGCGCCCCGAGCTCAACCAAGCGGTGCACGCCTGGGGCGGCCTGGTGCTGCACGACGTGATCAACAACACCTTTGCGCACAAGGCCGTGGACAAAGGCGCCGATGGCCTGATCGCGGTGGCCGCCGGCGCCGGCGGGCATGCCGGCACCAAGAACCCGCTGGCGCTCATTCAGGAAATCCGCACCTGGTTCGGCGGCCCGTTGGCGCTGAGCGGCGCCATCGCCACCGGCAACGCCATCTTGGCCGCACAGGCCATGGGCGCCGACCTCGCCTACATCGGTTCGGCCTTCATCGCCACCGAGGAGGCCCGCGCCGACGAAGCCTACAAACGCATGATCGTCGAGTGCAACAGCGACGACATCGTGTACTCAGACCTCTTCACCGGCGTGCACGGCAACTACCTCAAACCCTCCATCCGCGCCGCAGGGCTGGACCCGGACGCCCTGCCGTCGAGCAACCCCAACGCGATGAACTTCGGCAGCACGCGCAGGCCGTGGAAAGACATTTGGGGGTGTGGGCAGGGGATAGCGGCGGTGCGGGGGGTGGAGTCGGTGGCGATGAAGGTAGAAGGATTGGAGAGGGAGTATTGGGCGGCGCGGGGGCGGCTTCTCGCGACGAACAGCGAGAGATTGAATCGGCTGGATGTCGTTCCGGCGCACTGAGCATTCAATCGGCGGATTGGCTGCGCCCGGCCATGAACTGCCGCTCGAAGCCACCGCACGACGGGCAGGAACAGACTGGAAACGGTCCTTCGCTGGTACGTGAGCTAGCGTCTGGCAGCGCAGAGAAGACGGCGTGCGTTGGCGTGAACGGCATGCGATGCCGTGCGGCTTGTCACGCTGGCTAGGGTATCCCATGGTGCTATTGATTGATTTATAAACTAGAGTCGATCCACGCTGAACCATCATCCTGCCGCGGACCTACTGCCATTCGGTCATGTGCAAAGCCCTGCTGAAAATCAAGGTGGCTGCGTGCCAGGTGATGACGACCGAAGACATCGAGTTCAGCAAGAACCGCGTGATCTCGTTCCTCGAAATCGCCGCGGCACAGCAGGTCGATCTGGTGCTGTTCCCGGAGGCAACGCTGTCGGGCTACAGCAACCGTGCGGAGTTCTGGGCAACTGCACGGCCCGAAGCGTTCGAGGCCGCTGAACGCGACATTGCGGCCGCCTGCAAGCGCCTGAAGCTTGCGGCGGTCGTCGGTTCGGCGTTTCAGGGACCCGGTGGCTGGATCAACGGCTTGGCCGTCTTCGAAAAGGATGGGCGGCTGATCGGGCGCTACGGCAAGACCTTCCTCGGCGGCGACTCCTGGTGCACGAACTTTGCCGCCAGGATTCCGCTGATCAAAGTGGCGGGCGCCAATGTCTGCTTCCTGATCTGCCGTGACGTTCGATACCCGGAGCTGGTGCGCCTGCCCGCGGCCATGGGCGCTGAAATCTGCCTCATCAGCTCCTGCGAATCCGGCCTGTTGGCGGAGCGCAAGATGAACGCCTACCGTGCCATGGCGATTGCACGGGCGTTCGAGAACGGCATCTACGTCGTCAAGGCCAACACCCCCGCCGATCCGGACAACCTGCGCCGACAGGGCTCATCGCACGGGAAATCCTGCATCGTCAGCCCGGAGGGAGAGGTCCTTCGGGAGGCCGGCTTTTTCGAGGAATGCATCATCAGTGAGGAAATTCGACTGGGTGCCGCGCATGGCCACACGGCAAAGCGAACTTTGATCGAGAAGACCGTGCTGAATGAGTGGTACCGCGAGGGTCTGAACCATGTCGAACGCATTGCGGCCGACGATCCTGGCGAACTCCATTGATCTGCCAGGCCGCGAGGCCCCGATCCTCAACCCCGACGTTGCGGTCGGCTTGGTCGGCGATCCGGTCGAAGCGCTAGCCGCTGCCCTCGGCGCCGACACCGCGAGGGCGACGACGCGAGCCCTTCTTCACCAGCTCTACGCGCATGCGGACTATTGCGTGCTGCTGCTGGGTGCGGGCGGAGAGATCGTCTGGGAGAATCCCGCCGCGACCCAACACCTAGCAGCCGAATTCGAGAGCCTGCGCGGCAGGCTGTTCGGCGAATTGCTCGGCCTCGATCCGCGCCGCTACGAGAACGTGATGCGCCTGAACCGGTTGTTCGCGGGCGAGTTGACATCGTTGAAGCACGAGGCCGAATGGCACGACCGGCGCGGCGAGGAGCGCGTCTTCGAGTGGTGGCATACGCGCTTGGCGCCGGGCATCATGGGCAGCGGCGAAGAATTCGCGTGCCTGACGATCGGGTTCGAAATCACCTCGCAGAAGACCGAGGAGCGCCGCCTCGTCAGTCTCGCCGACCGCGACCCGTTGACGGGCCTCTACAACCGGCGCCGCTTCGAGGACAACTTCGAGAAGATCCTGGCGCGGGCATCGCGCTACGGTCACGGCGTGGCCCTGCTCTACTTCGACATCGACAACTTCAAGCTGATCAACGACCTGAGCGGCCACAAGGTCGGCGACGAGATCATCCAGAAGGTCTCGCAGGTGCTCAAGCAGTCCATTCGCGCCACGGATCTGCCGGTGCGACAGGGAGGCGATGAATTCGCCGTGGTGATGGACGAGGTCGACATCGACACGGTCAACGCGGCGGTTCTGCAGTTCAGCGAGCGCCTGAGCAGCGTGCGCTTTCGCCGCAACGACCGCCTGAACAGCATTTCCTGCAGCATTGGCGTGGCGCTGTACCCCGAGCATGGCTCGAACGTGAGCCAATTGATGGCGAATGCCGATATGGCGATGTATCGCGCCAAGTCCGAGAGCCGCTCCAACACCAATTGGGTCGTCTACGATCCCTCGTTCACCGACTTGGATACGCTGTCCGAGCAGGTGAAGTGGAAGGACCGGCTGCAAACCGCACTGCGTGAAGAGCGGCTGCTGCTGTTCTACCAGCCGATTCAACAGCTCAAGGACGGCAGGATCACGCACTGCGAAGCGCTGATGCGCATGATCGGCGAGGATGGCCACCTCGTGATGCCGGCCGCGTTCATTCCGCACGCCGAGCACACGGGGCTCATCAACGAACTCGATCGGCGCGGCGTGGACATCGCTCTGATGCACATGAGCCAGCTGCTCGTGCAGGGCCGCAAGCCGCGGGTTTCGGTCAACGTGTCCACCAAGACCTTGCAAGCCGGCGGCTTCTACGAGTTCCTCAAGCAACGGCTCGAATACAGCAACGTGCCGGGTGAGTTGCTGACCATCGAGATCACCGAAACCGCGGCCATCGACGGCGTCGACAAGATGGCCGAGCTGCTGCATCGCATCAGCGCATTGGGGTGTCAGTTCAGTCTCGACGACTTCGGCGCCGGCTTTTCGTCGTGGCTCAATCTGCGCAAGTTGCCGATCAGCTTCCTGAAGATCGACGGCAGCTTCGTTCGTCACGTCACCGACAGTCCCGACGATCCTCTGTTCGTGAAGGCCATCAACGAGGTCTCGCAGGGTCTGAACATCAAGACCGTGGCGGAGTGCGTCGAAGATAAGCAGACGTTGAACACCCTCAAGGCGCTCGGTGTGGACTACGTGCAGGGCTTCCTCATCGGCCGGCCGATGCAGCGCCTGCACGACATCTTCAGGTAGAGCGCAACAGCCCGTCAGTGCGCGGTCAGCGGGCACGAGACGCCCTTGTAGGCGATTCCCCAACCCGCCCGCGCCCGGAACAGAACTTCTGCACATTTCGCACTTGACTCTGCGCCGAACGCCACCAATCACCGCGCGACGCTGAGCGACCACCCCCTACAACAACCTCTCCTCAAAGTTGAAGTTCGCCAGATGGCGAATCAACTCCGTCGCCAACTTCGGCAGCGGCACGCGCGAGCGGTTGACGATCTTGATCTCTCGCTTGGCCCATTCATCGCTCAGGCTCACGATCTGCAGCTTCATCGTGTGCGCATGCCGCAGCGCCGATGTGCGCGGGATGATGCCGATGCCCACGCCCGCCTCCACCAACAGGCAGATGGACTCGAAGCTGCTCACCTGAATGCGGAACTCCAGGTTGCGGCCGATGGCGCGTGCCAGCGGCGGCAAGAAGCTGGCCAAGGCGCTGCCTTCGGCCAGCGAGATGTGGTGCTCGTCCAGCGTTTCCACAAAGCTGGTTCGCTCACCCGGTGCCTGCGCGAGGCGGTGGCCCTGGGGCACCACCACCACCAGATCGTCGCCCACAAAGTCGTGCACCTCCAGGCCTTCGGTGTCCACGTTGCCGGCCACGAGGCCGATGTCGGCATGCGCCTCGTTGATGGCGATGACGATCTCGTGGCTCAGGCGTTCGTGCAGGTCGATGCTCACATCGGGGTGGCGGGCCAGAAAGCTGGCCAGCGCGGCGGGCAGCGCGCCGCTGATGGAGGTGGTGTTGGCCAGGATGCGCACATGGCCCTTGATGCCGCTGGCGTATTCGCGCAGGTCCACCTTCAGGTGCTCCACCTGCTGCAACACCAAGCGCGCGTGGTGCAGCATCGCCTCGCCGGCCGGGTTGAGCTCCACGCCCTGGGGCTTGCGATAGAAGAGCTTGGCGCCGATGTTGTCTTCGAGCTGCTTGATGCGGGTGCTGGCCGCGGCCAGTGAGATGCAGGCGCGCTCGGCGCCCTTGCGCAGGTTGGACTCTTCGGCCACGTAGACGAAGAGCCGCAGGTCCGTCAGGTCGAAATGCATGGTCGGGTCATTGTGCGGCAGCACCCCCGCCGCCACACCGGGTGAACACCCCCTTTCGGAATTACAGATGGCGCGGCGCGCAGGCCGCGGCCATGCTTGGCCTGCAGCCTGGGCTCTTGAGCACCCTTGCCCACCCCGGCGCGCCAACGAGGAAACACGCACCATGACCACACTTCGCTTTTCGGGCCTGCGCCTAACCCTGGGCCTGCTCGCACTCTCCACCATCGGCCTGGCCGCCGCGCCCGCTTTCGCCCAGGCGCCGGCCGGCGCCGCCAACACCGTGCGGCTGTTGGTCGGCTATGCCGCGGGCGGGCCGGTGGACACGGCAGCGCGCCAGTTCGCCCCCGTGCTCGCGCGCGAGCTGGGGCGCAACGTGATCGTCGACAACCGGCCCGGCGCGGCCGGGCTGCTGGGCGCCGAGGCGGTGGCCAAGGCAGCCGCCGACGGCAGCACGCTTTACTTCGGCGCCAGCCCCACGCTCACCATCAGCCCGCACGTGATGAAGTCGATGACGCTGGAGCCGGCCAAGGATTTGACGCCGGTGTCGCCGGTGCTCAGCTACGCCAATACGCTGGTCGTCAACAAGCAGCTGCCGGTCAAGACGCTGCGGGAGCTGATTGCCTATGCCAAGGCCAACCCCGGCAAGCTGACCTACGGCTCGGCCGGCATGGGCGCCTCCAACCACCTGAGCGGCGAGCTGTTCGCCAAGCAGTCGGGCACGCAGCTCACGCATGTGCCCTACAAGGGCAATGCCCCGGCGATGAACGATGTGATGGGCGGCCAGATCTCGATGATGTTCGACATCGTGAGCACCGCACGCAACTACGCGCAGTCGGGCCGCGTGCGTGCGCTGGCCGTCACCTCGCGCGCTCGCAACCCTTCGCTGCCCGATGTGCCGACGATGCGCGAGGCGGGCTTGCCGGGCTACGAGGTGATCGGCTGGTATGGCGTGTACGGCCCAGCCGGCCTGGGCGCCGATCAGGTGAAGCAGCTCAACACCGCCGTGAACCGCGCGCTGGCCGATGAAGGCCTGCGCAAGCAATGGGCCGAGCAAGGCTACGACATGTGGGTGGGCGAGCCGGCCAAGCTGGCCGCGCAGCAGCGCAGCGATTTCGAGCTGTGGCGCGGGGTGACGGCCGGCATGAAGTTCGAGTAAGCAGTTCCGAGGCCCCGGCATGCAGTTCATTCACGAAGCCTTCGACGCCTGGCTCGCGCGCGACCCGGCACGGCCCTTTCTCCACCTGAAAGACCGCGACATCGATTTCGCCGCGCTGGGCGCTCTGGTCAACACACTGGAGCGCGAGCTGCGCGCCGATGGCGTGCGCCCCGGCGACCGCGTGCTCATCGTGGCGGAGAACTGCCCCGAGCACGTGGCGCTGATACTGGCGTGCAGCCGCGTGGGCGCCTGGTCGTGCGGCGTGAATGCGCGCATGGCGCCGGGCGAGGTCGCAGCCTTTGCCGAGAAGGCCGATGCACGGCGGCTGTACTTCACCTCGGCGGTGTCTTCCGCGGCGGCGCGCCATGCGGAGCGGTTTGCCGCCACCGACGCCTCGGTGCCGGGCCTTGCGCACAGCCCGGTGCGCGCAGAAGCGCGGGCCGAAACCGGCGCGCTGGCCGAGCGGGTGGCGGCCATCATCTTCACCTCGGGCACCACCGGCGTGCCCAAGGGCGTGACGGTCACGCACGAGGGGCTGCTGCACTTTGGCCGGGTGTCGGCACAGTCGCGCGAGCTGGGGCCGCAAGACCGCTCGTATGCCTACCTGCCGATGACGCACATCTTCGGGCTGGGCACGGTGCTGATGGCTTCGCTGCACGCAGGCGCGAGCCTGGTGATGCGCAGCGAGTTCGATGCAAGCGACGTGCTCGACGCGCTGGCGCACCACCAGGTGTCGCAACTGCAGGGGCCGCCCACGCTGTTTTCACGCCTGCTGGCCCACCTGGATGAGCATGGCATCGCGCGGCCCGAGGCACCTGCGCTGCGCTATGTGTACACCGGCGCGGGCCCGCTGGACATGCCGCTCAAGCGCCAGGTGGAAGCACGCTTCGGCCAACCGCTGCACCACGGCTACGGGCTTTCGGAATACGCGGGTTCAGTGCACGTCACGCCGCTGGGCCAGCACCGCGCCGACACCTCGGCCGGCACGCGGGTCGAAGGCGCCGAGCTGCGCATCGTGGGGCCGGACGGGCGCGAGTTGCCGCCCGGCGAGCGCGGCGAGATCTGGCTGCGCGGGCGCGGGCTCATGGCGGGCTACTTCCGCGACGAGGCGGCCACCGCCGCGGTCATGAAGCCCGGCGGCTGGTACGCCAGCGGCGACCTGGGCACCCTGGATGCCGAAGGCGCGCTGTTCGTGGTGGGGCGCCTCAAGGAGATGATCATCCGCTCGGGCTTCAACGTCTACCCGGGCGAGGTGGAGGCGGCGCTGCATGGCTTTGCCGCCATCCGCGCCGCCGCGGTGTTGGGCCGCCCAGAACGAGACGGCAACGAGGAGGTGGTGGCCTTCGTGACGCTCAAGCCCGGCTGCGAGCTCAACCGCGCCGCGCTCGACGCCCATTTGCGCGAACACCTGGCGCCCTACAAGCGGCCGGCGCGCATCAAGGTGGTGGAGGCCTTTCCGATGACGCACAGCGGCAAGGTGCTCAAGCGCGAGCTGCTGGCCACGCTCACGTGAACACCCCCTTTCGCATTCGCAAATTGCGCCCACGCCTCTGCACGGCCATGCTGTTGCCATGAACGCTAAATCCTCCCCCCGGCCGCTGGACGGCATCACCGTGCTGGCGCTCGAACATGCCGTGGCCGCGCCGGTGTGCACCCGCCACCTGGCCGACCAGGGCGCACGTGTCATCAAGATCGAGCGCCCCGGCGTGGGCGACTTCGCGCGCGGCTACGACCAGCGCGTGGGCGGGCAGTCTTCCTACTTCGTGTGGGCCAACCGCTCGAAAGAAAGCCTCACGCTGGACGTGAAGCATGCGCAGGCGCAGCCCATCCTCGAAGCGCTGCTGGCGCGTGCCGACGTGCTGGTGCAAAACCTCGCGCCCGGCGCGGCGGCGCGGCTGGGTTTGTCTTACGAGGCACTGGCGCCCAAGCACCCGCGCCTGGTGGTGTGCGACATCTCCGGCTACGGCGACGACGGCCCCTACCGCGACAAGAAGGCCTACGACCTGATGGTGCAGGCCGAGGCCGGGCTGCTGGCTTCCACCGGCAGCGGCGAGGCTATGGCCCGCGCGGGCTTTTCGGCGGCCGACGTGAGTGCGGGCATGTATGCCTACTCGTCCATCCTGTCGGCGCTGCTGCTGCGCGAGCGCACGGGCACCGGCTCGCGGGTGGAAGTGGCCATGTTGGAGACGCTCACCGAGTGGATGGGCAATCCTATGTATTACGCCTTCAACGGCCAGCCGCCTGCGCCGCGCACCGGGGCTTCGCACCCCAGCATTGCGCCCTATGGCCCGGTGACGCTGGACGACGGCCACACGCTGCTGCTGGGCGTCCAGAACGAACGCGAGTGGCAGCGCTTCTGCGCGGAAGTGCTGTGTGAGCCAGCGCTCTCGGAAGACCCTCGCTTCATCAACAACACCCAGCGCACCGCCCACCGCGTCGTGCTCGACGAAAAGATCGCCGCCTGCTTTGCCGGCGTGGGGGTGGAAGAGGCCGAGGCCCGGCTCGACCGCGCCGGCATCGCCAACGCGCGCGTGAACACCGCGGCCGCGCTGTGGCAGCACCCGCAGTTGCAGGCGCGCCGCCGCTGGACGGAGGTGGGTACCCCCGCCGGCCCCGTGCCCGCGCTGCTGCCGCCGGGCAGCAACAACCGCTACACGCCCCGCATGGACGGTGTGCCGGCCCTGGGCCAGCACACGGCAACGCTGCTGGGCGAGCTGGGCTATTCATCCACCCAGGTGGCCGCGCTGCGCGACAGCGGCGTGGTGTGACCGCATTCACCGAGAACATTGCATGACCACTACCGCTCTCCCCGACCCGCAAGGCGGCGTGCTCGCGCGCCACCAGGCGGCCTTGAATGAACGCCGCTTCCTGATCCAGCGCTGCGGCGGCTGCAGCCGGGCTGTCTACTTCCCGCGCGAGCTGTGCCCGCACTGCGGCCACGGCGAGCTGGCCCTGGTGCCGCCCAAGGGCACCGGCACGGTGTACGCGGTGACCACGGTGCGCCGCAAGCCCGAGGCCGGCGGCGACTACAACGTGTCGCT
>DASXQQ010000210.1:0-5296 GCA_036507085.1 Piscinibacter sp. | reverse complement strand
TTCGCGGTCACGCGGGCGACCCGGGCAACGAGCGCGCCGATGCACTGGCCAACCGGGGCTGCGAGATGGCAGCCTGAGCGGATGAGCGCCATCGGCTCCTTCGACACACGGGACTCCGCGACGGCAGGGCCGGACGATGGCATGCCGTTCCAGCGCCAGCTCCATCGCATCTATCTCTGGTACACGGCCGGTTTCGTCGCCTTCGTGCTGCTGCTGGCCCTGCTCGAACGTTTCGGCATGCCCAAGCGCTGGATCGGTGTGACCTTCCTGCTGTGCACGGTGGGCGTGTACGCGGGCATCGGCATCATCTGTCGCACCACCGACGCCGCGGAGTACTACGTTGCCGGTCGCCGCGTGCCTGCGCTGTACAACGGCATGGCGATCGCCGCCGACTGGATGAGCGCCGCGTCGTTCATCGGCCTGGCCGGCACGCTGTACCTGCAGGGTTACGCGGGCCTCGCCTTCATCATCGGCTGGACCGGCGGCTACTGCCTGGTGGCTTTGCTGATCGCGCCCTACCTGCGCAAGTTCGGCCAGTACACGATTCCCGATTTTCTCGGCGCGCGCTACGACGGCAACCTGCCGCGCTTCATCGGCCTCGCGGCGGCGATCCTTTGCTCGTTCATCTACGTCGTCGCCCAGATCTACGGCGTGGGACTGATCACGACGCGGCTGACCGGCGTCGATTTCGTCATCGGCATCTTTCTCGGTCTCGGCGGCATTCTCGTGTGCTCGTTTCTCGGCGGCATGCGTGCGGTGACCTGGACCCAGGTGGCGCAGTACATCGTCCTGATCATCGCGTACCTGGTGCCGGTGGTCTGGCTGTCGGTGAAGCAGACTGGCGTGCCCTTGCCGCAGTTCGTCTACGGCTCGCAGCTCGACAAGGTCAGCCAGCGCGAAAGGCAGTTGATGGCCGACCCGAAGGAAATCGAGGTCATCGGCTTGTTCAAGGCGAGCGCCGAGGCGTATGCGAACAAGCTGAAGAACATCCCGCAGTCGCTGACCCAGGACCGCCAGGCGGGTGAGCGGCTGGCGGCACAACTGAAGGCCGAGAACGCGCCGCTGAGGGAAATCCAGACGGCCGACAGGGCGCTCGCGGCGATCCCGAAGAACGAGGCTGCGGCGCGCGAGGCGTGGACCCGGGCGGTGGCCGACTACGAGGCGCGGGCCAAGCCGCTGGCCGGCATGCCGCCGCACAGCCAGCAATTCGCCGGCGACCCCCATGGTGACGCCGGCGAGCGCCGCGCCTATGACGACTCGCGGCGCAATTTCCTCGCGCTGGTGTTCTGCCTGATGGTCGGCACCGCAGGGCTCCCCCACCTGCTGGTGCGCTGCTACACCGCGCCGTCGGTGAAGCAGGCGCGCGAGTCGGTGGCATGGTCGCTGTTGTTCATCTTCCTGCTCTACGTCACCGCGCCGGCGCTCGCGGTGCTGGTGAAGTTCGAGGTGTTCAACGTGCTGGTCGGCACGCCGTTCGACCACCTGCCGGCCTGGATCTCCAACTGGGCGCGCGTCGATCCGTCGCTGCTGTCAGTGGTCGACATCAACCACGACGGCATCCTGCAGCTCGGGGAGATGCGGATCGGCGGCGACATCGTCGTGCTCGCGACGCCGGAGATCGCAGGGTTGCCTTATGTCGTGTCGGGCATGGTGGCCGCGGGTGGCTTGGCCGCGGCACTGTCCACCGCCGATGGCCTGCTGCTGACCATCGCCAATGCACTGAGCCATGACCTGTACTACAAGATGATCGACAACGACGCCTCGACCGCACAGCGCGTCACGATCTCCAAGGTGATGCTGCTGGCAGTGGCGCTGGCCGCCGCGGCGGTGGCGGCGCAAAAGCCGGTCGACATCCTGTTCCTCGTCTCGGCGGCGTTCTCGTTCGCCGCATCGGCGTTTTTCCCGGCGCTGCTGCTGGGCGTGTTCTGGCGCCGTGCCAACCGGTGGGGCGCCGTCGCCGGCATGCTGGCCGGCCTGGGCGTCGCCGGCTACTACATGGCGCGCAACGAGCCCTGGTTGCGCGGCGTGTTCGCGATCGCGCAGCCGGTGGATCTGTGGTTCGGCATTCAACCGATCTCGGCCGGACTGTTCGGCGTGGGCGTCGGCTTGGTGGTGATCGTGATCGTGAGCTGGCTGACCCCGGCGGCGAGCCCGGCCTCGCGCGACCTGGTGCAGTACATCCGCTACCCGAAGGTGGACTGAGCCGCCGGAGCGAAGCGCCTATGAAATTGCGCAGCGCAGGCGGCTCAGACTCGCGCCTGCACTGCACAACTGCGCAGGTGCTTCGTTCCGGCGCGAGCCTTGCCGCGGCGATGCCGGCTATAATCGCGGGCTTTCCCCTTGCCACACTCGAGTCAGACGCTTCGGGGCGGCTTCCCGGTCGTTCAGACCTCATGGAAACCAGAAGGAGTTTCAATGCGTCACTATGAAATCGTGTTGCTGATCCATCCGGATCAAAGCGAACAGGTTCCGGCCATGCTGGAACGCTACAAGAGCACCATCACCGCCGGCGGCGGCAAGGTGCACCGCGTGGAAGACTGGGGCCGTCGCCAGATGGCCTACATGATCCAGAAGCTGGCGAAGGCCCACTATCTGTGCATCAACATCGAGTGCGGCAAGGAAGTGCTGGCCGAACTCGAAACGGGCTTTCGCTTCAACGACGCCGTGCTGCGCCACCTGACGGTGGTCAAGAGCAAGGCCGAGACCACGCCGTCGGTCATGATGAAGATGGTCGAGAAGGAAGAAGCCCGCAAGGCTCCGCAGCAGCAGGAGGCCACGGCCTGAAGACGAAGCCCGCGTTCGCACTGCCGGCGAGCGCCGCATGAACCGCCTGGTTCTGACGGCCCAACTGGTGGAGCGGGGCGCTGTGCGATACACCCCGGCCGGTTTGCCCGCCCTCGATTTGAGCTTGAAGCACGAATCCGAGGTCACGCAAGACGGCCAACCGCGCAAGGTCGCCATGGAGATCAAGGCGCGCGCGGTGGGAGCGATCACACAACGTCTGGCGGGAATCGAAATCGGAAGCAGCCACGGCTTTGCCGGCTTCCTCGGTTCCCAGCGCAACGGACGCGGCATCGTGTTTCATGTGACCGAAGTCGACTGACTCCAAGCACTCATTGATCCGGACAGATTTGAAAGAGGTGAAATATGCCCCCGCCACGTGGTAAAGGTAAGTTTTCGAAGGACCGCAAGCCCAAGCGCAATCAGCAATCGCTGCTGTTCAGGCGCAAGCGCTTCTGCCGCTTCACCGTCACCGGTGTGACCGAAATCGACTACAAGGACGTCGACACCCTGCGTGACTTCATCAGCGAGAACGGCAAGATCACGCCGGCGCGCCTGACCGGCACGCGCGCGTTCTTCCAGCGTCAGCTCACGACCGCCATCAAGCGCGCGCGCTTCCTGGCGATGCTGCCGTACAGCGACCAGCATCGGGTCTGAGGAGCGACGACATGCAAGTGATCCTGCTTGAAAAAGTGGCCAACCTCGGCAACCTCGGCGACGTCGTCAAGGTGAAAGACGGCTATGCCCGTAACTTCCTGATCCCGACCCGGGCCGCTCGCCGCGCGACCGAAGCCGCGATCAAGGAATTCGAAGTCAAGCGCGCCGAGCTCGAGAAGTCGGCCGCCGACAGGCTCGCCGCCGCGCAGGCGCTGGGCGAGAAGATGAACGGTCGCACCGTGCACATCACGCAAAAGGCGGGTGTGGACGGCCGGCTGTTCGGCTCGGTGACCAACAACGACATCGCCGAAGCGCTGACGCGCATCGACTTCAAGGTCGTGAAGTCGCAGGTGCGCATGCCCAACGGTCCGCTGAAGACCGTCGGCGAGCACACCGTGACGGTTGCGCCACACACCGATGTCGTAGTGGAAGTCAAGGTTGTCGTGGTCGGCGAAACGGATTAAGGTTCTGCGGAACACGAAGGCGGGGCCGGCTATGCCGGCCCCTTCTCTTTGGGGCCGCGGTTTTCCACTTGTATCCTCCGCTTCGTCACCGGATGTCCACAACATTGCGCACAGGGTTGAACGATGTCCAAGGTCTTTGAGTCTCCCGAGCATTCGTCCGGCGCGCGTGATGACGAGGTCGCCCGTCTGCGCATCCCGCCGCACTCGATCGAGGCCGAGCAAAGCGTGCTCGGCGGCTTGCTGCTCGACAACAGTGCCTGGGACCGCGCCGGCGACCTGCTGACCGACAGCGACTTCTACCGCTATGAGCACCGCCTGATCTATGCGGCGATCGGCGGCCTGGTCAACGCGACCAAGCCGGCCGACGTGATCACGGTCTTCGAACAGTTGCAAAGCCTGGGCAAGGCCGAGGACTGTGGCGGCCTCGTCTACCTCAACGCGCTCGCGCAAAGCGTGCCGAGCGCGGCCAACCTGCGGCGCTACGCCGAGATCGTGCGCGAGCGCGCGGTGCTGCGCAAGCTGGTCGCGGCGAGCGACGAAATCGCCACCAACGCGTTCAACCCGCAGGGCCGGCCGGTGTCGCAGATCCTCGACGAAGCCGAGGGCATGATCTTCAAGATCGGCGAGGAAGGCTCGCGCTCGCGCCAGGGTTTCCAGAGCATGGACTCGCTGGTGGTGCAGCTGATCGACCGCGTCAACGAGCTGCACGAGAACGGCGCCGAGGAAGTGACCGGCGTGCGCACCGGCTTCTACGACATGGATCGCATGACCGCCGGCCTGCAGCCGGGCGACCTGATCGTGCTCGCGGCACGCCCGTCGATGGGCAAGACCGCGTTCGCGCTGAACATCGGTGAGCACGTCGCGGTCCACGAGGGCTTGCCGGTGGTGGTGTTCTCGATGGAAATGGGCGCCTCGCAGCTCGCGCTGCGCATGGTCGGCTCGCTCGGGCGCATCGACCAGCAGCACCTGCGCACCGGGGCGCTGCGCGACGACGAATGGGGCCGGCTGTCGGAGGCGGTCGAGAAGCTCGGCAAGGTCAGCATGTTCATCGACGAGAGCCCCGCGCTGACGCCGAGCGAGCTGCGTGCCCGCGCGCGCAGGCAGGCGCGCCAGTGCGGCCAGCTCGGGCTGATCATCGTCGACTACCTGCAGCTGATGAGCGGCAGCGGCGGCACCAGCGAAGAGAACCGCGCCACCGTCATCGGCGAAATCTCGCGCGGCCTGAAGTCGCTGGCCAAGGAGCTGAAGTGCCCGGTGATCGCGCTGTCGCAGCTCAACCGCAGCGTCGAATCGCGCACCGACAAGCGCCCGATGATGAGCGACCTGCGCGAGTCGGGCGCGATCGAGCAGGACGCCGACGTGATCATGTTCATCTACCGCGACGAGTACTACAC
>DASXQQ010000209.1:0-13694 GCA_036507085.1 Piscinibacter sp. | reverse complement strand
TCGTGCAACTCGAGCTCGGCGCAGATCAGCGCGAGTCCGGGCTGCCACAGGCTTTCACGCGGCACGCTGCCGACCAGGCCGCGCAGCACCGGCAGCACCTCGCCGAGGCGGCCCTGCTGGCGGCGCAGCACAAAGATCTGCAGGCTGTACGCGCCCTGCGCGTTGCCGGGTAGGAAGCGCTGGCCCATCGTGAAGGTCTCACCGGCCAGCCGCTCGGCGTCGGCGAAGCGGCCCTCGTACGCGGCGAGCAGGGTCAGGCTGGTCAGCCCCATCGCCTGCATGAAAGGCTGGCGGATCGCATCGGCTGTCCGCGCATGAACCTGCGCCATCGCGCGCGCCGCGTCGAGTTCTCCCTTCTCGACCAGGTCGCCGAAGTACCAGCCGGTCAGCGCATCGACCCATTCCATGTGGCCGGCGCTCTCGGCCACGTCGAGCGCCTCGCGCGCGCAGCGCAAGCGCTCGTCGAGTTGCGCGGGGTCATGGCGCGCCGGCACGATCGCCGCCAGCGCCTTGAACAGCGGCTGCGGCATCGCCAGTTCGCGCGCCAGCGCGACCGCGCGGCGCTGCGCCGCGATGGCCTGCGGCTGGCGGCCACAGAAGATGCAGGCGCGGCACAGCGCGGCGAGCAGATCGACCCGCAGCGCGGCATCGAAGCGGCCCGAGCCCGCCAGCGCCTCTTCGAGCAATGCCGCCGCCTGCTCGCCGGGGCGGCTGATGCGCCAGCCGTTGTTTTCGAAGCCGAGCGCCGCCTGCGCGAACAGGGCCGCGTCGCCGAGCGCGCGGGCCAGCGTGGCCGCATCGAGAAACGTGGCGGCGCTGGCGTCGTTCTCGCCGGCGTGCATCTGCACCGCGCCGAGCGCCAACAGCAGAACGCAGCGCCGCGTGCGTTCGGCCGGCAGCCAGCGCTCCTGCAACTGCATCGCGAGCCGGTAGCAGCGCAGCGCCTCTTCGTAGGCCATCAGCGCGGCGGCCCGTGCGGCGGCGCGCTGCGCGATGTCGAGTGCGTGCGCCGGGCTGCCCGCGGGCAACGCCGCGGCTGCGTGGTAGGCGAGCTGCGCCAGCACCGCATCGAGGTCGCCGCTGTGACGCGCCTGCAGCGACTCGGCGATGCGCCCGTGCAGCGCGACGCGACGCGCCGCGGGCAGCTCGTCGTAGAGCACCTCGCGGATCAGCGCGTGGCTGAACTGGTACTGCGGCCCCGGCTGAACCGCCTCGATCACGCGCTGCGCCAGCGCCTCGTCGAGCGTGCCCAGCAGCGCGGCCTCGCTGCCGGCGCCGGCCAGTTCGGCCAGCAGCGGCAGGTCGAAGTCGCGGCCGATGCACGCGGCGATCGCGAGCAGTGCGCAGCAAGGCGCCGACAGCGCGTTGAGCCGCTGGCCGATCACCGCGCGGATGCCGCTCGGCACGGTCTCGACCCGCGCCACGGCGGCGCGCGGGTCGTCGCTGTGCGGCCCCTGGCGCAAGAAGCGCAGCGTCTCGACCAGGTACAGCGGATTGCCCTCGGTGCGGCGGTGGATCGTCGCGACAAGCGCGGGGAGTGGCGTCACGACGCTTGCCGCGGCGACCAGGCGCTCGGTCTCGTCGAGGCTCAAGCCCTGCAGCGGCAGGCGGCCGTACTGCCGCGTGTTCAACAGCTCGGCCAAGGTCGCCGCGAGCGGATGCTGGCGCGACAACCCCGCCTCGCGGTAAGAGCCGAGCAGCAGCATGCGGCACTCGCCGATGTCCTGCGCGATGAAGGCCAGCAGCCGCAGCGACGACGCATCGGCCCAGTGCAGGTTGTCGAGGATCAGCAGCAGTGGGCGCAGCGCCGCCATTTGGCGCCAGAAATGAGCGACCGCAGCGAACAGCCGGAACTGCGCCTGGTCGCCTTCGCCGATCACCGGCAGCGCGGTGCCGGGGGGCAGTCGCTCGGCGAGTTCGGGGGCGATCTCGACCGCTGCGGCCGCGTCGCGCCCGAGCAGCGCAGGCAAGCGCTCGTCGCGGCAGGCGCGCAGGCCGGCTTGCATCGCGCGCGTCCACGGCAGGAACGGCGGCGCGCCGGGCTCCTCGAGACAACGCCCCCACAACGCCAACATCCCGCGTCGCAGGGCCAGCGTCGCCACCTCCTGGGCCAGCCGCGTCTTGCCGATGCCGGCCTCGCCGCTGAGCATGACGACGCGACCGCGCCCGGCCAGCGCCCCGCCGAGCGCGTCATGCAACAGCTGCAGTTCGCTGCGGCGGCCGACGAACGGCTCGGTCAGCGGCGGCGCGGTCGCGCCCGCCAGCGGGGGCGCGCCGCAGGCCGGACAGGGTCCGTCGGCGTGCAGGCGGACACGCCCACAGCGATGACAGGCAACCCGGGCCAGCATGGTCATGCCGCTCATTGTGCTTTCGCGGTTGCGCCGCGGACCGCGACGATCGGCACGGTGAGAGCCTAAATTCTATGGATCGCCAGCGACTCTGCCAGGAACAGGAGAGACAACATGTTCGAACCCATCCTCTACATCGACACGTCCGAGGTCCGAGACGGGAGCCTCGGGGAGCTCAAGACGGCCATGAGCGCGTTGGTCCGCTTCATCGAGGCGAACGAGCCCCGGTTGATCGCCTACAACGCGTACTTCGAGGAAGACGGCACCCGGATGACCGTCGTCCATGTCCACCACGACTTGGCGTCGCTGGAGTTCCACATGAAGGTGGCCGGCCCCGAGTTCCCCAAGTTCGCGCCGTTCATCAAGCTGTTGGCGATCGATGTCTACGGCAAGCCGAGCGACGACGTATTGGAGCGGCTGCGTCAGAAGGCCAGGATGCTGGGGAGCGGGACCGTGACCGTGCACGAGCAGCACGCGGGGTTCGCTCGGTTCGCGGGCTGAGTGCCGAACAACTCGGCGCGCTCGTAAGGGTCAGCCCGGTGGCTGGGCGGCATGCTCGAAGAGAACCTGGTGTCGTCGCTGATCAAGTCCGGCGGCCATGTGCTCGCGTTCTTCAGCCGGCCGATTGCGGCGACGCTGGGCGTGCTCACGTTGGCGATCTGGTTGTCGCCGCTGGTGCGGCGGCGCGCGAAACGAGCGTCGACGCAAGGGGCCACGACGTGATCCCGCCGATCGAGCGGATGGAAACGATGAAGCCCGAACAACTTGCGCTGCCGGGCTTCACGCCGAGTTCCAAACCCCCGCTTTCAGAGTCGCTCTGCGGCAGGTGGTGCGGGCACGAGGCTCGCCGATGGGACTTTGCTCGGTATTGGGAGCATGCGCCAATGCCAGCGCTTGTCAACGGATTCCCACGCCGGTAGCGTCGCTACTCTCGCGGCGCTGGGCAGGCCATCCGGCTGCACGTTTCGCCTCACCTCAAAACCTGGGCAAGTCCCGCAAGGTCCGATGATCGTTCGGATCCGTGTGCGTTTCGATTGCTTCCGCTTCCTCCGAATCCCCGACAGTCCGCAACCTCGGCCCGGGCACCGTGCGACCCTGCACCGTGTAGATGGTCCACACCTCGTTTCCGCTCATCAGCGCATCCACGACATCGATGACCTCGGCTTCGGCGGGCCCGCTGATCCACTCATTGCGGTCGGTATCGACGATGCCCCAACGAACGTGCGTCAGGCGGGAGTCGTCTTCGCTGAATCGCACGCCATTCACCACGCGGATCTTCGCCATGTCACACCACCTCTCCACGCTTTTGCCCAGCATCGTGCAACGAATGATTCAGGAGCGCAAGGACGAGCCCGGGTCCCGCCCGGTTCGCCCATGAGATCGCGGAATAGCCCGTCGCCATCATCGACGACCGCACCGCCTACGGCCAGGGCGTGGCCGAGGTCTTCAAGAAGACCGCGATCGCCAAGGGCATCCGGGTCGTCGACGAGCAGTACACCGAGGCTCACCGAGGCCGTGCGGCAAAGGCTCGATCTGAAGACGATCGCGATCCAGTTCTTGCCCGTGACCTCGGCGCAGCGCATCCCGACCATGATGGAAGGCAAGGCCGATTTGGAATGCGGCTCGACCACCAACAACGCGGAGCGACGCAAGAGCGTGGCGTTTACCGTGCCGCACTACATCACGGGCACGCGCTACATGGTGCGTGCAAACAGCGGCATCGAAACCCTGCGCGATTTCGACGGCAAGAAGCTGGTGGACTTCTGGAAGTACCCGAACGACTGAGTCCCGGACTAGGGCCTGTCAACCCCATGGGACGTTGCTGACCACGCTTGCGGGGCGTATCGTGTGTGTTCCACCATGGAACTCTGCCTCATCTGGGCCCAGGACAAGGCCGGCGCCGTTGGCCGCGCCAACGTCATTCCTTGGCATCTTCCCGAGGACGTGGCGCACTTCCGCGACACCACGATGGGATACCCCGTCATCATGGGTCGACGCACTTGGGAGTCCATCGGCGGCCGCCCGCTGCGGGGGCGCCAAAACATCGTTCTGCTGCGCGAGAACGACGAATTCGAATTCGCCGGTGCCGTGCGCGCGTCCAGCATCGGCGACGCCATCATGATGGCCGGGTCCGGCAGGCCCGCGAAGGTATTCATCATTGGCGGCGCCGACCTGCATGCGCGCGCCCTGTCGGTGGCTCAGCGCGTGTACGTCACCGAGGTGGATATCGAGGTCGAGGCTGCCGATACATTCGCGCCGCCGGTGCCGCCGGGGCAATGGATGCGGCATCTGGAAAGTGAGCTCCAGGCCTCGCGCGTGGGTTTGCGCTACCGGTTTGTCGAGTACCGTCGCGCTGGCCGCCATTGAGGTGCACGCACGAGAGGCGCCCATGAAGACCCGTTGCCTGCCGCTCGCGGCCGCCCTGCTGCTTGCCGCCTCGCCAATGCCCGCCACCGCTCAGTCCAGCGCGCCGCCGCCGATCTCCGCCGCTTCGGTGCCACCCGCGGGCAAGCCTGGCCCGCGGCTGTTGACACCCGCCGAATCGCGCAACAGCGCATCCCCGCCGGGCGAGCTGCGGCCCGAGCGACCGGTGACGCCGCAGATCAGCGTCCCGCTGGGCAAGACACCGCCCGCCTCGGTGAAGTCGCAGTCGCGCGCGCTGCGCCGCGGCAAAGCCGCATCGGCGGCCGGCGGAATCGACGACGCGGCGGCGCGATGCGAAGCCCAATCGGACGAGCAAGCGCGCGCACAGTGTCGCGACAGTCGCGCGCGCGAAGCCCGCCGCCGCCAACCGGGTTGACCGGCCCCATGCCGCGCAGGCGTCACACCGCCCTCGCCTTCTGCGCAGCGCTCGCGGCATGCGGCGGCGGTGGTGACAACCCCGGACCCGCATCGTCGCTCGCCGGCCTGTACGAAGGCAGCGGCGGCAGCAATCGCGCGTCGGAGTTTCTGATCCTCGACGACGGCCGCTACTACCTCGTCTACGGCATGAACAGCACGAGCGCCGCGCCGGTCGGCGGCGTGATCGTCGGCGACGGGTCGGCGAGCGGCAACGCCTTCGCATCGAGCAATGCGCACGACTTCAATCTGCAATCGAACACGCTGCTCACCGGCACGCTGAGCTCGAGCGTCGCGCCCAAGGCCTCGGCCAGCACGGCGCTGGTCCGCTCGGACGGAACCGGCGCGACCTTCACCGGCACCTTCAACGGCGCCTCGGACGCGGACGCGTCGCTGTCGGCGCTGGCAGGCACCTACGGCGGCGAGATCGCCGGCTCGGGCGGCACCGATGCCTCGGTGCTGACCGTCGACGCCTCCGGCGTTCTCGCCGGCGCGACCTCGGGCAGCTGCAGTTACGCCGGCCTCGCGTTACCGCACGGCAGCGGCAATGTGTTCGACATCAGCTTCACGTTTCGCACTGGCTGCGCGAATGCCGGCAGCACGCTTCGCGGACACGCGATCCTGAGCGGCACGGTGCTGTTCGCGGTGACGGTGAGCGGCGACCTCGGCACGGTCGCGCTGTTCTCGGGCCTCAAGCTGTAGCGCCTTCAGGTCTTGGCCGACTTTCTCGCGGCTTTCTTCGCGGCCTCGAGGGGCCTCGGCCTTCTTCGCATGCTTTTCGACGCGCGACGGCTTGTGGGTCCAAAGACGTGCGGCGCAGCCACTGATTTGCGGGGGGCGCTTGGTGGCCCAACGCGCGTACGCGACCCATCTCGTTACACTGCCGGCGACCGGCTTGTGCCGAGACAAGGCAAGAGGGAGCGGGAGTGTTCAAAGTCCGAGTTGCGTATGCGCTGGCGTTGCTGTGCGTCGCCGTCTTGTCCGCTTGCGGCGGGGGAGGCGGCGACACCGCCGGCACGGCGGGCTCATCGAACACAGGCAGCAGTGACCTCGGACGCTTCAACGCCGTGTTCACCCAGTCCCCGGTGGAGGCAGAAGGGATCGAAGGCACGCCAGAGGCTGTAACGCTGAGCGCGAGGCTTGGCTACAACGGGAATTCCAATCTGTATCTGGGAGTCGAAGCCGACCGGGGCGTCGTGCTCGACGTGCAAGGTCAGGTTGTCGGCGATACGCTGAACCTTACCGTCACCCTGCGGGGTGATCTTGCCGCTGGAGACCATCCGACCGAGTTGCTGCTGCACGCCTGCGTGGACAACGCCTGCAGCAAGGAACCGTCCGGCAGCCCGGTTCGTGTCCCGATTGGCTACCGCGTCAAGCCCAATCTGCAGGTGCAGCAGCAAGTGGTGCTCAGCCGCACCGGCAACGATCCTTCGCCCAGCGCAGCGCTGCCCGTCAGCATTCCGGCCGAAGCGGGACCAGTGATCATGCAGGCCTCGAACAGCCGGCCTGACGCCATCGGCCTGAGCTTCGACGGGAGTGTGTTGCAGGTGCAGACGCAGCAGGTGCCGACGGGCAGCTATGCCGCAACCGTGACGCTGCAATCGACGACCGACAGGCGCTACTCGCGGACGGTCAGCATCGAGTACACCGTGACGGCCCCCGCCGGCGGTGAACAGCCGCTATCGATCGCCGACGGGTACCGCACGGTCTACCTTCAGCAGGGCGGGCAATCGGTGCAGCGTCTCAAGGTGACCCGCCCGACGTGGACCACCGCCTGGGATGCGCCGCACGTGAGCGATGAAAACAACATGCTCACCCTGACGGATCTCGGCAACGACCAATACGACGCCACCATCAACACTGCCGGGCTTGCGCTGGGCCAGTATTCCGCGTCGGTTCGGTTCTCGGCCGGCCCCACGGGGGGAACAACCTACGCGAGCTTCACGGTGTGGGTGAGCGCAGCGTTCTACCTCGATGGGCCGACGATACATACCCTGTCGACGACCAGCACGACGGCCGATCTCAGCTGGTCCAACCCCGTGGTGATGTTCGACGGTTCGTCGGCTCACTGGACGGCAGTATCGAAGACACCGCTGCTTCATGTGTTGCGCAGCAGTGGGCAGACGGGTCTCGACGCGCTCGAGATTTCTCTGGACCCGGCTGCGCTGACCCAAGCCGATTGGGGCTTGGCCTTGCCGGTCGAGTTGTCGGTCGACCGGCCCGGCACCCTGCCTCAGACCTTCCAGATCTCGGTGTGGAACTACATCCCTGCGCTGCAGCACATTTCTCCGGCGACGCTGGTCGGCAGCAGCGGTCGCATCTACATCCGGGGCGCGATCCGGCAGTACGACACCAATCTCCTGCAGGCAAACGGGCTGCGCGTCAATGGCGCCACCTTGAACAACGCGCAGATGATCAGTGATCGCCGCTTTGTCGGAGATCTCTCGGTGCTCGCGCTGGACTTGACCGGCGCCACGCCCGGGCAGCCGGTCGCGATCAGCGTCGACAACGCGGTACTGCCCACACAGTTGCAAATGCAAGTGCAGTCGCCGCTGCGGGCGACTGCCGCCTACCAGGCGCTGGCCTATGGCAGCTATCGCCCGGGACAATTCGCCCAGGGACTCGGAGCGCTCTATTTCGCCGGCCCGGACATGGTCTATCGCTGGGCCTACCACGGAAGCGGGTGGGCGCTGTCCCAGTCAGCCGTGCCCGGGGTCATCGATGTGGCGCCTGACCCGGACGACAGCGCGCTGTACGCGGTCGACCCGAGCCATCTCATCGCACTCGACCCGGTGACGTTTGCGCAGCGATCCGTCGGCACGATGCGCCCTGGCGCGCTCCCGCCCGATGGTTTTGACAGCGGGGCGGTCTCGGGCATGCGCGCGTTCATGTTCAGCGCGGATGGCCGAGCGCTCGGCAGCATCTGGAACACGCAGTACCCCAACGGTCATGGCGTGGGCTGGGTCTGCTCAGGCGAGGGAACCCGCCTCGTTCCCGCGCTCACCGCGTCGCCTGGCCTCTGCGACCCCGGGTATCGTGCTCGATCCATCGCCGGCTCGACCGGCGCGGGCCTGGTGCGCAGCGCCAATGGCCATGTCGTCATCGGCGTCGACCCCGACGGCGCACGTTCGATCTATCGCGCCGCCGAGCGCACCTGGGTCGACGCTCCCAAGCTGCCGACCGGGCTGCTGCTTGCAGCGGTATCCGACGGCGGCTCCCGCGTCGTGCGCAGCGATGGCATGCTGATGGACGGTACCGACACCCAGCTCGGGAACCTGGGCAGCGCGGTGCCTTTCAGCCATGTGCCGGGGGGGTATGGCCTCACGTCAGACGGCCGATTTGGAATCGTCTATGCGTATCGCATCAGTGGTGAAGGAAGCTCGCAGCGGGCGACCGATGCCACCCTGTGGGTGCTGGACTTGAGCAATGCTGCAGTTGCGGGTGTGGCTGCCGCGGACGTCGTCGCGACCTTGTCCATGCCCAACGCGGTCGGGTGCACCGAGGCGCTTGTCGCTGGCGAAACTTGCCAGCACACCGCGTCCATCAGCATGGCGCCGGGTAATGGCACAGCGTTCGTGCTCGGCCAGCGCGGCGTCGCAGCCATGCCGTTGCCCGAAAGCGTGTCCGCGGCACAAGCTCAGTCGGCACGGAAAGCCATCGCTGGTGCCAGGCAAACGGGGCGTCCATCTGGAACGGTGCGACTGCCGCTGCAGGGTTCCGTGAAGCCACGTTGAAGCGGTGCAAGCCAAGGCTCGACCTGCTCACGCCGAACGCTGCAGGTCCATCACCCAATTGGTTTCCCAGTCGCCGCCGTCGAGCGCGAAGGCCTGCGACCAGCGTGCGCGGTCGGGCCCCAGGCGCTCCCAGACGAAGCGCACCCGCACCGCCCGGCCTTCGTCGTCGTCCTCACCGTAGAACTCGCCGTGCTCGCCGCTGAACCCGCCATGCACCGGCGGGAACAAGATGCCGCTGCGGCTGTTGATCCAGTAGATCGACCAGCGCCGCGCGGCAATGTCGAGCGTTCGGACCGTGCAGCCCGAGAAGCCGCGGGACGGGAATGCGCTCTCGTCGACCGACACGATGCCGTCGAGGTGCGTCCAGGCCCGGCTCGTCGAGGGGAACTCGTCCCAGTCGTCGCTGCCGACATGGCGCCGGCGCAGGCGCCGGTTGGCGACGTGCCAATGGCCGACGAGGAAGTCGAAGTCGTGCGCTTGTCCGATAAAGGCTTGCGACATGGTGTGCTCCGGGTGGATGAAAAGGCAGGGCCGCTCAGCCGTGCAGCGCCGAGCGGGCGGTCGGCGCGAGGCGCAGCGTCTGCGGGTCGGCGGCGAATCGTTCGCGCCATGCGGGCCAGACAGCGCCGGTCCATTCGCGGTTCGCCGCCAGGCGCGCGGCATGGCGGCGCTGCGCCGCTTCGTCGGCGAAGCGCGAGAGCAGGACCCACATCGGCTCGCCTTCGCGCACCGGCAAGCGCGGGAAGTTGTTGGCGGCCGTTTCGGTGACGAGGCAGGCGATCGGCTCAGAGCCCGCCGCCGTCCAGTGCACTCGGACGTCGCGTTCGAACCGGGCTGTCAGTTCGTCGGTCGCCGGCGCCGCCAGCGAACAGAGGGTGGCCGTGATCAGCCCGGCAGGAAGCGCCTGCGTGCCGATCGGCGCGCGTGCCGAGTCGGCGGCGCCGAATCCGCCGGGCGGCCGCGCGGGCCGCAGCAACAGAACGTCATCGCTGTCGATCATCGTGGCGTTGGCGGCATCGCGGTGGCGCTGCCAGACCGGGCCGCCGTAGAAGGCCGCCAGAGCGGCGGCACGGCTCGCCATGTCGGTGAATCCGCGCAGCCAGACGAAACGATCCGGCGCGTCGAGATCGCGGAAGGTGCCGATGACGCGCATGCCGAGCGCCTCCTGCGGCTCGATGAACTCGCGTTCGAACAGCTCGATCAACGCGTCGCGCCGGCCCGGGTGCAGCGTGTATTGCCTGAGCTCGATCACCTGGGGGCTCGCAAGGGAGGGGGCTATTGTCATGAAAGCGTTCCTTGTCGGGACGGTGGCGGCCATCATCTCGCCCAAAACATGCCAAGGCATGTCAGCTATTTCGGCGACACTGGCTTTGTGCGCGCGAGCCGTCTGTTGTCTGTCCTGATGCTGCTGCAAAGCCGCGGCCGGATGAGCGCGCAGGCGCTGGCCGCCGAACTCGAGGTGTCGGTTCGCACCGTCTACCGCGACGTCGACGAGCTCAGCGCTGCCGGCGTGCCGGTGTGGGCCGATCGCGGCCGCCTCGGCGGCTTTCAGCTGCAGCCGGGATGGCGCAGCCGCGTCGACGGCTTGACCGCGCCCGAAGCCCAGGCCCTGTTCCTCGGCGGCCTGCCCGGGCCGGCGGCCGAACTCGGCCTGGGCGAAGCGATGGCCTCGGCGCAACTGAAGCTGCTCGCCGCGCTGCCCGACGGCTGGCGCGAAGACGCACGCCGGGTCGGTTCGCGCTTCCACCTGGATCCGATCGACTGGTACCGCGGCCCGGCCGCGACCGACCACCTGCCGGCGATCGCGCAGGCGGTATGGAGCGAGCGCCGCATCGCCGTGCGCTACGAAAGCTGGAAGGGCGTCACCCGGCGCCGCCTGGAGCCGCTCGGGCTGGTGCTGAAGGCGGGCGTCTGGTACATGGCCGCGGGTTCGGGCAAGGAGCCGCCGCGCACCTATCGCTTGTCGAACATCCTCGAACTCGTCGTGAGCGAGGAACGATTCGCGCGGCCGAAGGACTTCGACCTCGTGGCCTACTGGCTCGCGTCGACCCGGCGCTTCGAGCGCGAGCTGTATCGCGACAGCGCCGTGCTGCGCGTTTCGCCACTCGGGATGAAACGGCTGCGCGGCCTGAGCACCGCGGTGGCCGATGCTGCCGACAAAGCCGCAGGCGATGTCGACACCTGGGGCTGGCGGCGCGTGACGATCCCGATCGAGTCGGTCGACCATGCCGCCGGCCAGATGCTGCGCCTCGGCCCCGAGGCGCAGGTGCTGCGGCCTGCCGCGCTGCGCAAGAAGCTGGTGGAGACGATCGCCGCGATGGCCGTGCTCTACGACGCCTGATGGGGGAGCCATCACGGCACAGTCATCGAAAGCCCTGTCAAGTCGAAGGTTGCACGGGCCGGCCCGCAGAATGCCCCGCATGGCAAAACGAATGCACACCGCTGCGTGGGCCAGGACCTTGGAGCGCAGCTTTTCCGCGATCACTCGCGACACCTTGCGCGCCGGCACCCGTGCCGTGAGCCGAGCCCTCAAACCGACCGTCGACAAACGCAGGCCGCCGCCCGGCGCGGGCGACTGGATTCCCGGCATGGCCCTGGGCCCCACGGGGGCGCGCCGCTTTCGGCTCTACCGTCCCCCTGACCTGAAGTTCGGCGAGCGGCTGCCGCTGATGGTCATGCTGCACGGCTGCGGTCAGGACGCGAAGAGCTTTGCGATGAGCACGCGCATGAACCGCATCGCGGCGCGCGAGCGCTTTCTCGTGCTCTACCCCGAGCAGGACCGCCTGGCCAATGCGCAGGGTTGCTGGAACTGGTTCGACACCACGTCCGGGCGCGCCTACGGCGAAGCCGCGCTGATCATGAAGGCCATCGACCAGGTGTGCCTGCTGTACCCGGTGGACCGCGCGCGCATTGCGTTGGCGGGACTCTCCGCCGGCGCCAGCATGGCGGCGCTGCTGGTCACGCGCCACCCCGAGCGCTTCAAGGCCGTGGTGATGCATTCGGGCATCCCGCCCGGCACGGCGCACTCCACCCTGTCGGCGCTCGGTGCGATGCACGGCCGCCGCGCCACGATGCCGCTGATGGCCACACCGGTGGCTATGGCCGCGTCATGGCCACCGTTGATGGTGATCCACGGCGGGGTCGACACCGTGGTGTCGGCCAACAACGGCCATGCGGCGGTGCAGGTGTGGGCCGACGCGGCCGGCGCGCGCGCGAGCAAGGGGCGCAGCGTGCAGCGCGGCCAGCGCTACCCGATGACGGTGACCGACTTCAAGCGCCGGGGCAGCACGGTGGCCAAGCTGGTCGAAGTGCAGCGGCTGGGCCACGCCTGGAGCGGCGGCGCGGCAAAGCACCCGTTCAGCGATGGGGACGGACCCGATGCGTCGCGCATGGTCTGGGCGTTCGCGGCCAAGCAGTTTCGAGTTTGAGCCCGTCCTCGCTGCTGTTTAGCTTTGGCGCGCCTGCGCCGCCGCGGCTTCGGCCGCTCGCTTTTTCTCGCGCAGCCGCTGCAGTTGTTCGTCCTCGAGCCGACGCCGCGTCTCCTGCTGCTTCAACATTTCCTGGTGCCGTTGTTCTTCGAGTTCCTCGGGCGTCGGCCCCTCGTCGATGGAAAGCGACATGAACGCGGACGCCGGCGGTTCGCCGCGCGCGCTCTTCAGCTTGATGTTCAGGCGCAGTTCGTTCGCCGAGTCGGCATTGCGTATCGCCTCGTCGAAGCTGATCAGGCCCTCGTTGTACAGCTCGAACAGCGCCCAGTCGAAGGTGCGCATGCCGAGTTCGCGCGACTTCGACATGATCGCCTTGATCTCGTGGAACTGGCCCTGGAAGATCTTCTCGGTGACGATCGGTGTGTTGAGCAGGATCTCGATGGCCGCCGAACGGCCCTGGCCGTCTTCGCGCCGCACCAGTCGCTGCGACACGATGGCGCGAAGGTTGGCCGACAGGTCCATCAGCAGCTGGGTGCGCCGCTCCTCGGGGAAGAAATTGATGATGCGTTCGATCGTCTGACTGGCGCTGTTGGCATGCAGCGTCCCCAGGCAGAGGTGGCCGGTCTCGGCGAACGCAATCGCGTGCTCCATCGTTTCCGCATCGCGTATCTCGCCGATCAGGATCACGTCAGGCGCCTGGCGCAGCGTGTTCTTCAGGGCGTGATGCCACGACTTCGTGTCGACGCCGACCTCGCGGTGCGTCACCAGTGACAGGCGCGACGGGTGCACGTATTCGACCGGATCCTCGACCGTGATGATGTGCCCGGCCGACGTGCGGTTGCGGTGATCGATCATCGCGGCCAGCGTTGTCGACTTGCCCGACCCGGTCGCGCCGACCACGAGCACCAGCCCGCGCTTGCTCGTCACGACGTCCTTCAGGACCTCGGGCAGCTTGAGCTTCTCGAAATTCGGGATCTCCGAGGCAATGGTCCGGATCACCATGCTGACGCACTGCTGCTGCACCAAGACGTTGACGCGAAAGCGCGACAGCCCCGGGACCGAGATGGCGAAGTTGCACTCCATCTCTTTCGCGAACTCCTGGCGCTGGCTCTCGTTCATCATCGAGTGGGCCAGCATGCGCGTGACGTCCGGCGTGAGTTTCTGCGCGGTCAGCGGCTTCATGCTGCCATGCGCCTTCATGCTCGGCGGGAATTCGGCGGCGATGAACAGGTCGGATCCGCCAGCCTGGTTCATCGCGGCCAGCAGCTTGTGCATGTAGGCGCGGGCTTGTTCTTCGGTGAAGGCTGACATGACACTCCGTGGCAGGGAACTGGTGTTATCGGCTC
>DASXQQ010000208.1:0-10363 GCA_036507085.1 Piscinibacter sp. | reverse complement strand
CGCGGGTGGCAGATCGTTTCCAGCGGCAGCCACTCGAGCCGCGCCCCGCCGGCGAGCCGCGCGCGCACCGACTGCCGGGCCAGCTCGCCGGCGCTGCGGTAGAAGCGCGTGGCGCCCGGCGTCGTGATCAGCGCGTGCGAGCGCGCCGCGAGGTCGATGTCGATGGCGAGCACATCGCCGCCGACGATGCCGCCGGGCGGATGCACCAGCACGTTGTGGCAAACGTCGCTTGCTTCGGGATACAGGCTTTGCAGCACGCGCAACGGTCCGCTGTGGCGGTCGTGAACGACGGTTCGCGCGCCGTCGCGCCGGTAGCGGAGATCGAGGTGGCCGTGCCAGCCCATGCGGTGCGTCGGCCAGCGGCCAAGCTGCGTAGCCGGCAGTGTAAGAGGCGAGCGCGCCGGGGCGCGCCCCGGCCGAAACAATCGTTACCGGCGGCTGGAAATCCGCGCGCCGCAGGCGCAAACTTGTTCTGTCCGTCTCACCTGCCGGAGGCCACCATGACGATCTCCACACGACTGTCGAATTACCTGCAAAGCAGCGGTGCGCAGTTCGAGGTCTGCGCCCATGCCCACAGCCGCAGCAGCGCGGAAACGGCGCGGCTCGCCCATGTACCCGAATACCAGCTCGCCAAGTCGGTGATCCTCGAAGACGATCGCGGCTGCGTGCTGGCGGTGGTGCCTGCCGACACCCGGGTGCAGGTCGGCGCGGTGGCGCGCATGCTCGGGCGCTCGGACCTGCGGCTGTCGGACGAAAGCAAGATCAGCGAGATGTTCGACGACTGCGACCCCGGTGCGGTGCCGCCGTTCGGCATGGCCTGGGGCCTGGAGACGGTGGTCGACGAGGAGCTGGAGCGCAACCCGGAGATCTACATCGAGAGCGGCGACCATGAACGGCTGCTCAGAATGTCGCGCGCGCAGTTCAGCGACCTGATGAGCTCGGCGCGCCACGGCAGCTTCTCCCGCTCGCCCGCGCACTGATCGTTGTTGCGGTGGCAGTGCGCCGCCATGACGGTCGCGGTGTTTCGCTTCTACGAAGAGCTCAACGACTTCATCGCGCCGCTGCGGCGCGGCCGCGAGTTCGAATACCGCTGCGCGCGCGCGGCGACGGTGAAGAACGCGATCGAATCGATCGGCGTGCCGCACACCGAGGTCGAGCTGATCCTCGCCAACGGCGAATCGGTCGACTTCTCCTACCGCATGCGCAGTGGTGACCGCATCAGCGTCTATCCGACATTCGAGTGCTTCGACATCCAGCCCTTGCTGCGCGTGCGCGCGCAGACGCTGCGCGAACCACGCTTCGTCGCCGACGCGCACCTGGGCGGCCTGGCGCGGCTGCTGCGGATGCTGGGCCTGGACACGCTCTACGACAACCACTTCGCCGACGCCGAGATCCGCCGTTGCGCCGCCGCCGACGGCCGCGTCATCCTCACCCGCGACCGCGACCTGCTGAAGTGCCGCGACGTGACGCACGGCTGCTATGTGCACGCGCTGAAGCCGTCGGAGCAGCTGCGCGAAATCGTCGACCGTCTGCAGCTCGCCGGCAAGGCGCAGCCGCTGACGCTGTGCCTGCATTGCAACCTGCGGCTCGAGGCCGTCGAGAAGGCGTCGGTGCTCGATCGGTTGCCGCCGTCGGTCGCCGCGCACCAGACCGAATTCCGCCACTGCCCGGGCTGCCGGCGCGTCTACTGGCCGGGCGACCACTACCGGCGCATGAACGAGATGCTCGATGGCTGGGTGCCGCAGCTCGCGGGCCTCACACCGAGCGGCACTTGAGCGGCAGGTCGGCGCGGGGGATGTTGGTCCGGTTCTCGCCCTGGATCGTCATCCTGCCGGGGCCGCTCGCGTAGCCGCAGACCCAGGTGACCGGCACGATCGGCGCGTCCTCGACCACCGCCGGGCGCAGCGTGAGGATCTTCCCCTTCAACAGCGCGTTCGCCCGGTTGCCGAAGGTGATGTGAATCGCGCCGGCCTGAACCGCCACCGCGCTGACGACGTTGTTGACGATCCGGTCTTCGCTGGGCAAGCCGGCGCTCGCGTTGTCGGCGGGGAAGGTTCGCGTGTTGGACCAAGACGCGGCGACCGGCGCCTTGGCGATGTCGGCCAGCGGCAGCGCCTCGGCAACCTGCTCGCGAACGATCTGATGCTGGAAATTGGGCAGCGCGAGCATCGCCAGGATGGCGATCACCGCGATGACCACCATCAATTCGATCAGCGTGAAGCCAGGGTGACGCTTGCGCTTGGCGCGCAGCACCCGGAGCCGGATGCACGGTGCCCTTCCCGCCATGCCTCACCTCGCCCTTGAAGATCGTTCGCGAGAGTCTATCGCCGAACAAGCAAACTCATTGACCGCAGTGACGCATGCCGCCGGCTGGCCTCGCCGGCACCGACTCCCCTCGGTTGCGGGATTGCCGCGCCCCGGGGGCGGTGCAACGATGCCGCGCCACACCGCTGCCGTTCCGGGGGAAGCATGAACCGACTGATCATCGTCGCGCTCGCGTTGAGCTTGCCCCACATGGCGCACGCCATCTACAAATGCAAGGCCGCCGGTGGCGGGGTCGCCTATTCCGATCTGGCCTGCGCCAGCGCCAAGGAATCCGTGAAGATCGACGGGCTGCCGACCCGGTTCCAGCCGCAGTTCCAGGCACCGTCGGCTGTGGCGGTGCCGGCCGCGGCGCCCCAGTCGCCGCCGGCCCAGCCACAGCGCGACGCGCCGTCGGCCACCCAGGGCGCGCCGCGCCAGGCCGATGCGGCCAGCGAATCGGGTTCGCGCCTGCAGGCGGTCGTCGCGGTGCTCGAAATCCTCGAGCTCGACGGTCAGGACTGCAGCTGGGCGCTCAAGGGCGAGGGACGCAAGATGGAGGCCTGCGCGCGCTTCCTACCGCAGATGATGAACAAGGGTGCCTGGCACCAGGCGATGTCCGAACTGCGCAGTCTGATGGCCGATCCAGAGTTCATGGCGCGCAGCCGGGCGCAGGTCGAGAACGCCAGGCGGCTCGCCGATCGCGTCTACGGGCACTCGCAGTTCGCCTCCTCGCGCCTGTTCAGCGGGCGCTGAGACCGGGCGTGACGTAAAGTGCGCGCACCGCGGCTTCGATGGGCCGCTGATGATGACCGTCGCGTCCGCTTGTTGACATGCGCATGCTCTTCAGTTTCCTCCAGTGGCTCAAGCGCGCGGGAAGCCGTCCGCGCCCGCCGGCCGGGCCGAAGCCCTATGAGGACATGACCGACTCCGACTGGGTCCGGCACCGCGCGCCGCCGCGCCATCGCGATGCGACCCTGTCCGACGCCGCGCGTTCGTGGATGCAGCACCTGCCCGAACAAGTGGGGCCGAATCGCCTGTGCTCGCTGTATCCGCGGATCGCCAACCGGCTCGCCGTTCTCTGGCCGGACCCGGGGTTGACCGAACACTTCCTCGACGAGCTGCTGGTCGACCAGCGCGACGGTCGCCAGGGCTTCCCGCCCGACGTCACGGTCGAAGTGCTGGCGCTGCACCGCTTCAATTCGCGCCGGCTCTATGTCGACCCGCCGCCCGAGGATGCGTGAGCGCGACATGCCGATAATCGCGCCATGACCGCATTCGACCGCGCATTGGCGCCCACCGTGACCGCGATGCAGGTCGTCCCGGTCGCGGGGCACGACAGCATGCTGCTGAACCTGAGCGGCGCGCACGGACCGTTCTTCACCCGCAACCTGGTGATCCTCGAGGACAGCGCCGGTCGCATCGGCGTCGGCGAGGTGCCTGGCGGCGAGACAATCCGCCGGACGCTGGAGGACGCGCGCGGGCTCGTTGTCGGCCAATCGGTGGCGGCGCCGCAGCGCGTGCTGAACGCCGCGCGCCGCGCTTTCGCCGACCGCGACGTGCTCGGCCGCGGCCAGCAGACCTTCGACCTGCGCATCGCCGTCCACGCCGTCACTGCGCTGGAGGCGGCGTTGCTCGACCTGCTCGGCCAGCACCTTGGCGTGCCGGTGGCCGAACTGCTGGGCGAGGGGCAGCAGCGCGACACGGTGGACGTGCTCGGCTACCTGTTCTACATCGGCGACCGCGCCGCCACCGACCTCGCGTACCGCAGCGAGCCGCAGGCCGACAACGACTGGTTCCGCCTTCGCCACGAGAAAGCGATGACGCCGGGGACCATCGTGCGCCTGGCCGAGGCCGCGCAGGCGCGCTACGGCTTCAACGACTTCAAGCTGAAGGGCGGCGTGCTGCGCGGCGAGGACGAGGTGGAGGCGATTCGCGCGCTGCACCAGCGCTTTCCGCAGGCCCGTGTCACCCTCGACCCGAATGGCGGCTGGCTCTTGAAGGACGCGGTGCGCCTGTGCCGCGACCTGCACGGCGTGCTCGCCTACGCCGAGGACCCGTGCGGGGCCGAGGACGGCTACAGCGGCCGCGAAGTGATGGCGGAGTTTCGCCGCGCCACCGGGCTGCCCACCGCGACCAACATGGTCGCCACCGACTGGCGCCAGCTGGGCCACGCGATCCAGCTGCAGTCGGTCGACATTCCACTGGCCGATCCGCATTTCTGGACGATGCAGGGCTCGGTGCGGGTGGCGCAGTTGTGTCATGAATGGGGCCTGACCTGGGGCTCGCATTCGAACAACCATTTCGATGTGTCGCTCGCGATGTTCACCCACGTCGCCGCGGCGGCGCCGGGGCGCATCACCGCGATCGACACCCACTGGATCTGGCAGGACGGCCAGCGGCTCACGCGCGAGCCGTTGCGCATCGTCGGCGGCAAGATTTCGGTGCCGACGGCACCGGGCCTGGGTGTGGAGCTCGACCGGGACGCGGTCGATGCGGCGCATCGGCTCTACCTGCAGCACGGCCTCGGCGCGCGCGACGATTCGGTCACGATGCAGTTCCTGATTCCGGGTTGGCGCTTCGATCCGAAGCGGCCGTGCATGGTGCGGTGAACGCGTTGTTGTTGCTAAGCCCTCTGGTTGTTGTACCGCGCCGGGTTCCGGCCCGGCTGCCGGGTAACTTTCTTCTGGTGGCCCAGAAGAAAGTCACCAAAGAAGAGGGCCTTCAATTCAATTTCAATTTGGCCAGACATCGAAGTGGGAAAGAGCTCACCACTTTTGACCACCGAGCCCATCGTCCCAGCACCGAGCCTAAGCTTCGCCGCTGGCGCGGCCTCATATTCTTTGTTCGCGGGGTGGTTCGCGAACAAAGGACTCGTGAAACAAGACCCGGCAGCCGGGCCGAAACCCGGCGCGGTATCCCAAGCAGAGGGCTTAGCAGCAACGAAGCATGAACCTCGACAAAATTCCCCGTAGCAATCTCGAGCGCCTGCTGCGCAGCATGCCCAAGGCCGAGCTGCACATCCACATCGAAGGCTCGCTCGAACCCGAGCTGATCTTCACGCTCGCGCAGCGCAACGGCGTCACGCTCGCGTACCCGAGCGTCGAAGCGTTGCGCGCCGCCTATGCGTTCACCGACCTGCAAAGCTTCCTCGACATCTACTACGCCGGCGCGAGCGTGCTGCTGACGGCGCAGGACTTCGAGGACATGGCGATGGCCTACTTCCGGCGTGCCGCGGCCGACCATGTGGTGCACGCCGAGCTCTTCTTCGATCCGCAGACCCACACCGCGCGCGGGGTGAGCTTCGAGACCGTGATCACCGGCCTCACCCGCGGCTGCGAGCGCGCGCAGCGCGAGCTCGGCGTGAGCAGCGCGCTGATCCTGTGCTTCCTGCGCCACCTGAGCGAGGACGAAGCCTTCGCGACGCTCGAGGAAGCGCTGCCCTACCGCGGCCAGTTCATCGGTGTCGGCCTCGACAGCAGCGAACGCGACCACCCGCCGGAGAAGTTCGCCCGTGTCTTCGCGCGCTGCCGCGAACTCGACCTGCACCTCGTCGCGCACGCCGGCGAGGAAGGGCCGCCGGCGTACATCCGCAGTGCGCTCGACGTGTTGCATGTCGAGCGCATCGACCACGGCGTGCGCTGCGTCGAAGACCCGGCACTGGTGCAACGCCTTGCGCGCGAGCGCGTGCCGCTCACGGTGTGCCCGCTGTCGAACCTGAAGCTGCGCGTGTTCGACACGCTGGCCGACCACAACCTGGCCGCGCTGCTCGATGCCGGCCTGGCGGTGACGGTGAACTCGGATGACCCGGCTTACTTCGGCGGCTACATCAACCGCAACTTCGTCGAGACCTTCGCCGCGTTGCCGCAGTTGACGCCTCGCCACGCCTACCAGCTGGCGCGCAACAGCTTCGACGCGAGCTTCGTCGCCGACGCCGACAAGCAGCGCTGGACCGACGCGCTCGACGCGGTGTTCGCGGCCGCGTGATGCCCTCGGCCCTGTCTCACGCCGCCATTCCGCTGGCGCTCGGTCTGGGCCTGGGCACCGGCCTCGTCTCGCGGCGCCTGCTGGTCGCCGGCGTCGTGGCGTCGCTGGTCCCTGACCTGGACGTGCTGGCGTTTCGGCTCGACATCGCCTATTCCGACGCGTTCGGCCACCGCGGTGCCAGTCACTCGCTGGTCTTCGCCGCGGCGCTCGCAGTCATCGCGCTGGCCTGTGCCGGGCCACTGCACAGCAGTCGTCGCAACGCGTTCTGCTTTGTCCTGGTCGGCGCGGCGTCGCATGGGCTGCTCGACATGCTCACCAACGGGGGCCTGGGCGTCGCGCTGTGGTGGCCCTGGTCGTCGGAGCGGCTGTTCTGGCCGTGGCGGGTGATCGAGGTGTCGCCGCTGAGTCTGCGGCGCATCGCGAGCGCCGAGGGATTCGAGGTCATTCGATCCGAACTGCTGTGGGTGTGGCTTCCTGCGGTGGCGGTCGGCGTGGCGCTGGCGGTGCTGCGCAGGAGACTGCGCTTGCCGGGACAGGGACGCGTGCGTAAGCTGCGGCAGCCATGACGATCTTCCCCGCCGACGGCCGATCCGCCCGCGTGCCGAGTGCCGAACCGCCGCCGCCCAGCGGTCTGGAGAAGGCGATGCGCAGCCTGTCGGTCGTCACGATGCTGATGACGCTGCCCCAGGTCTACGCGGTCTGGGTCGGGCCCGGTGCAAGTGGGGTGTCGGTGATGTCCTGGGCTTCGTATCTTGCCTCCGCCTGCCTCTGGTTCGTCTATGGCCTGCAGAAGAAGGACAAGACGATCTACCTCGCCTGCATCGGCTGGATCGTGCTCGACGCAGCCATCGTGGCCGGCGCCGTCGTGCGCGGCTGAGCACTGCAGTGCGGCAATCTGTGAACCGATGAACCCATGAACACCTGCTTGCCCCTCGCCATCGAGCCGGCGCGCGCCAACGCTCCCGACGCCGCCGCGCTGATCACCGAGCTCGACGGCTACCTCGCCGGCCTGTATCCGCCGCAGAGCAACCATGGCCTGACGATCGCGCAGATCGCGCAGCCGAACGTCCGCTTCTTCGTGCTGCGCCAGGCGGGCGAGGCGATCGGCTGCGGCGCGTTCGTCAACGTGGACGGCGAGTATGCGGAGATCAAGCGCATGTACGTGCGCCCCGCACAGCGTGGCCGGCGGCTGGGGCGGCGCCTGCTCGAGTTCGTCGAGGCGCGGGCACGCGACGACGGCCTGTGGCTCGCGCGGCTGGAAACCGGCATCGCCCAGCCCGAGGCACTGGCCCTCTACGAGCGCGGCGGCTATCGGCGGCGCGGGCCGTTCGGCAGCTACGAGCCCGACCCGCTGAGCGTGTTCATGGAGAAGTCGCTCGACGTAAGATGACCCCGTGCGCCTCGCGTGCCCCCGCGAGACGTGCTTCGCCGTTGGGGCCATGTCGAGGCACACCATGTACAAAAACCTCACGCGCGGCCGCACGGCTGCGCTGCTCGCTGCAGCGGCCGCGGTCTTCTTCTCGTACACCCTCAACGCCGCCGCTGCGCAAACGACCCTCCCGCTGAAGGTCGCATTCGTCTACGTCACGCCGATCGGTGAAGCCGGCTGGAGCTACCAGCACAACCTGGGTCGCCTCGCGATGGAGCGTGCGCTCGGCGACCAGGTCCGAACCACGGTGGTCGAGGGCGTGGCCGAAGGCCCCGACGCCGAGCGCGTGCTGCGCGACCTGGCCGCGCAGGGCTACAAGCTGATTTTCGCGACCAGCTTCGGCTACCTCGAGCCGGCGCTGCGCGTCGCCGCCGAATTTCCGGACGTAAAGTTCGAGCACGCCGGCGGCTACAAGACCGCCCCCAACGTCAACACCTACAACGCGCGCTACTACGAAGCGCGCTACCTGGCCGGCGCGTTGGCGGGCAAGGAGAGTCGCAGCGGCGTGGCCGGTTACGTCGCGGGCTTTCCGGTGCCCGAGGTGATCCAGGGCATCAACGCGTTCGCACTCGGCATGCGCGAGGCCAACCCGCGCGCGCAGGTGAAGGTGCTCTGGCTCAACACCTGGTTCGACCCGGCGCGCGAGCGCGAAGCCGCTCTCACGCTGATCAACCAGGGCGCCGACGTGCTCACCAACCACAGCGGCTCGCCCGCCGTCGCGCAGACGGCCGAGGACAAGGGCGTGAAGCTCGTCGCCTACCAGAGCGACATGCGCCGCTTTGCGCCGCATGCCCAGCTCACCGCCATCACCCACGAATGGGGTGACTACTACACGCGTGTCGCCCGTTCGGTGATCGCCGGCACCTGGAAGGCGCAGCCGGTGTGGGGCGGCATGAAGGACGGCTTCATCGCGCTCGCACCGGTGAACGCCAGCGTGCCGATGGACGTGACGGCGTGGATCGAGGCGAAGCGTCAGGCCATCCTGAGCGGCCGGATGCAGCCGTTCTCGGGCCGGCTGGTCGACAACGAGGGGCGGCTGCGCAACCAGACGGGGCCGATGGACGACCACGCCATCGCGACGATGAACTGGTTCGTGCAGGGCGTGGTCGGCACGCTGCCGAAGCCCTGAGGGCACAGGCTTCGCGCCACAGCAGTTCCTGGATTCGTAGGGTGGGCTTCAGCCCACGCGTCCCCTCGCGAGCAATGAAATACCGGAAGCCCACCCTACAGAGGCTGACGCGTCAACCGGTGTGGCGCGGTTCGGTGGTCGCGAGGGTGGCTTGCAGGCGCGGCGCCGGCGCACCGAACGCGTAGGCGTCCATGCCGAGCCAGCCATGGGTCACGCTCTCGTGCAGGCGCAGCGGCGTGGCGTCGCGCCCGCCGGCGCCGGCGGCGATGTACCACGGCAGCAGGTGCTCGTCGCTCGGGTGCATCGCCTCGGCGTGCGGCGCCTGGTGGCGGTAATCGAACAGCGCGTCCCAGTCGCGCGCGCTGCTGCGCTCGAGCATCCACTGCCGGAAGGCCCGGCTCTCGGCCGCCTCTGGCACGTCGGACGGGCCATGCAGGCCGCGGGCGAATACGCGTTGCAGGTTGTGGGTGATGCTGCCGGTGCCGAGCACCAGCACGCCCTCGGCGCACAAGGGCGCCAGCGCCTCGCCGAGCGCGAACTGCTGCGCCGGGCTGTCGGTGGGCACGAAGGCGAGCGGCAGCAAGGGCACGTCGGCGTCGGGGTAGATGTAGCGCAGCGCGGTCCAGGTGCCATGGTCGAGGCCGCCCTCGTCGACCACATGCACCGGCAACTCGATGCCTTTGAGCAGCCCGGCCACGCGCGTGGCCAGCGCCGGTGCGCCGCGGGCGTCGTAGCGCAGCGTGAACAGCTTCGGATCGAAGCCGCCGAAGTCGTACACCGCCCGCTGCTTCGCGCCGGCCAGCAGCACCGGCGCGCGCGCGGTGGTGTGGGCCGACAGCGCGAGGATGGCTTTCGGGCGGCCGAACGAGGCGTCAATCGCGACACCGAGCCGGTGCATGAAGGCCCCCGCCGCGCCGGGCTCGAGCGCGATCATCGGGGAACCGTGCGAGACGAAGACGGAGGGCAGGGTGTTCATGGGCGGGATTACAGCACTGGGCTTTGTCGAACGCCATCCCCAGTGTTCGGGTTGGGGTTCTTGCGGTGTTGTCGCTAAGCCTTCTGCTTGGGATACCGCGCCGGGTCCCGGCCCGGCTGCCGGGTAACTTTCTTCTGGTGGCCCAGAAGAAAGTCACCAAAGAAGAGGGCCTGAACTCAATTTCAAACTTGCCAAACGTCTGAGTGGAAAAGAGCTCACCACTTTTGAACACCGAGCCCATCGACCCAGCACCGAGCCTAAGCTTGGCCGCTGGCGCGGCCTCATATTCTTTGTCCGCGGGGTGGCGTGCGAAGAAAGGACTCGCGAACCAAGAATATGAGGCCGCGCAGCGGCCAAGCTTAGGCGTCACTGGCACCACAACAGACATGGCGGCACCCAGTGGTGAGCTCTGTTCCACTTCGATGTCTGGCCAAATGGAAATTGAGTTCAGGCCGTTTGCTTTGGTGACTTTCATTTGGGCCAGCAAATGAAAGTTACCCGGCCGCCGGGCCGGAACCCGGCGCGGTGCAGCAAGCTGAGG
>DASXQQ010000207.1:0-38160 GCA_036507085.1 Piscinibacter sp. | reverse complement strand
TTCACGCAGGACGACGCCACCGCCAGTGGCCAGAACCATGTCGGGACGCGCGAGCAGTTCGCCGAGAACGGACTGCTCGATATCGCGAAACCGTGCTTCGCCTTCGCGTTCGAAGAACTCGCGGATCGAGCAGCCGATCTGGCGTTCGATTTCGGCGTCGGCGTCGGCGAAGCGCAGACTCAGGCTGCGGGCGAGGTGTCGGCCGACGGTGGATTTGCCACCGCCGGGCATGCCAATCAGGGAAATGGTCCCTGTTGGCTTGGAGCTCACTGCGGGTAGGCCAGCTCGACTCTTTGCGTAAACACTATCCCGGATGCAGGTGTCTTGAATTGGAACCGGAAGAACGCAGGCGAGTCGGCAATGGCGCCGGCAGGGTTGCAAAGCGGGACGAGCGTGGTCGCCGTGAGGTCCACCTCGATTCCGAAGTCCAGCGGCGGGAAACCACCTCCCAGCTGATCAAGGGTGGGCGACCCAGACTTCACCCCCACTACCGCCCCAGTGCTCGCCAGCGGCACCGAGATGGTTGTGCCTGCAGCTGGTGCGCGGCCATTGCCATCCGAGAGAAGAAGTTCAAAGACCTGTTTGCAACTCGTGAGGGTGAGCTTTGTGACGGTCGACTCATCCGGATTGAGTGCCAAATACGGCGTGCCGGTTGCCCCAGCCATGTTGATTTCCAACCCCGCAACCAACGTTACGCCCGCACCAACCCGAACCGTGCCAATGACTGTCGCGATACCGTCACCACGTGGGTCTTGCACGCGAAAATCGACAGTGCACATGCCATTTACCGTCGTGCAACCACCGAGTGTCGAACTCGCCACGGCCCCATAGTCGGTAACGAAGCTAACCGCAACGCCATCAGGTACCGGATTTCCAAACTCATCGCGTACAAACGCGGTGATCTCGGTAGAGTCGCCCGTCTTTCGCCCGTCGAGGTTGTACTTTACGGCGACGATTTCAAAGCCGCCGGCAACGGGCACGCTATTGCTAACGATGAGCGTATCGGATTGCGACGTCACCGCCGGAACGCTGTCTGAGGTTGCCTTCACCACGATGGAGGCCGGCAGACTTCCTGATGAGACCGTGGTGGTGATCACGCCATCGGAATTGCTCAGGGCGCTCAGCGGCGAAATCGAGGCGCCCCCGTTGTCGGTATTGATGGTGAAGTTGACCTTCGCCGAATTGATCGGTGCATTGTTCGCATCGACGATGCGGAAAGTAAGGATGGCCGATTCGGATCGACCGTTGCCACCTGCTCCCTTGATAACGATCGCCGTGTCGCTCGGACTGCTGCCGACAAAGTTGATAGCCGCAGGAACGGGCGGGACGCCGCCAGTTACGGCCCCGGCCGTGATTTGAATGGATTTGTTCGCCGACACAGTGGTTGATCCAACGGTCGCCGATGCTCCTACGGTCGTGGCGCCGGTGTTTGCCGCGTCGGAGGCGCTGAGATCGATAACCGCCTTGCCGCTTGCATCGGTCAGCGCCGTACCGGCCTGTGGCGCGAAATTGAGCAACGAGGCTTGACTCTCTGCAAATGAAACGACAACCCCTTCAATCGGCGCGCCGGCGCTCGAGGTGACTGTTGCGACTGCTTGGACCGTTTCGGTACTAGAGATCTGAGTCGTTGCGACGTTGGCTCGCTGAACCTCCAGTACCAACTGGTAAGTGACAGAACCCGTTCCAGTCCCTGTTCCGCTTCCGCTGCCAAACGGAGACGTACCAGCATCACCGCCGCCTCCGCCGCATGCCACCAGCGCGAGTGAACTCGTCAGTGCCGCCATCCATTTCAGCATGTTCATCAAGAAAGCTCGCTCAAGTTCTTGGGTGAATATCGTGACCCGGCCTCACCGAGTCGCCGTACGATCGCTCACCACCTTCGGCGTGATGAAGATCAGCAACTCGGTCTTGCTTGCAGTCCGTGTCTTGGTCTTGAACAGATTGCCGAGGTAGGGCACGTCGCCCAGGAACGGCACCTTCGTGATGTCTTCGCGATCGGTTTGCTCGAAGATGCCCCCGATCACAACCGTGCCGCCGTTCTCGACCAGCACCTGCGTCTTGACATGCTTGGTGTCGATCGCAAAACCCGCGGCCGTGGCACGACCCACGCTGTCCTTGTTGACGTCGACATCGAGGATCACGTTGCCCTCGGGCGTGATCTGTGGCGTCACTTCGAGCCTCAGGTTCGCTTTGCGGAACTGCAGCGAGGTGGCACCGCTGGAGGTTGCGACCTGGTACGGAAGCTCTTCACCCTGCTCGATCAGCGCCTTGACCTGGTCGGCCGTGATCACCCGCGGGCTCGACACGACCTTGCCCTTGCCGTCAGCCTCCAGGGCCGAGATCTCGAGATTCAGGAATCGGTTGGACGAAGCGCCGAACAAGGACAGCGCAAACGTGGCCGCGTTGTAGTTGTTCTGGCCCACCGCCGGCAGGTTGATGAACTGGGTATCGGTGAATGGAACGGTTGTGACCGCAGTCTGCTGCGTTTGCGCGCCGATGGCGTTCATGTTACCGCCGACGGTGACTCGGTTGTCGCCGCCCACGCTGTAGCCCGGCGTACCCCCCCGAACACCGCGCAAGTCCGACCCGCCCAGCTTGACCCCCAACGAGCGTCCGAACTTGTCGTCCGCGATCACGATTCGCGCCTCGATCAGCACCTGGCGAACCGGGATGTCGATCTTGCCGATCATCGACTGAATTTCTTCCAGCTTGGACGGAATGTCACTCACGAACAGCTGGTTCGTCCGGCTCTCGAAGATGACGGAGCCGCGCGGCGAAAGGATGCGTGTCGACCCCCCCGCCCCACCCTGCCCCGTCAGGCCCTTGGCCACTTCGTCGGCCTTGGTGTAGTTCAGTTGGAACGCCTGGGTTCGCACCGGCTCGAGCGCCGCGATCTGGACCTTCGATTCGAGGTCGATCTTCTCCTTGGCGGCCAGTTCGTCCTTCGGTGCGATCCAGATGACGTTGCCCGACTTGCGCAGTCCGAGGCCCTTGGCCTGCAGAATGATGTCGAGCGCCTGGTCCCAAGGCACGTCCTTCAGCCGCAGCGTCACGTTGCCGGTGACCGAATCGCTGGTCACGACGTTGAAGTTGGTGAAGTCGGCGATCACCTGCAGCAGCGCTCGGACTTCGATGTTCTGGAAGTTCAGCGACAGCTTCTCGCCCGAATAGCCCGGTCCCTGCGTCAGCTTGTTCGGATCGATCTTTTGCGGCCGGACTTCCAGCACGAACTGGTTGTCACTCTGGTACGCGCTGTGTTCCCATGTCCCGCGCGGCTCGACGACCAGGCGAACGCGATCGCCGCTTTGCACCGCCGAAATCGTTTGTACCGGGGTGCCGAAGTCGGTCACGTCCAGGCGTCGGCGCAGGCTGTCGGGCAAGGTCGAGCGCAGGAACTCGACGACGAGTGACTGCCCCTGCTGGCGGATGTCGACGCCGACCTGATTGTTCGGCAGGTCGACGACGACGCGACCCGCGCCGTCGGGCCCGCGACGGAAATCGATGTCCTTCAGCGCGACCTGCGAGCGGTTGCGGTCTTCCGCGAAGTGAACCGGCTCGCCTGTGCCACCGGCCACCGGCGCGGCCGCGGAAGACACCGACTCGAGCACGACCAGCAGCACCTTGCCCTGCAGTTCTGCCCGGTAGTTGGCGGGTTGCTTGAGGTTCAGCACGAGGCGGGTGCGTTCACCCGATTGCGCAACGCTGACCGAGCGCAGGTTGCCCTGGTTGATTTCGACGCTCGACTTGCCCAACGCGTTGCTCACGCCCGGCAGGTCGAGCGCGATGCGCGGAGGCGTCTGGACGGTGAACCCGTTGGGAAGCGCGGCCAGCGGTTGGGACAGTTCGATGCGAACCACCTCGACGCCGGCCTGCTGGGTGCTGTTGATGGACTGGATCGCGTTCTGCGCCAGCGCCGGCACCGTTGGGCCGAAGAACATCGCGAGCGCCACGATTCGAGCTCGCCAATTTCCGATCATTCTGGTCTCCTGCATGTTCCTCATCGCGCCTTCTCCTGGAGCTGGAGAGCGCTGGTGCGCTCGATCCATTCGCCCGCCGCATCCTGAGCGATTTCTCGCAGGGAAATGTCGGTCTCGGTGATCTTGGTGATCTTTCCGTAGTTCTGTCCCAGGTAGTCGCCCACCTTGACCTGGTACAGAAGGTTGTCGACCTTCAACAGTGCGTACGGGCGCCCCTGCTTGGTCACGCTGCCCACCATGCTCATGCTGTCCAGCGGGTAGGCTTCCAGGGGTTCCTTGCGGCGATTGATTTCGGCAGCGAGCAGCGAATTCGGCTGCTTCGCTTCCTGCTTCAATGCCACGGTGAGCTTTTGCGTGCTGAAGGGTTCGACCCCGCTGTTCGCCGAGTAGGCCTCGGGAACGAACTTCTTGGGCGGAGACAGCGGCTGCACGTTCGGCTTGACCTCCCGCTTTTGCTGCTCCATCCATTGCTGCAGCTCGTCTTGCTCACCCGAGCACGCCGCCAGCATGACCAGCAGCAGCAGCGACGCTTTCAATGGACCGCGCGAAGACCTGACGTTCATTTCTTCGCCCCCGCCTTGGCCTTGTCGCCGCTCTTCTTGACCTGTTCGAGCTCGGCAGAATCGAGGTAGCGGTAGGTCCGGGCGGTGGCCTCCATAGCCAATATCCCCGACGTGTCGCGGGAACTGGTGATGCCCATGCTGTGCAAGGTCACGATGCGGGAAAGGTTCGCGACGTCGCCGGCGAATGCGCCGAGGTCGTGATAGCGGCCCGAGACCCTGATCGCGATCGGCAACTCGGCGTAGTAGTCCCTGACGACCACCTGGCCGGGGCGAAACAACTCGAACTGAAGGCCGCGGCCGAGTCCGGCGGTGTTGATGTCGGACAGCAGCGCATCCATCTCGGCCTTGCCAGGAAGCTGCTTCTCGAGCTGGGTCACGTATTCCTCGACCTGCGACTTCTGCTTGCGCAATTCGCTCAGGTTCACGGCTTGCCCCAACTTGGCACGGTAGTCAGCCTTCAGCGCCGGCTCCTTCTTGCGCTCGGCCTCGAGTTCGTCGGTGGCCGTGGTGAGCAACAGGAACCAGCCGACCACCACCACGGCAACACCGAGCACGAGCCAGGTCACAACCTTCGGGAGCAGCGGCCATTGGCCGGGTTCGTTGCGGTTGAGGCCGCGAAACTGCGACGCCGCCGCTTCGAAGACCGAGTTCAGATCGACGTTCATCGATTTCTGCTGCGTTGCCATATCGCCCTCAGGCCTTCTTCGCCGCTGCTGCAGCCGGCGAACTCGCTGCCTTGCCTGCCGGAGCGGCTTCGGCGGCAGCCTTGTCTTGCGGACGCTTGATCGTCAGGCGCATCGAAAAGTCGAACATGCGCTTGCGGTCCTTGGCCGCGGGCGTAGCCCGGATTTCGATCAGTTCGGGCTTCACCAGCCACTCGGAGTTGTTGGCCGTGTTGCGCAGCAACTCGGAAACCCGCTCGTTGGTCTGCGCGAGTCCAGCGACGCTCAGCACCTGGCCGTCTTGCTTCACACCGGTGAGGTACACGCCCTCCGGCGTCTGTTTGACCAATTCGTTCAGCACGTGAACCGGAATGTTGCGGTCGGTCTGAAGGTCTTCGACCGCCTTCTGCCGCGCCTTGAGCGACTCGATCTCGGCCTTCAGGGTGGCGATGTCCTTGATCTGGATTTCGAGCTTCTTGATCTCCGCGCCGAGGAAGGCGTTGCGGTCCTGCTGTGTCGAGGTCAACTGCAGCAGGATCAGGTACCACAGGCCGACCACCGCCAAGCCGAACACCGCCGCGGCACCGAGCCCGGCGAAGTACGCCACCTTGCGGCGCTTGCGCCGTTCCTCCCGGTGCGGGAGCAGGTTGATGAGGATCACTGCAGGAACCTCCGCATCGCCAAGCCGCAGGCGGTGAGGTACGACGGGGCTTCGCGGCGCAGCTTGCTTTCACGCACGGCGCTGCCAAGCTTCATGTTGTCGAAGGGGTTGACCACCATCGATGCGAATCCGGTGAGCTCGGTGACGCGGTCCTTGAGACCGGGCAAGGTCGCGGTGCCCCCGGCCAGCATCACGTAGTGCACCTTGTGGTGCGGCGTGCTGGTGAAGAAGTATTGCAGTGCACGGCCGATTTCCTGCGACAGGCTGTCGACGAACGGGGCGAGGATCGACGTGTCGTAGTCCTCGGGAAGATCGCTCGCGAGCTTCTTCTGCTCCGCTTCCTCGAACGAGAATCCGTACTGGCGCGAGATCAGCTGGGTGAGCTGCGAACCGCCGAAGGCCTGGTCGCGGTCGTAGAGCATTTCCTCGTCGCGCAGCACCTTCAGGCTGGTGGTGTCGGCGCCGATCTCGAACAGCGCCACCAGGGCATCCTTGCCCTCGTTGGGCAGCGTGGCGATGACGCGGCTCATGGCCAGGCGCGATGCATGCGATTCAATGTCCAGCACCATCGGCTTCAGGCCCGCGGCCTCGGCCAGACCCTGACGGTCCTGAACGCGGTCCTTGCGCGACGCCGCGATCAGCACCTCGACGTCTCCGACCGAGGTCGGGCTCGGCCCGATCACGCAAAAATCGAGACTCACCTCGTCGAGCGAGAAAGGGATGTACTGGTTGGCCTCGGACTCGACCTGCAGCTCGAGCTCTTCTTCGCGCAGGCCGGCCGGCAGCATGATCTTCTTGGTGATGACCGCCGATTGCGGCATGGCCATCACGACATTCTTGGTCTTGGTGCCGCTCTTTGCGATGACGCGCTTGACGGCGTCGGCGACCTCATCGAATTTTTCGATCTGGCCATCGGTGATCCAGCCCTTTTCGAAGCTCTCGGCGGCGAATCGCTCCAGCGTGTAGTCGCCTGCCGCGTCCTGCGAGAGCTCCACGAGCTTGACGCTGGACGAGCTGATGTCCAGCCCGATCATCGGCGGATGCTTGCGGCCCAACAAGGTGTCAAGAAAGCTCACAACGCCAACTCCCGACGCGCCACGACGTGCGCAGGACTGTTAATAAGTTACTTCAATGCTAGCAGTAAAGCCTTTGAGCAACAAAGAGATTTCCGTTCGGCGGAGCCGTCGCTCGTTGCGAAACTCACACGCGTTGGTAACCGCTTCGGGCCGATTCTCGGGACAACCCTGAGCGCTTTCACGACCGGTTGCCAACCAGTTCACGCCAACCCCGAATGACGTGTAACCGGCTTCCTATAATTCGTCGCAGCAGCATTGGAGACCCATGAGCCCACCCGAGCGCGACGCCGATCGGCCCGCCAGCGATTCTTCACCACGAAGGGCCGCCACATCACTTCCCCCCTGGGCCCGATGGCTGCTCGGCATCGCGACGTCGCTGCTCGGCCTGGCCGCCGCGGCGTTCCTGTCGGTGCTGATGATGGCGGCAATCGCGCTCGCGGTCGCCTACCCGAACCTGCCGGCGATCAGCGGGCTCACCGACTACCGGCCGAAGCTGCCGATGCGCATCCTCTCCAGCGACGGCGTGCTGGTCGGCGAGTTCGGCGAGGAGCGCCGCAACTTCACGCCCATCGCCCAGATTCCGAAGGTCATGCAAGACGCGGTGCTGGCCATTGAGGACGCGCGCTTCTACCACCACGGTGGTGTCGACTACCTCGGTGTGTTGCGCGCCGGACTGGCCAACTTCGGCGAGTCGCGCAGCCAGGGCGCATCGACCATCACGATGCAGGTCGCGCGCAACTTCTACCTGTCGACCGAGAAGACCTTCACCCGCAAGATCTACGAGATCCTGCTCGCGTTGAAGATCGAGAGCCAGCTCAGCAAGGAGCAGATCCTCGAGATCTACATGAACCAGATCTACCTCGGCCAACGCGCCTACGGCTTCGCATCGGCGAGCGAGATCTACTTCGGCAAGCCGCTGAAGGACATCAGCCTCGCCGAGGCCGCCATGCTCGCCGGCTTGCCGAAGGCGCCGTCGGCCTACAACCCGATCGCCAACCCCAGGCGCGCCACCGTTCGCCAGCTCTACATCATCGACCGCATGCTCGACAACGGCTTCATCACGCCCGAGCAGCACGACGAGGCGCGGCGCCAACCATTGAAGTACCGCGCGCCTTCCGAAGTTCCCGTCCATGCCGAATACGTCGCCGAAGCGGCGCGCCAGCTCATCTTCAGCCAGTACGGCGACGAGGCCTACACGCGCGGGCTGAACGTCGTGCTGACCATCAACGCGGCCGAGCAGATGGTGGCCTATCGCGCGCTGCGCAAGGGCATCATGGACTTCGAGCGGCGCCAGGTCTATCGCGGGCCCGAGGACTACATCGACCTGCCGGCCAACCCGCGCGAGGTCGATGCGCGCATCGCCGAGGCGCTGGTGGACCACCCCGACAACGACGAGTTGAAGGCCGCAGTCGCGCTGGAGGCGGGCCCGAAGAAGGTGGTGGCGGTCTTGCAAAGCGGCGAGACCGTCACCATCACCGGCGAGGGACTCAGGCCCGCCACCTCGGGCCTGTCGGACAAGGCCAACCCGAAGACGCAGATTCGCGCCGGCGCGGTGATCCGTGTCGTCAAGAGCGCCAAGGGCGACTGGACCATCACCCAGTTGCCCGAGGTCGAAGGCGCCTTCGTCGCGATGGACCCGCAGACCGGTGCGGTGCGCGCGCTCGTCGGCGGCTTCGACTACGCGAAGAACAAGTTCAATCACGTCACCCAGGCCTGGCGCCAGCCGGGCTCGAGCTTCAAGCCGTTCATCTATTCGGCCGCGCTCGAAAAGGGCTTCACGCCGGCCACGGTGATCAACGACGCGCCGCTGTTCTTCGACGCCGGCTCGACCGGCAGCCAGCCCTGGGAGCCGAAAAACTACGACGGCAAGTTCGAAGGCCCGATGTCGCTGCGGCGCGGCCTGGCCAAGTCGAAGAACATGATTTCGATCCGCATCCTGCAGTCGATCGGCGCGCCGTACGCGCAGGAGTGGGTCACGCGCTTCGGCTTCGATGCGGAGAAGCATCCGGCCTACCTGACGATGGCGCTCGGCGCGGGCTCGGTCACGCCGCTGCAGATGGCGTCGGCCTACTCGGTGTTCGCCAACGGCGGCTACCGTCTGAACCCGTTCCTGATCAGCAAGCTCACCGATTCGAAAGGCCGCGTGCTGAGCGAGCCCAAGCCGCCGGTGCTCGATGAATCGCTGCGCACGCTGGACCCGCGCAACGCCTTCGTGATGACGAGTCTGCTGCAAGAGGTGACGCGCTCGGGCACCGCCGCGCCGGCTCAGGCCACGCTCAAGCGGCCCGACATCTACGGCAAGACCGGCACCACCAACGACTCGATGGACGCCTGGTTCGCGGGCTTCCAGCGCAGCGTCGTGGCGGTCGTCTGGATGGGCTACGACAACCCGCGCAAGCTGGGCGACCGCGAAACGGGCGGTGGCCTGTCGTTGCCGATCTGGATCGAGTTCATGAAGTTCGCGCTGAAGACCTCGCCGGTGGAGGAGCCGCCCGCACCCGAGGGCGTGGTGAGCCTCAACGGCGAGTGGTACTACGAGGAGTACACCCACGGCACCGGCGTCGCCAGCGTCGGCCTCGAAGACAAGCTGCCGACCGCACCCAGCGAAGACGAGCGCAAGAGCATCCTCGACCTGTTCAAGCGCTGATCAGGCGGGGCACGCGAATTTCAGCGCAGCCCCTGCCTGTGCGCTGGCGCAGGCCGACAGCGCGTCGAAGAATTCGCGCCCGTCCCTGTCGAGCCAGCGGCCGCCGACGTGCTTGAAGTGGAAGCCGCCGGCCCGCGCGGCCATCCACAGTTCGTGCAACGGCGGCTGCGTGTTCAGCACGATCATGCTGCCGTTGGGAAAGCTCAGCTCGAGCAGGCCGCCGGTGCGGTGGGTGTCGATGTCGACCACGTCGTCTTGCAGGAAGCGATCCACCGCGGCTTCGACGCTGGCCAGCACCGCGCTGGCCTTGGCGTGGTATTCGCTGTCGGTCAGCGGCGTCGGGGCGATCGGGGCGGGCATGGTCGGTAGAATCGAAGCGATGTTGAAGCGCTCGCACAGTTTAGCCCGCCGGGTCGTCACGATGACGGCCGCAGGTTCTTTGTTCGCGGCGCTTTGGCTCGTCTCCGGGTGCGGTCAAAAGGGGCCGCTCACGCTGGCCAAGTCCGCGCCTGCCCCCTCCGCTGCTGCTTCGTCTGCGTCTTCCGCTTCCAAATGACCTTGCCCGGCTCACCGCATGTCGCCTACCGCGGCGACACGCTGTTCATCGACGACTGCTCGCTCGCCGAACTCGCCCGCCGCTTCGGCACCCCGCTGTTCGTCTATTCGCGCACGGCCATGTTGGCGGCACTGGGCGCCTACCAGCGTGCGCTCGCCGGCCGCGACCACCTCGTCTGCTATGCGATGAAGGCGAATTCGAGCCTCGCGGTGTTGCAGGCGTTCGACCGGGCCGAGTGCGGGTTCGACATCGTGTCGGGTGGCGAGCTGGAGCGAGTACTCGCCGCCGGAATCGATCCGAACAAGGTCGTGTTCTCCGGCGTCGGCAAGACCCGCGCCGAAATGCAGCGCGCGCTGGAGGTCGGCGTGATGTGCTTCAACGTGGAGAGTGAGTCCGAGCTCGACCTGCTGTCGTCGGTGGCGTCGCAAGCCGGTCGCACGGCGCGGGTGAGCCTGCGCGTGAACCCCGATGTCGATGCACTGACGCACCCGTACATTTCCACCGGCTTGAAGGGCAACAAGTTCGGCATCGCGCACGCGAGCGCCGTTGATGTCTACCGGCACGCCACGACCCTCGCGGGCATCGAGATCGTCGGGATCGACTGCCACATCGGCTCGCAGATCACCGAAGCCCGACCCTACCTCGACGCACTGGACCGCGTGCTCGATCTGGTGGAAGCGGTGGAGTCGCACGGCATTCGGCTGCATCACCTCGATCTGGGCGGCGGCCTGGGGATCCGCTACACCGATGAGCAGCCCCCGTCCGCCGACGCACTGGTCGCCGCGATGCTCGCGCGCATCGATGCACGGGGCCACGGGCAGCGCAAGATCCTGCTCGAACCCGGCCGCTCGCTGGTGGGCAATGCCGGGGTTCTGGTCAGCGAAGTGCTCCATCTCAAGCCGGGCGAAGACAAGAACTTCTGCGTCGTCGACGCCGCGATGAACGACGTCGCGCGACCGGCGATGTACGGCGCGTGGATGGGCATCGTGCCGTGCACGCTGCGCGACGCGCCGCCGATGACCTTCGACGTGGTCGGCCCGGTGTGCGAGTCGGGGGATTGGCTCGGTCGCGACCGCGCACTCGCGGTGCAGGCGGGGGACATGCTGGCCGTGTTGTCGGCCGGTGCCTACTGCATGAGCATGGCGAGCAACTACAACAGCCGCGGCCGCGCCGCCGAGGTCATGGTCGCAGGTTCGAACGCCTGGCTGATCCGCGAGCGCGAGCTGCCGGGTGACCTGTTCCGCGGCGAGCACCTGCTGCCGGCCGACTGAGCCTGTCGAAGGCGCCGATCATCCTGAGCTTGTCGAAGGACTGAAACCACCTTCGCTCAGATCCGCCCCTCCTCGACCGCGTGACAAGCCACGCGAACGCCCTGGATGCTGAGCAATGCCGGGCGCTCCACCTTGCAGCGCGCGTTCGCGTGCGGACAGCGCGGATGGAAGGAGCAGCCGCTCGGCGGCTGTAGCGGATTCGGCACCTCGCCTTGCACCGGTGTGCGCGCGCGCCCGCTCATGTGGATGTCGGGGATCGCGTCGAGCAGCATGCGCGTGTAGGGATGGCGCGGCTGCGCGAACAGGACCGCCTTGTCGGCGAGCTCGACCAGCCGCCCGAGGTACATCACGCCGACCTGGTCGCTGACATGGCGCACCACCGCCAGGTTGTGCGAAATGAAGAGATAGGTCAGGCCCTGCTTGCGCTGCAGGTCCTTCATGATGTTGAGCACCTGCGCCTGCACCGAGACGTCGAGCGCCGACGTGGGCTCATCGCAGACGAGGAACTCCGGCTGGGTGGCAAGCGCGCGCGCGATCGAGATGCGCTGCCGCTGGCCGCCGGAGAACTGGTGCGGAAACTTTTCCATGTCGGCGGCGGTGAGTCCGACCGACTCGAGCAGTTCGCCGACCCGTGACTTCAGCTCGTTCTTGTTGGGAACCAGACCATGCTCGGTCAGCGGCTCGGCGACGATATCGAGCACCTTCCAGCGCGGGTTCAGGCTCGCGTAGGGGTCCTGGAAGATCATCTGCATGCGCCGGCGCAGCGCCGCCGCGTGCGTGCCCGCCAAGGCGCGGGTGACATTCTTGCCGTCGAACGCGACGTCGCCCGCAGTCGGCGCGTACAAGCCCACGAGCAAGCGCGCGACAGTGCTCTTGCCGCAGCCCGACTCGCCGACCAGCGCGAGCGTCTTGCCGCGTTCGATCGAGAAGCTCACGCCATCGACCGCGTGAACGAACTGCTTCGGCTTGCGCTCGACGACGCGGTTCAGCCACGGTGCGGACACGTTGAAGGTCTTGGCGAGGTCGGTCACCTCGACGAGCGGCGCCACCGGCGCGTTCATGCGGCCGCCTTGACGGAGACGTCGTGCAGCCAGCACGCCGCTCGCGTGGCGCCGGCCGCCAGCAGGTCAGGCCGTTCGACGCGGCAGCGGTCGAAGGCATGCGGGCAACGCGGATGGAAGGCGCAGCCGCGAGGTATCGCCGTCAGGCGCGGCATCGCGCCGTCGATCTGCAAGAGGCGTTCGCGGTCTTCGTCCATCGCGGGGATCGAACCCATCAGGCCGACGGTGTAGGGGTGCGCCGGGGCATGGATCACGTCGTGCACCGGGCCGATTTCGGCGATGCGGCCGGCGTACATCACCGCCACGCGGTCGCAGGTCTCGGCGATCACGCCCATGTCGTGCGTGACCAGCATCACCGCGGCGCCATGATCGTTGCACAGCCGCTTGAGCAGCGAAATGATCTGCGCCTGGATCGACACGTCCAGCGCCGTCGTCGGCTCGTCGGCGACGATCAGCTTGGGCTCGGCGGCGAGCGCGAGCGCGATCACGACGCGCTGGCGCATGCCGCCGGAGAACTGGTGCGGGTACTGGTCGATGCGCTGGCCCGCCGCCTGGATGCCGGTCTCCTCGAGCAGGCGGATCGCCCGTTGGCGCGCTTCGGCAGCGCCGACGTCGAGGTGGGTCTGGATCGTCTCGACGAGTTGCTGGCCGATCGTGTACAGCGGGTTCAGCGAAGTCAGCGGGTCCTGGAAGATCGCGCCGATGCTGCGGCCGCGGACCTTGCGCATCTCCTCGTAGGGCAGGTTGTCGATGCGCCGTCCCTCGAAGCGGATCTCGCCGCCGGCCACCCGGCCCGGCGGGTCGAGCAGGCCGATGATGGCCGCGCCGGTCAGCGACTTGCCGGCGCCCGATTCGCCGACGACGCCGAGGATTTCGCCCGGTGCGATGTCGAACGAGATGTCGTCGAGCGCGAGCAGCGTGCCGTGACGGGTGGGGAATTCAACGCGCAGATGGCGGACTTCGAGCAGGGGGGCGGTCATTCAGGGGTCAACGCAAGCGGGGGTTCAGCGCGTCACGCAGCCAGTCGCCGAGCAGGTTCACGCTCAGGGCGATCAGCACCAGCACCGCGCCCGGGAAGATCGTGATCCACCATTCGCCGGAGAACAGGAAGTCGTTGCCGACGCGGATCAAGGTGCCCAGCGACGGCGAGGTCGGCGGCACGCCCACGCCGAGGAACGACAAGGTCGCCTCGATGATGATCGCGGTGGCCACCTGGATCGTCGCGAGCACCAACACCGGCCCCATCACATTGGGCAGCACATGGCGGCGCATGATGCGCAGCGACGAGACACCGATGACCCGCGCCGCCTGCACGTATTCCTTGTTGCGCTCCACCAGCGTCGAGCCGCGCACCGTGCGCGCGTATTGGACCCAGCCGGTCAGCGAGATCGCGATGATGAGCACGGCGAACGCCAGCGTGTCGTGCGCGTTCGGGAACAGCGCCCGGCCGACGCCGTCGATCAGCAGCGCGATGAGGATCGACGGGAATGACAGCATCACGTCGCAGATGCGCATGATGAAGGCGTCGGTCTTGCCGCCGGCGAAGCCCGACAGCAGCCCCAGCGACACGCCGACCAGCATCGACAACAGCACCGACGCCACGCCGACGAACAGCGAGATGCGCGTGCCGTACATCAGCGCCGACAGGATGTCGCGGCCCTGGTCGTCGGTGCCGAGCAGGTAGCTGCGCTTGCCTTCGGCGCTCCAGGCCGGCGGAAGGCGCGCGTCGGCGAGCTCGAGTGTCGCGAGGTTCTGCGTGTCGTGCGGCGCCACGACGTTGGCGAACAGCGCGCAGAAGATGCACACGAACGCGACCAGCGCAGCGATCATCGCCGTCGGCGAATGGGTGAAGCTGTGCCACACGTCGCCGTCGCGAAACCGCCGCAGGCCGCGCGGCGCCGGCACGACGGCAGCGTCGGCGAGCGCCGGCGACGGCGTCACAGCGCTGACTTCAGCGTGATCCATTTGAAGAACATGCGGTTGTCGGGCAACTGCACGAGGCTCACCTTGTTGCTCACGCCCCAAGCCAGCGCCTGCTGGTGCAGGGGGATGTGGCCCACATCGTCCTGATGGATCTTGAAGGCTTCGCGGATGGCGTCGTTGCGCTTCTTGTCATCGGTCTCCGACTGGACCTTCAAGGCCAGCTCATCGAACTTCGGATTGCTGTACCAGCCGAGGTTGAACTGCCCCTGGCCCTTGTCGGTGGGGGAGGCCATCAGGTTGACCATCGCATCGTGGGCGTCGGTGGTGCTGGGTGTCCAGCCGAGCAGGTAGAAGCTCGTGTCGCGCCGCAGGATCTTCGGGAAGTAGGTGGCCTTCGACTCGGTCTGCAGGTTCACCTTGATGCCGATGCGCGCGAGGTTCGCCGCGACTGCCTGGCAGATCGCGCCGTCGTTGACGTAACGATCGTTGGGGCAGTTCATGCCGAGCTCGAAGCCGCTCGGATAACCGGCTTCGGCGAGCAGCTTCTTCGCCGCCTCGACGTCGTACGGCAGGCGCTTGTTCATGTCCGGCTGGAAGCCGCGCACGCCGGGGCCGACCATCAGCGCCGTCGGCGTCGCCGCGTTGCGCATCACACGCGACTTGATCGCCTCGACGTCGATGCCCTGGTAGAAGGCCTGCCGAACACGCCGGTCCTTGAACGGGTTCTTGCCCTTGACGCTGCTGAACAGCAGCTCGTCGCGCCTCTGGTCCATGCCGAGGAAGATGGTGCGCAGTTCGGGCCCCTGCAGCACGTTGAACTTGGCGGCGCTCTTGATGCGTTCGATGTCCTGCAGCGGCACCGGCTCCATCACGTCGACCTCGCCCGACAGCAGCGCGGCGACGCGGGTCGCGTCGTTGCCGATCGGTGTGAAGACGACCTCGTCGACGTTGCCCTCGACCTTGTCCCAGTAGTTGAAGTTGCGCACGATCACCGTGCGGGTCGACGGCTGGCGCTCCTTCAGCCGGTACGGCCCGGTGCCGTTGGACTTGAACGACGCGGTGTTCTCGATGCCCTTGCGCTTGTCGACCGGCCGCTCGGCCTTGTTCTCCTCGCACCACTTCTTGCTCATGATGTAGAGGCTCGTGAGCGTGTCGGGCAGGATCGCGAAGGGCGCGATCGTTTCGATGTCGACCGTGTGCTCGTCAACCTTGCGCACTTCCTTGATCGGCGAGGTGTAGCCCTTCATGTCGGAGCCGTCACCGGCCGCGCGCTTGAAGGTGAACACCACGTCGTCGGCGGTGAACGGCGTGCCGTCGTGGAAGCTGACGCCGCGCCGCAGATCGAAGCGCCACACGGTCGGCGAGAGCTTGGTCCACTTGGTGGCCAGCGCCGGAGCCAGCGCCATGTTCTTCGCGCGCCCGACCAGCGCTTCGTAGATGCTGCCGGTGAAACTCAGCTGCAGCGTCTCGTTGAACGAATGCGGGTCCATCGACGTGATGTCCCCGAGGTCGGCGACACGCAGCGTCACGGCCTGACCGATGCCACACGCGAGCGCGAGCGCGGCGCAGAGCAAGGAAGGTCGAAGCTTCATTGTTTTCTCCTTGTTGGTTGACTATTTCGTTGGCGCAGCTCACAGCGGCATCGCCTGTTCGGCCAACGACGCCATGAACGCCGCGCCGAGCGGCAGGATGTCGTCGTTGAAGTCGTAGCGCGTGCTGTGCAGGAAGCAGCCGCCCTCACCGCCCTGGCCGATGCGCAGGTAGGCGCCGGGCCGGGACTGCAGCATGAACGAGAAGTCCTCTGCGCCCATGCTCGGCGGCAGGTCGCGCACGACCTTGTCCTCGCCGACCAGCGACGCGGCGACATCGCCGGCGAACCGCGCCTCCTGCGGCGTGTTGATCGTCGCCGGATACATGCGGTGGTAGTCGAGCCGCGCCGTCGCGCCGAAGCCCAGCGCCACCGATTCGACCATCCGGCCGAGCCGCTCTTCGATCATCTGCTGCACCTCGCGCTTGAAGCTGCGTGCGGTGCCGATCAGTTGCGCCTGGCGCGGGATCACGCTGAACGCGCCGAGATCGCCGGCCTGCATCGCGCACAGGCTGACGACCGCGCTGTCCAGCGGGTTCACGTTGCGCGCGACCAGGCTTTGCGCGGCGGTGATGATGTGCCCGGCGACGAGCACCGGATCGATCGTCATGTAGGGGTGCGCCCCGTGCCCGCCGCGGCCGTGGATGGTGATCTCGAAGCGATCGGCCGCCGCCATCATGGCGCCGCTGTTCAGGCCGATCACGCCGGGCGGCAGGCTCGGCCAGTTGTGCATCGCGTAGACGGCGTCGACCGGGAAGCGATCGAACAGGCCGTCGTCGATCATCGCCTTCGCGCCCGCGTAACCCTCTTCGCCGGGCTGGAAGATCAGCACCGCGGCGCCGTCGAACTGGCGCGACTGCGCGAGGTAGCGCGCCGTGCCGACCAGCATCGCGGTGTGGCCGTCATGGCCGCAGCCGTGCATCAGCCCCTGCGTCGACGAGCGCCATGAAAAATCGTTCTCTTCGCGCATCGGCAGCGCGTCCATGTCGGCGCGCAGCCCCGTCATCCGGCCCGAACCCGATTTCGCGCCGCGGATGACGCCGACCACACCGGTCTTGCCGATGCCGGTGTGCACCTCGTCGACGCCGCACAGCTTCAGCGCTTCGGCGATGCGGCCCGCCGTGCGCACTTCCTCGAATCCCAGTTCCGGGTGCGCATGCAGGTCACGCCGAAAGGCCGTCAACTCGCCGTGCCATCCGGCGAGTCGCTGGTAGACACCGCTGCGCTTGGGGTCGGTTGCTTGCAGCATCAATGGGCTCCTGTGGCCTTTTCGATCCGCAGCCGTGGATCGACGGCGAAGTACAGCAGATCGACCGCCAGATTGATCAGCACGAAGATCAATGCGATCAGGCAGAGGTAGGCGGCCATCACCGGGATGTCGGCGAACTGCACCGCCTGGATGAACAGCAGCCCCATGCCGGGCCACTGGAACACCGTCTCGGTGATGATCGCGAAGGCGATCAGCGAACCGAGTTGCAGCCCAGTGATGGTGATCACCGGCACCATCGTGTTCTTCAACGCGTGGCCGAAGTACACCGACCGGTTCGGCAGCCCGCGCGCCCGCGCGAACTTGATGTAGTCCGCGCGCAGCACCTCGAGCATCTCGGCGCGCACCAGCCGCATGATCAGCGTGAGCTGGAACACCGCGAGGGTGATGCCGGGCAGGATCAGGTGGCGCCAACCATCGACCGTGAGGAACCCGGTGGTCCATGAACCGAGCGCGACCACCTCGCCGCGGCCGAAACTCGGCAGCCACTTCAGGATCACCGCGAACACCAGGATCAGCAGGATGCCGATCAGGAAGGTCGGCAACGACACGCCGAGCAGCGACAGCGTCATCAACACCTGCGAGGCGAAACGGCCGCGCCGCAGCGCGGCGTACACGCCCATCGGGATGCCGAAGACCAGTGCGATGACGGCGGCGGTGAACGACAACTCCAGCGTCGCCGGCAGCCGCTCCGCGATCAGCGACGAAACGCGCCGACCCTGGCGCAGGCTCAAACCGAATTCGCCGGAAACCGCGTTGCCGACAAAGCGGGCGAACTGCACCGGAAACGGCTGGTCGAGACCCAGATCGGTTCGCAACTGCGCGCGCTGCACCGGCGTCGCGTCCTGGCCGAGCAGGTTGGTGACCGGGTCGCCGACATACTGGAACAGCATGAACGCGATGAAGGCCACCGTGAGCATGACGATCACGGCTTGCGCGAGACGGCGAAGGATGAAGGCGAGCATGGGTGGAGTGCCTGTGCGAAAGCGGCGCGAGGTCATTCGCGGCCGTCTCGAGCGACTGGCTGGCCAAGCGGATGGATCGGCCAGCGATGTCGAAGTCGACAAGGCGCTATCTGAGCAAATCACATGCCGCGCGTCAAAGGGGAAACTCCCGACAGGGCTTACACGATACCGTGCGAGCAGCGCGCAGAAAAAAGGGCCACCCGAAGGTGGCCCTTTGCAGCCAGTCCGAAGACCGGTGTTCGATCAGAACGAGTGGCTGATACCCGCGTCGAACGCCGACTTGGCCGCGGTGACCGACGTTTGCGTCATCCTGGCATAGCCGGTGTACAGGTAGGTGCGCTTGGACAGGTTGTACTCCACGCCGGCAGCACCCTTCTTGGTCTTGATAGCGGAGCCTTCAGCCTTGGACGTGTTGTAGCCCACCTTCGCCACCAGCGCGCCGAACGGGGCGGTCACGCCGACGTTCCAGTTCTTGCCGGTCGGGCCAGCAACGTCCAGGAGGTCGACCGTTGCGTAGCCCGCCATGACCTTGGCCATGCCGAAGTCGTAGGAACCGAGGATCGCGGTGTTCTTGTCGCCTACACGGTTCTTTTCCGTGCCGGCACCCACGAAGATCGGGCCGGCAGCGTACTGGCCCCACAGGCTGTAGAAGTTGTTGGGGCGAGTCACTTGGGTGCCCGACACCCCGGTGCGCTTAGGACCGACGTTCACGGTAGCGGAGAAGCCGCTCAGGTTCGGCGTGTTGTACGCGATCACGTCGGTGCGACCCAGGCCGCCGTTGTCACCCGTCTTTGCTGCAGGTGATGCAACGCTGGTTGCATCGGTCGAATAACCAGCAGCCAGGTTGGCCACCGACGCCACGGTTTCCGTCCCCCACGGGTCAGACAGGTTGATCGGGCCTTCCAGCGCGGTCAGTTGGCGGCCGATGTCGACCGAACCGAACGAACCCGACAGACCGACCTTGGACACCGATTGCCAGAACGGGCGACCATTGTTGGTACCGTCCAGACCGCCCGACTCCGGCGAGAAGCGGTGACGGATGTCGAAGTAGGCCTTCAAGCCGCCGCCGAGATCTTCCGTGCCCTTGAAGCCGAGCTGGCTGATACCGTTCTGGGCATTGATGACCGCCGCGGTGTTCGAGAACTTCTCGACACCGAGCGCGACACGACCGTAGAGCGTGACACTGGACTGTGCAAACGCGGTGCCGGAAACTGCAGCCAGCGCGGCGAGAGCGAGCAGAGATTTTTTCATTGCAACTATCTCCTAGGTTGAACAAGAGGTCCCGATCACGTGCACCCCTATCAGGGGCTGAATCAGGCCAAACCCCCTCAGCGGAAGTTGCGTGTATTGCACCAGACGCCTTCACCGATTGCCAAGGATTGGCGAAGGAAAAAGGCCTTTATGTTGTCTGTGCACAACGAGCCGGTCGCGCGTGCACAGGCGTCCTGTTTCCCATCTCGACTTCGGTGATTCGCCGTGGCGCTATCCTCGGCAGGCAAGCCATTTCCGTACCGACCATGATCGACCAGCTTCTCGTGACTGCCGACAACGCGCTTCGCACACTGACCGGTGCGAACCATGCCTCCCGCGCCTGTCCGAGCGCCGACGCGGCCGACGCAGCGCTCGACGACCAAGCCCGCCGCCATGCCGGCGCCTTGATGCGCGTCAATCACGTCGGCGAAGTGTGTGCGCAGGCGCTCTACCACGCGCAGGCGCTGAGCACGCGCGACCCGGCCCTCAAGCGCCACTTCGAGAATGCCGCCCGCGACGAAACCGATCACCTCGCCTGGACCCAGCAGCGGCTGGATGAACTCGGCGCGCACATGAGCTGGCTCAACCCCTTGTGGTACGCCGGCGCGTTCGGCATCGGACTGCTCGCCGGTCGCACCGGCGATGCGACGAGCCTCGGTTTCGTCGTCGAAACCGAGCGGCAGGTGGAGCAGCACCTGGAAGCCCACCTGAGCTCGCTTCCACCCGCCGATCTGCGCTCGCAGGCGATCGTGCGGCAGATGAAGGACGACGAAGCGCGCCACGCGAACGCGGCGCAGCAGGCCGGCGCCACCGAACTTCCGGCGCCCGTGCGCTGGGCGATGCGCGCCGCGGCGAAGGTCATGACGACCACCGCGCACTACATCTGATCGGCGATCAGGTCGGCACGATCTCGAAGCTGGTGCTGATGTCGGCGGTCTTGCCGAGCATGATGCTCGCCGAGCAGTACTTCTCGTGCGACAACTGGATTGCTCGTGCGACCGCGGCCTCGGCCAGCTCCTTGCCCGTCACCACGAAATGCATGTGGATGCGGGTGAAGACCTTGGGGTCGACCGCCGCGCGCTCCGACGTCACCTTCACCTGGCAGCCGGACACGTCTTGCCGGCCGCGCTTGAGGATCAGCACCACGTCGTAGGCCGTGCAACCGGCGGTGCCGGCGAGCACCGTTTCCATCGGCCGCGGCGCGAGGTTGCGGCCACCCCCATCGGGCGCGCCATCCATCGCGAGCAGATGGCCGCTGCCAGTTTCGGCGACGAAGCCCATGCCCGAGGCGGGAATCCAGTTGACAGTGCATTCCATGTTCGATTCCTGTGCCAATCGAGGCCGATTGTGCAATGCGGCCGAGAAAATTCGACGCGGGCGTCTAGAGCGCGCCCCCAGACCTGCCGCTTTGCGTCAGGCCCCCCGAGGGGGTTGAGTCAACTCGGGAGCCCTTCGTTGACTCAAGAGATTCGCGACACGATATTGCAGTGCAGCAAAGTACCGACTACACTGCGTTGCATCAGGAGCTCGAAGGCGTCATCCGCTCGTGCTCCGCTCGATTGTCTCCTCCACCTCCCTCCATTGGTGGATTCAGCCCAAGGCAGCAATGCCTTGGGCTTTTTTCTTGCGCGCCGCCGACCCGGGGCGCACCCGGCCGTGACGTATGATGCGGCGCCGCAAAATACAACGCCCGCAGGAGACCCACATGGCCGGCCAACCAGGCCCCGGGAAGCGCCGCAAGAAGAGCCCACCATCCGAAGGCGGCGAGGCCCTGACGCTCGCGAGCTACCTACAACGCATCCTCACCGCGCGCGTCTACGACGTCGCGCTGGAGACGCCGCTCGAAGCCGCGCGCAGCCTGTCGAAGCGACTTTCCAACCAGGTGCTTCTCAAGCGTGAAGACACCCAGCCGGTGTTCAGCTTCAAGCTTCGCGGCGCCTACAACAAGATGGCGCACCTGTCGCCCGAGCAGCTGCAGCGCGGCGTGATCTGCGCGTCGGCCGGCAACCATGCGCAGGGCGTGGCGCTGGGTGCCAAGCGGCTCGGGTGCAAGGCGATGATCGTGATGCCGGTCACCACCCCGAAGCTGAAGATCGACGCGGTTCGCTCGCTGGGCGGCGAGGTGGTACTGCACGGCGACAGCTATTCCGATGCCTACCTGCACGCGCTCGAACTCGAGCAGCAGCACGGGCTGACCTTCGTCCATCCTTTCGACGATCCGGACGTGATCGCCGGCCAGGGCACGATCGCGATGGAGATCCTGCGCCAGCATCAAGGCCCGATCGACGCGGTGTTCGTCGCCATCGGCGGGGGCGGATTGATCTCGGGCGTCGCGGCCTACATCAAGGCGGTGCGCCCGGAGATCAAGGTCATCGGCGTGCAGACCAGCGACTCCGACGCGATGGTGCGTTCGGTGAAGGCGGGCAAGCGCGTGCAGCTCAACGACGTGGGCCTCTTTTCCGATGGCACCGCCGTCAAGATGGTGGGCGTCGAAACGTTTCGCCTGACGCGCGAGCTGGTCGACGACTTCATCGTCGTCGACACTGACGCGGTCTGCGCCGCGATCAAGGACGTGTTCCAGGACACCCGCAGCATCCTCGAGCCGGCCGGTGCGCTCGGCGTGGCCGCGGTCAAGCAGTACGTCGAGCAGCACAAGCCGAAGGGCCAGACGTTCGTCGCGATCACCTGCGGCGCCAACATGAACTTCGACCGGCTGCGCTTCGTCGCCGAGCGGGCCGAGGTCGGCGAGGAACGCGAGGCGGTGTTCGCCGTGACGATCCCCGAGGAGCGCGGCAGCTTCAAGCGCTTTTGCGCGCTGCTCGGGCCGCGCTCGGTGACCGAGTTCAACTACCGCATCTCCGATGCAACGCAGGCCCATGTGTTCGTCGGTGTCGCCACGTCGAACCGCGGCGAGTCGGAAAAGATCGCGCGCAACTTCATCCGTCACGGCTTCGCGACGATCGACCTGACGCACGACGAGCTGGCCAAGCAGCACGTGCGCCACATGGTCGGCGGACGCAGCGAACTGGCCCGCGACGAGCGCCTGTATCGCTTCGTCTTCCCCGAGCGGCCGGGGGCCCTGATGCGTTTCCTCTCCAGCATGCACCCGGGCTGGAACATCAGCCTGTTTCACTACCGCAACCAGGGCGCCGACTACGGCCGCATCCTGGTGGGCATCCAGGTGCCGCGCGAAGACAAGCAGGCGTTCCGCGAATTCCTCGCCACCCTCGCCTATCCGTGCGAGGACGAGACCGACAACCCGGTGTACCGGCTGTTCCTGCGCTGAGCCGCCGGAGCGAGGCACCTCTGCAAGTGTGCAGCGCAGGCGGCTCACCTCGCGCCTTCACTGCACAGCTGCGCAGGTGCCTCGTTACGGCGCGAGCGCGTGGGCGCTCGCATTTGCGCGCCACGCGCTCGCGGGCCCACAATCGGCGCTCAGCGGGCGCCCTCGCCTGCGCCGCCTCGGCTTTCGACCTCGCACACAGGCCCCCATGTCCGTCAATCGCTCGCTGATCGTCCCGACGTCCAATCCCCTGCTCGAGCAGGCGCTGCGCGACAAGCTCAAGCGGCGCAGCCAGACCACCGGTGAACTGGGGGAGCTGGAGCCGCTGGCGGTGCGCCTGGGGCTAATCCAGAACACGCTCAAGCCGCGCTTTCGCGCACCGCAGCTCGCGCTCTTCGCCGCCGACCACGGTCTCGCGGTCGACGGCGTCGGTGCGGCCGAACGGCAGCCCACGGCAAAGCTCGTGCACAGCCTGCTCACTTCGCAATTGCCGGTGTCGGTGTTCGCGCGCATCCAGGGACTGGAAATGTCGGTCGTCGACTGCGGTGTCGCCGAGGCGGTCGCGCCGCACGCGAGGCTGCTCGCGCGCAAGATCGCGCACGGCACGCGCAATGCGCGGGTCACCTCGGCGATGTCGCTCGACCAGGCCCATGCCGCGATTCGCGCCGGCATGGAAATCGGTGACGCCTTGCCCGGCAACGTGGTCGCATGCGCCGGCATCGGCGTGGGGTCGGTCGAGAGCTCGGCCCTGGTGCTGTCGCGCCTGGCCGGCACCCACGTGCGCGAACTGGTGTTCGCCGGCCCGACGATGAAGGAGGAAGAGTTCGAACACCTTCAGGCGATCTTGCAGGCCGCGCAGACCCGGCACAAGGACGTGGCCGATCCGGTCGAGGTGCTGGCCGCCTTCGGTGGCTTCGAAATCGCGGTGATGGTGGGCGTCATGCTCGTCGCCGGCAGCAAGCGACACCTGATCATCGCCGACGGCATGCCGGCCTGCGCCGCGCTGATGGTGGCCTCGTGCATCGCGCCCGCGGTCACCGACTACTGCGTCTACTGCCGCAGCCACAACCACCAGGGCCTCGATCACGCGCTCGGTCTGTTCCAGGCCTCGGCCCTGCTCGAGCTTGGCCTGGAAAGCACCGACGGCACCGGCGCCACGCTCGCCTGGCCGCTGATTCGCAGCGCCGCCGCCCTGCTGACCGAAGTGGCCGAAGGCGAAGACCCGGGGCCCACCCTGCCCGCAGGGATGAACGCCGGCAACGGGAGCGGCGGTTCGGAAAACGGGCCGATGAACGGCGCGGCGAGCGGGTTCTGAGCCGGCCTCACCGGCAGCGCGTCACTGCGCTGGCACGGGCTGACTCGGCGGGCGCACAAAGCTGCCGGGCAGCGGCGGCACCGCAACCGGTGGCGCGGGCGGCGGCGCCAGTCCCGGCGCCGGAGCCAAGGTGCCGGTGGCGGGCGCCGCCAGCGGGGGCAGCTCCAGCACCACCGCGGGCGAGCCTTGCACCGGGCCGATCGCCGCGCTGCGCAGGCTCACCGATTGCAGCACCAGTTCGCCGTCGACCCGCGTGCCGACCCTGAACGCGCGCGGCTGCTTGCCGTCGACCGCGATCAGCGCGACACCGTACGTGCCGGGTGGCTTGGGCGCCATCACGCCGGTGAGCCGAAAGCGCGTGCTCAACTCCGGCGCGCTGACGGCGGCGTTGGCGACCACCGGCGGCGCGCCGAGCAAACGCGTCAAGTCGCCGCGGGCGGCAGGCGCGTCCGCGACCGACACCGCATGCAACGGCGCCGCGGGCGTGCGCACCAGCAGGCGCAGGCCCCAGAACGTGGCGCTGGCAGCCACCAGGGCCCAGATCACAAACGCGGACAGTCGTGCCGGCATGCGACGATTATCATTCAACGCCATCGACGCGGCACCCATGCCGCCAGGACTGAACCCATGATCCGACTCTCGCTCGACCGGCTGCCGCGGCAGCGCGGCTTCACCCTGATCGAACTGATGGTGGTGCTGGTCATCATCGGCGTGCTCGCCGCGCTGATCGTGCCCAACGTGCTCGAACGCGCCGACGATGCGCGCGTGACCGCGGCGCGCACCGATGTCAACAACCTGATGCAGGCACTCAAGCTCTACAAGCTCGACAACCAGCGCTTTCCGGGCGCCGAGCAAGGCCTGCAGGCCTTGGTGGCCAAGCCGACGGTGGGCGCAATCCCGGCGAACTGGAAACCCTACGTCGACAAACTGCCCGAGGACCCGTGGCACCATCCGTACCAGTACGCCAACCCCGGCGTGAAGGGCGAGATCGATGTCTACAGCTTCGGCGCCGACGGCATCGTCGGCGGCGAAGGCAAGAACGCCGACATCGGTTCCTGGCAATAGCCCATCGCGCCCGCGTCGCGCCCGGCCGGTTTCCCATGAAGTCCCGCAGCACCGGCTTCACCCTGATCGAACTGCTGGTCGTGGTCGCGCTGATCGCGATCGCGTCGGGACTGGCCAGCCTCGCGTTGCGTGACCCGTCGGTGACCCGGCTCGAGCAGGAGGGCGCGCGCTTGGCCGCGCTGCTCGAGTCGGCGCGCGCCGAAGCGCGTGCGTCGGGCCTGGCGGTGCGCTGGGAGCCGCACGTCGCCGGCAGCGACGCGCCGGATTTCCGCTTCGTCGGCCTGCCCCCATCAAACCAGTTGCCGCAGCATTGGCTCGCGCCGGGGGTCAGCGCCGAAGTGGTCGGCGCCCGCGCCGTGGTGCTCGGACCGGAGCCGCTGATCGGCGCGCAGCGCATCGTGCTGAGCCTCGAAGACCGGCACCTGAGCTTGGCGACCGATGGCCTCGGACCGTTCGCGGTGAGCAGCGAATGAACCCGCGAATCAAGACTGCCAGCGGCTTCACGCTGATCGAGGTGCTGGTTGCGCTGGCGATCGTCGCGATCACGCTCGGCGCCGGCATCAAGGCGGCCGGCGCCCTGTCGAACAACGCCGAGCGGCTGAGCGCGGTGAGCGAGGCGCAGTGGTGCGCCGACAACCAGCTCACCGCGCTGAAGCTGTCGCACCAGCGTCTGAGCGTCGGCGACAACGACTTCGCCTGCGAGCAGCTGGGTCGCAACTACCGCGGCAAGCTGTCGATCCGGCCGACGCCGAATCCGAACTTCCGGCGCGTCGACGCGAACCTGAGCAACGAGGCCGGCGAGCCGTTGCTGACCTTGTCCACCGTCTTGTCGAGTTCCGGCCAATGAGCGCACGACGCAGCGCTCGCGGTTTCACCCTCGTCGAGGTGCTGGTCGCGATGATGATCATGGCGATCCTCGCGATCATGGCGTGGCGAGGCGTCGACGGCATCGTTCGCACGCGCGAGGCGAGCCAGTCGCGGCTCGAGCGGACGCTGCGGCTGAACACGGTGATCGCGCAATGGGAACAGGACCTGGCCTCGCTGCAGGACAGCAACGTCGTGCCGGCACTGACCTTCGACGGCGCGAGCCTGCGCCTGACGCGCCGCGCCGAAGGGGGTGTGCAGCTGGTCGTGTGGTCACTGCGCCCCGGTGCGGACGCTGCCCAGCCTGGCGCCAACCTGCTGCGCTGGGCCGGGCCGGCCGTCACCGGCAGCGCCGACCTGCAGGACAGCTGGCTGAGCAGCCAGCAGTTCCAGGGCGTCGAGCCCGGTCAGCTGCGCACGCTGGTCGGCGTGTCGCAATGGCAGCTGTACTGTTTCCGCGGCAACGCCTGGAGCAATTGCCAGTCGAGCGGCGACCTCGCACCGCCCGCACCCGGCGCCAGCGCCCCGCCGCGCCAGGCCCTGCCCTCGGGCATGCGGCTGGTGCTGAGTTTTGCCGAGGGCAGTGGAGAGAACGGCAGCCTCACGCGCGATGTCGCGTTGGGGCCGCAATCGCCATGAGATACCAGCGCGGCGCCGCACTGTTGATGGCGATGATCATCGTCACGCTGGTGGCCACGCTCGCGGTTTCGATGGTGTGGCAGCAATGGCGGGCGGTGCAAGTCGAAGCGGCCGAGCGGGCCCGCACGCAGTCGGCGTGGATTCTGTCCGGCGCGCTCGATTGGGCGCGGCTGATCCTGCGCGAAGACAAGAAGGGCAGCAGCGGCGAAGTCGATCACCTGGGCGAGCCCTGGGCGGTGCCGCTGGCCGAGGCGCGGGTGTCGACCTTTCTCGCCGCCGACAAGGACAACACCGACTCGGGGCCGGAGGCGTTTCTTTCCGGCAGCATCGTCGACGCGCAGTCGCGCTACAACCTGCGCAACCTGCTCGACGATCGAGGCAAGGTCATTCCCGCCGAGCTGGCCCTGTTGCAGCGCCTGCTGGACAGCGCCGGCGTCGCAAGCGACGTCGCCGCGCGCATCGCGACCGGCTTGCAGGACGCCACGGCACCACCCGGGTCCGGGGGAAATCGCAACCCGCCGCTGATGCCGCAGACGGTGGCGCAGCTCGGCTGGCTCGGCGTCGACGCCGAGGCACTGAACCGCATGGCGCCGTATGTGGTGCTGCTGCCCCGGCGCACGCCGGTCAACCTCAACACCGCGCCGCGCGAAGTGATCGCCGCCGCGATCGACGGGCTCGATCTTGGCAGCGCCGAGCGGCTGGTGCAGGTGCGCCAGCGCGCGCCGTTCAAGAACCTCGAGCAGGCCAAGGCGCAGCTGCCCGGCGGCATCACGCCCGACCCGCAGCGCGTGGGGGTCGCGTCGAACTTTTTCGAGATTCACGGCCGGCTGCGCCTGGACGACCGGGTGCTCGACGAGAGCTCGCTGGTCGAGCGGCGCGGGCTGGAGATCGTGCCGCTGTCGCGCCAGCGCGAGAACAGCCGCGAGCCGACCGGGTGAGCCTCGCGCCGCAACGAGGCACCTGCGCAGTTGTGCAGTGAAGGCGCGAGGTGAGCCGCCCGCGCTGCACACTTGCAGAGGTGCTTCGCTTCGGCGGCTCAGATCGTGCTGCGGGCGCGCTACAACAACGGGCCGTAAGTCCTTGATTTGTTAAGGTTTGCAATGACCCGGTGCCTACAATCGCGTTAGCCTGAGCCGCGGCTCGCCGAACCCATGTCGATTCTTGTCATCCAGATCCCACCCCGAAGCCGGTTGCGCGCAGGCGGCGCGGACAGCGCTGCGTCCGGGGGCGGCGCCGCCGGCGAGGAGTTCGGCTACGCGCTGAGCCCCGACGGGCTGGTGCTGCAATCGCACGGGCAATGCGCTGCGTCGCTGCTGCCGAAAGCCGACACCGTGGTCGCGGTGCTTGCGGACACCGACGTGAGCTGGCACCGCATCACGCTGCCCAAGGCGCCCGCCGCGCGACTGCGGGTCGCGCTGGCCGGCGTGCTGGAAGAGGCCGTGCTCGATGACGCCGAGGCCACCCACTTCGCCCTGGCGCCGCAAGCCAGCGGTGGCCAGCCGACCTGGGTCGCGGCGGTCAACCGGCCGTGGTTGCGCAGCGAGCTCGCGGCGCTGGAGCGCGCCCACATGTTCGTCGATCGCGTCGTCCCGGCGGCCTGGCCCGACGATCCGCCGAGCGGCCACTTCGCCGAGACCGACGACCACCCGGGCAACGGCGCGGCGCAGGGCATCGCGCTGACCTGGTCGCACCCCGACGGCGTCGCCACGATGCGCCTGCACGGCGGCTTGGCGCGCGCGGTGATCCCGCAGCCTGCGCCGCCGGGCACCCGCTGGAGCGCGGCCCCCGGTGCCGCGGCAGCAGCCGAGCAGTGGCTGGGCGCGCCGGTCAACGTGATGCCGACGCCACAGCGCCTCTTGCAGGCCGCGCGCACGCTGTGGAACCTGCGCCAGTTCGATCTGGCGCGGCGCAGTCGCGGCCGGCGCGCGTTTCGCGACGCGATGCGGCAGTGGCGCAGCCCGTCGTGGCGGCCGGTCCGCATCGGCTTGGCAGCCCTGGTGATCGCGCACATCGTCGGCCTCAACCTGTGGGCCTGGCACCTGAGCGACGCGATCAACGGCAAGAAGCAAGCGATGGTGAGCCTGCTGCAAACGACCTTCCCGAACGTGCGTGCGGTGCTCGACGCGCCGCTGCAACTACAGCGCGAAGTGCAGGCGCTTCGCGCGCGGGCCGGCAAGCCGAACGAGACCGACTTCGAACCGATGCTGCAAGCCGCCGCCACCGCATGGCCGGCCGACCGCCCACCGGTGGACAACCTGCGCTATGAAAGCGGCAAGCTCACGCTCGCGATCACCGGCTGGGGCCCGCCGCAGATCGACGAGTTCCGCGCTCGACTCCAGCCCGCCGGGTGGCAGCTCGACAGCGGCGGCGACGGCCGCGTGACGATCAGCCGCGCGAGCAGCGCGCTTGCGCCATGAATGGATCAGGTTTCACCGTGCCGCCGGCGCTTGCGAGCTTGCGCGACCAGGCCGTCGAACGCTGGCGCGCTTTCGCGCCGCGCGAGCGGTTGGCGATCGGCGCCGCACTGGCGCTGATCGGTGTCTACCTGGTGTGGGCCATCGCGGTACAGCCGGCCTGGCGCACGCTGCGCGAGGCGCCGGCACAGCTCGACCGCCTCGACGCGCAATTGCAGCAGATGCAACGCCTGGCGGCGGAGAGCAAGACGCTGCGCGGCACGGCGCCGGTGTCGCCGGGTCAGGCGGCGGTGGCCTTGAAGTCGGCCACCGAGCGGCTGGGCGAGCAGGGCCGCATCGTCATGCAAGGCGACCGCGCCACGCTCACGCTGACCGGCGTGCAGGGCGATGCGCTGCGCGCCTGGCTCTCGGAGGCACGCAGCGCCGCCCATGCGCGCGCGCTCGACGTGCAGCTCACGCGCAGCAAGCAGGGCTACGCCGGCAGCGTGGTCGTCAGTCTCGGAGGCGGCTCGTGATTCGCCGCGGCGCACGCCGCAAGCCGGGTCGCCGCCTCTGGTCCAACACGTTCGGGGCCACCGGCTGGGGCGAGTCGACCTACGCCGAGCAGGCCTGGGACAAGTCGCGCAGCGCCGCCACGCGCTGGGCGGTGGGCGGCATCGTCGCCGGCGTGCTCGTCGGCGTGGTCGCGTTCGCGCCCGCCGCGTGGCTGGCCAATGCGGTGGCCTCGGCCACCGGGCAGCGGGTGCTGCTGACCGACGCGCGCGGCACGGTCTGGTCGGGCAGCGCGGTGCCGGTGCTGACCGGCGGGCCCGACAGCCACGACGCCAGTGCCCTGCCCGGCCGCATCGAATGGACGCTCGGGCTGAGCGGCCTCGCGTTCGAATTGCGCGCACGCCACGCCTGCTGCCTCAACGGCAGCGTCGCCTTGCAACTGCGCCCGGGCCTGGGACGCACGACGGCGACGCTGGTGCCGCCGCCCGGCTGGGTCGGCCAATGGCCGAGCGCCTGGCTCGCCGGTCTGGGCACGCCGTTCAACACGCTGCAACTGGGTGGCGCCTTGCGACTCGTGTCGCCCGGCCTCACGCTCGAATCGGTGCAGGGCCGCTGGCGCATGCAGGGTCGCGCCGACCTCGAACTCGTCGGCGCCTCGTCGCGCCTGTCGACGCTGGACACGCTGGGCAGCTACCGGCTGACCCTGGCCGGCGACCCGGGCAACGTCGGCGCGTCGCAGCTGACGCTGTCCACCGTGGAAGGCGCCTTGCAGTTGAGCGGCTCGGGCACCTGGGGGCCGGGCGGCGTGCGCTTTCGCGGCGAGGCGAGGGCCGATGCGGCCGACGAGGCGGCGCTGTCCAACCTCTTGAATATCATCGGGCGGCGCGACGGCGCACGCTCCGTCATTTCGATCGGATGACCATGAACGAACGCGACCCTTCGACCCCCTGGCAGCGTGTGCCGCGGCGGCTTGCGACGCGCTCGCTGGCGGGCCTGTTGTGCCTCACGCTCGCCGCCGGCCCGGTCGTGCACGCGCAGACGCCGGCCACGCCGAACCGCTTCCGCGGCGAGCCGGTCACGCTGAACTTCGTCAACGCCGACATCGAAGGCGTGACCCGGGCGATGGCCGCGATCCTGAAGCAGCAGTTCATTGTCGACCCGCGCGTCAAGGGCACCATCACGCTGTACAGCGAGGAGCCGCTGTCGCCGCGCGAGGCCTATCTCAATTTCCTCGCCGCGCTGCGCGGGCTCGGGTTCACGGTGGTCGAGGCGGGCGGCCTGTACAAGGTCGTGCCCGAAGCCGACGCCAAGCTGCAGGCCGGCACGGTATCGGTCGGCGAGGTCGCGCGCCGCGGCGACCAGGTCATCACCCAGATCTTCAAGCTCAACCACGAGAGCGCGAACAACCTGGTTCCGGTGCTGCGCCCGCTGATCAGCCCCAACAACACGATCAACGCCAATCCGGGCAACAACTCGCTGGTCATCACCGACTACGCCGACAACCTGCAGCGCATCGCGAAGATCATCGCCGCGATGGACACGCCGGCCGCCGGCGAGGTCGAGGTGATCCCGCTGCAGCATGCGGTGGCGTCGGACATCGCGGCGCTGGTCCAGCGGCTCAGCGATGCCGGCGGCGCGCCCGGTGTGCCCGGCGTCACCGGCGCGGCCGCAACCTCGGTGCTGGTCGACGCCCGCAGCAATTCGCTGCTGGTGCGCGCCGGGACGCCGGCGCGCATGGCCTCCATCCGCGCGCTGGTCGACAAGCTCGACCGGCCGATGGCCGGCGCCAGCGGCATGGGCAACATCTGGGTCGTGTACCTGAAGAACGCTGACGCGACGAAGCTCGCCGCGGTGCTGCGCGCGGCCTACAGCGCAACCGGCGCGACGGCGACGAGCACCCCCACCCCGACCGGCGTCACCGCAGCCCAGCCGGCGACACCGGGGACCCCGGGCGGCGCGTCGCCCCAGGCGACCGCGCCGGTGACGCCGTCGGCCGGGCCGTCGACCGGCGGCTTCGTGCAGGCCGACCCGTCGACCAACTCGCTGATCATCACCGCGCCCGAGCCGATGTACCGGCAGCTGCGCGCGATGATCGACCAGCTCGACTCGCGCCGCGCGCAGGTCTACATCGAAAGCATGATCGTCGAGGTCAACGGCGAGAACGCAGCGGACTTCGGCTTCCAGTGGCAGGGCCTGATCGGCAACCGCGGCGACAACACCCTGGTCGGCGTCGGCACCAACTTCGGGTCGGCCAGCAACATCATCAACCTCAACACCGGTGCTGCCGCCGGCACCTTCACGACCGAAGGCAACCAGGGCTTCAACATCGGCCTGGTGCGCAACTTCGGCGGCACCTATGCGCTGGCGGCAATCGCGCGCGCCCTGCAAACCCAGACCAACACCAACATCATCTCGACGCCGAACCTGATCACGCTCGACAACGAAGAGGCGAAGATCGTCGTCGGCAGCAACGTGCCATTCATCACCGGCCAGTTCACCAACACCGGCACGGGCACCACCAACCCGTTCCAGACCATCGAGCGCAAGGATGTCGGCATCACCTTGCGCATCAAGCCGCAGATCGGCGAAGGCGGCACGGTGCGCATGACGATCTTCCAGGAGTCGTCGAGCGTGCAGGACAAGGCGGTCGTCGGCACCACCAACGCCGGGCCGTCGACGAACAAGCGCTCGATCGAGTCGACCGTCGTCGTCGACGACGGCCAGATCATCGTGCTCGGCGGCCTGATCGAGGACCGCTACACGGAGAACAAGTCGAAAGTGCCGCTGCTCGGCGACCTGCCGCTGGTCGGTCACCTCTTCCGCAGCGAAAGCCGGTCGAAGAACCGGACCAACCTGATGGTCTTCCTGCGCCCGACAGTGATGCGCGACGCGCCGGCGTCGAACAGGCTCTCCCTCGACCGCTACGACCTGATCCGCGGCCAGCAGCAAGATGCACAGCCCAGCCCCAGTGTGGTGATCCCAATCAACGAGTCGCCGGTGCTGCCGCCGTCGCGCAAGATCGAGGAATCGACGACGCCGCTGAACCCGCCGCCGGCCAAGCCGGCGGCCAGCGCTCCAACGACGAACTGAGGCCGGCAATCATGGGCGCGCGCCACCCCCTGCCCTACGCCTACGCAAAGGCCAACACGCTGCTGCTCGAAGACGACGGCGAGCGGCTCGTACTGTGGGCGCCCGAGAGCGTCGCGCTGCCGGCACTGAGCGAAGTGCTCCGCCTGTACGACGTCGACGCGCTCGAGCGCGAGACGGCCGCGACGCTCGCCAACCGCATCGCCAGTGTCTACGCCGGCAGCGAGTCGAGTGCCGCGACGGTGATCGGCGAAGTCGAAAGCGCGGTCGACCTGTCGCGCCTGATGCAGGAGCTGCCGGCAATCGAAGACCTGCTCGAGGCGTCGAACGACGCGCCGATCATCCGCATGCTCAACGCGCTGCTCACGCAGGCGGCGAAGGACGGCGCGTCGGACATCCACATCGAGCCCTACGAGCGCTCGAGCGCGGTGCGCTTTCGCGTCGACGGCACCTTGCGCGAGGTGGTGCAGCCGAACAAGGCGCTGCACGCCGCGCTGATCTCGCGCCTGAAGATCATGGCCGAGCTCGACATCGCCGAGAAGCGCCTGCCGCAGGATGGCCGCATCTCGCTGCGCATCGGCGGGCGCGCGGTCGACGTGCGGGTCTCCACGCTGCCGTCGGCGCACGGCGAGCGCGCCGTGCTGCGCCTGCTCGACAAGGGCGAAGCCCGCTTCACGCTCGAGTCGCTGGGCATGAGCGGCGCCACGCTGACGCGCTTCGACAAGCTCATCCAGCAGCCGCACGGCATCGTGCTCGTCACCGGCCCGACCGGCTCGGGCAAGACGACCACGCTGTATGCGTCGCTCGGGCGCATCGACACCGGCGGCACCAATGTGCTGACGGTCGAAGACCCGGTCGAATACGAACTGGCGGGCATCGGCCAGACGCAGGTCAACCCGAGGATCGACCTGACATTCGCCAAGGCCCTGCGCGCGATCCTGCGGCAGGACCCGGACGTGATCATGATCGGCGAGATCCGCGACTTCGAAACCGCGCAGATCGCGATCCAGGCCTCGCTGACCGGCCACCTGGTGCTCGCCACGCTGCACACCAACGACGCACCGTCGGCGGTCACGCGGCTGACCGACATGGGGGTCGAGCCCTTCCTGCTCAGCTCCAGCCTGCTCGGGGTGCTGGCGCAGCGGCTTGTGCGCAAGCTGTGCCCGGCGTGCAAGAAGCTCGACGCGCACGGCCGCTACCACCCGGTGGGCTGCGCGGCTTGCGGGCAAAGCGGCTACAAGGGCCGCACCGGCGTCTACGAGTTGATGGTGGCCGACGACAAGGTGCGCTCGCTGATCCACAGCCGCGCCGCCGAGTCGCAGCTGTTCGTCGCCGCCGAACAGGGCGGTTTGCATTCGATGCGCGAAGACGGCGATCGGCTGGTCGGCGAGGGCGTCACCTCGGCCGAGGAAGTGATGCGGGTGACTCGCGAGTCGTGAGGACGACTCACCGGCCATCGGTCACCGATCACTGATCACGATTCACGCCCCCATGCCCGCCTACCGATTCGAAGCCCTCAACGCCGCCGGCAAGTCCACCAGCGGTCTGCTCGAAGCCGACAACGCCCGCGCCGCGCGGGCGCAGTTGCGTGCGCAGGCGCTGGTGCCGCTGGAGGTGTCGCAGGTCGCGACGGCCGACGCCGCCGGCCGGGGCGGGCGCTTCAGCCGGCGGGTGTTCTCCGCGACCGGGCTGGCGGTGTGGACGCGCCAGATCGCCGGGCTGGTCGGCAGCGGGCTGCCGCTGGAACGCGCCCTCACCTCGCTGAGCGACGAGGCCGAGGACCCGAAGCAGCGCGAGCTGCTGTCGCACTTGCGCGCCGAGGTCAACGCCGGCTCGCCGTTCGCGCGCGCGCTGGCCAGCGCGCCGCGTGAGTTCGACGAGGTCTACCGCGGCGTCGTCGCCGCCGGCGAGCAAAGCGGCGCCCTCGGCCAGGTGCTCGAACGCCTGGCCGACGACCTGGAAGACCGCCAGGCACTCAAGGCCAAGCTGATCGGCGCCACGCTCTACCCGGCGATCGTCTCGTTGATCGCGATCGTCATCGTGATCTTCCTCGTCACCTACGTGGTCCCGCAGGTGGCCTCGGTGTTCGCCAGCTCGAAGCGCGCGCTGCCCGCGCTCACCGTTGCGATGCTGGCGATCAGCGCCTTCCTGCGCGGCTGGGGCTGGCTGCTGCTGCTCACGCTCGTCGCCGGCGGCGCGACCTTGGCGGCGATGTTGCGCAACGAGGCGTTTCGCGAACGCTTCGACGCCGCCTGGCTCGGCTTGCCGCTCGTGGGCCGGCTCTCGCGCGGCTACAACGCGGCGCGTTTCGCCGGCACGCTGGCGATGCTGGCCGGCGCCGGCGTGCCGATCCTGAAGGCGCTTCAGGCGGCGGCCGAGACGCTGTCCAACCGTGCGATGCGCGCCGACGCGATGGAAGCGCTGGTGCAGGTGCGCGAGGGCGCGCCGCTCGCGTCGGCGCTGGCCGGCAAGAAGCGATTCCCCGGCCTGCTCGCGATGTTCTCGCGCCTGGGCGAGCAGACCGGCCAGCTGCCGCGCATGCTCGACCGCGCCGCCAAGCAGCTCGCCGCCGAGGTGCAGCGCCGTTCGATGCAGGCGGCCACCATCCTCGAGCCGCTGCTGATCGTCGCGATGGGCGGCGTGGTGATGCTGATCGTGCTGGCGGTGCTGCTGCCGATCATCCAGTTGAACACCTGGGTCAAATAGCGATCCAACGCAGCGCAACAGGCAGGGTTTTACCGCTTTGTTTCGCCGCTCATTGGCGCGAGTCTTTGCTTCAATGAACTTCAGCGTGCTTGTTGTTTGGAGGTTCACATGGGCGATTCCAAGGACCTGGTCCCGCTGACGCGAAGCGGCATTCCGATTGCGCGCATGCGCCATGTCTACCGTGTCGACGAGGTCGGCCGCAAGCTCGACAAGCTGCCGGCAAAGGAACACGAGAGCCTGCGCTCCACCTACGAGCGGATGATCGAAAAGGGCTCCGAGCGCTTCCAGGTCAAGCCGTCGGGCCTGCCGCTGATGGACCACCTGTACGACGACCTGCCGAACTTCGGCGAGGTGCTCGACGACGTGAAGCGCCAGCTCGCGCTGTGCGAAGACAGCCGCGACGCGCTCGAGATCACGCCGCTGCTGCTGCTCGGCCCGCCGGGCGTTGGCAAGACCTTCTTCGCGCGCGAGCTGTCGCTGCTGCTGGGCACCGGCATGGGCTTCATCTCGATGAGCTCGATGACCGCCGGCTGGGTCCTGAGCGGCGCGTCGAGCCAGTGGAAAGGCGCGCGCCCCGGCAAGGTGTTCGAGACCCTGGTCGACGGCCAGTACGCCAACCCGGTGATGGTGGTCGACGAGATCGACAAGGCCGGCGGCGAGCACGCCTACGATCCGCTGGGCGCGCTGTACAGCCTGCTCGAGCACGACACCGCCAGCTGCTTCACCGACGAATTCGCCGAAGTCGCGATCGACGCCAGCCAGGTGATCTGGGTCGCCACCGCCAACGACGATCGCACGATCCCCGAGCCGATCCTGAACCGGATGAACGTCTACGAAGTGCAGACGCCGGACCGCGACGCCGCGCGCACGATCGCGCTGCGCCTGTACGCCAGCATCCGGCGCGACCACGACTGGGGCGGCCGCTTCGACCCGCAGCCGAACGACGCCGTGCTCGAGGCGATGTCCGAGCTGGCGCCGCGCGAGATGCGGCGCGCGTGGATGAACGCCTTCGGCAACGCCAAGCTCGACCGCCGGTTCACCGTGGAGGTGCGCGACCTGCCCGATCCGCACGCGAAGCGCGGGCCGATCGGGTTCGTGCACTAGGAGTCTGCGCAGCAGACTCCTACCGGATGAACTTGCCGCTGCGCCCGATCAATGTGAGCTCGATGAACTTCGACGCGCTGCGGCCGGGCTTCTCGAAGCTGATCTCGTAGCCGCCGAGGTCGAGCCGCTTCAGGCCCCAGGTCGCCTCGAGGAAGCTCGCACGCCGCAGCAGGCCGCCGACGCGCTTGAGCGCCTCGACCATCACGCGTGCATTGATGTAGCCCTCGAGCGCCAGGTGTGACGGCTCCATGGTCGTGCCGGTCGCCTTCCAGGCGTTGTGAAAATCGCGCACCACCGGCAACACCGACTGCGACGGCAGCGGCACCACCTGCGACACCGCGATGCCGTAGGCCTCGTCGCCGAGCGCCTTCAGGATGGATGCGGAGCCGAACACCGACAGCGTGTACAGCGGCAGGCCGCGGCGCTGCGCGCGGATCGCCTTCACGAACTCGATCGTCGGCTTGCTGGCCAGGCCGATCAGCACCGCATCGGGCTCGGACGCCGCGATGCGCGCCGCGGCCTCCTTGGAGCCGCTGCCGTTGTTCTCGATCGCCGCCGTGGTCACGGGCACCAGCTTGTAGTCCTTGATCGCCGCTTCGGTGGACGCGGCGACCTCCTTGCCGAACGAGTTGTTCTGGTACGCGATCGCCACGCGCTCGTGGCCGATGGTCGCCAGGTGCTGGATCAGCCGCGCGGCCTCTTCCGGATAGGTCGGGCGCACGTTGAACACGTTGCGCATGTCCGAAGGCCGCGCCGAGGTGGCGCCGGTCATCGGCGTGAAGCACGGCATGTCGCTGTTCTTGATCAGCGGCAGCAAGGCTTCGATCATCGGCGTGCCCATGCAGCTGAAGAGGCCGAAGATCGCCGGGTCCGCGACGAAGCCCTTCACGATCTCGACCGACTTCTTCACGTCGTAGCTGTCGTCCTTGGCCACCAGCTCGATCGGCCGGCCGTTGATGCCGCCCTTTGCGTTGACCGCCTGGAAGCAGGCGTGCGCACCCTGGTGGATGGCCAAGCCGAGATCGCCGAGCGGTCCGGTCAGTGCGATCGACTGGCCGAGACGAATCGGCTCCGGGCCGTCCCCGGCACGCGCCAAGCCGGACCATCCGGCAGCGCTGATCGCCATCGCTTGGGCCAGCCATTGACGCCGGGTTGTCGAAGAAGCTTGAGTCATTTGCGCACCTCGCATTGGGCTTGAGTACCGTGGGCCGAATGCTAGGTATCCGCTTGTCACGCACTTGTCGTCGCGACGACAACGCGCGGCGACGCGTCTGCGGGCAAACCCGAAAATGCGTAATCTCCAGACCCGCGAACGTGCGTCACGTCACGAACGGCGTGCGCCGTATCATCGCCGCCATGCCCGCCTCGCTCGACGGCCGCCTCGTCGTTGCCATCTCCTCGCGCGCGCTGTTCGACTTCGAGGAAGAGAACGAAATCTTCGAAGCCAGCGACGACCGCGCCTACATGCAGCTGCAGTTGCAGCGGCTCGAAAGCCCGGCGCGTGCCGGCGTCGCGTTCTCGCTCGTCAACAAGCTGCTCGCGTTCAACGCGCCCGCACCGTTGACCGAGGTCGTGATCCTGTCGCGCAACGACCCGGTGTCGGGCATGCGCGTGTTCCGCTCGGCGCAGCACTACGGGCTGCCGATCGAGCGCGGCGTCTTCACGCGCGGCCAAAGCCCGTGGCGCTATCTCAAGCCGCTGAACGCGCATCTGTTCCTCTCCA
>DASXQQ010000206.1:0-9171 GCA_036507085.1 Piscinibacter sp. | reverse complement strand
GGCCAGCGACTCGATCAGCGGCAGCCACTGCTGCGTCGCGTCGATCAGCCGCTCGCGCAACCGGGCACGATCGGGCTCGACCACCTCGTTCAGCGCGCGCTTGTTCGACACCCCGGCTGCAAAGCGCGGGAACCAGACCAGGTGCTCGGCCACCAGCAGGTGGTTCAGGGTGCCGTGCACGCTCTTGAAGAAGAGCCCCGCATCGCGCCGGTAGTGCTCTTCGGGCAGCGCGTCGACGTGCTCGAACAGCTTGCGCGTGGCAAAGACGTTGTAGCGCGCGAGGGTGGCGAAGTAGGTTTTCATCGGTGCCTCATGTCAGTAGCGCTTCAATCGACGAGGATCATTTCTTCTTGCGCCTCGCGCTTGGTGTCGCCACCGCGTCAGCGGCGGCGGGCGCATCGCCCCAGCGCAGCTTGCCGCGCAGGGCGAGGATGTCGCGATAAGCGGCCTGCCGTGCCAGCAGCCTCAGGCCCGCCTCAACGGTCTCTTTCTTGGTCTTGAACGGTCCGGCGCGCATCGCCGCTTGCAGCAAGTCGTGCGCATGATGTCTACAGAGTGGATTCACGATACACACGCTACATCACATCCGGAATACACCGAAGCGCGCCTCCGGAATCGGCGCATTCAAGCTCGCCGAGATCGCGAGCGCCAGCACGCGGCGCGTGTCCGCCGGGTCGATCACCCCGTCGTCCCACAGTCGCGCGCTCGCGTAGTACGGGTGCGCCTGGTGCTCGAACTGGTCGAGGATGGGCTGCTTGAACGCGGCCTCCTCGTCGGCGCTCCACGCACCGCCCTTGGCCTCGATGCCGTCGCGCCGCACGGTGGCGAGCACGCTCGCGGCCTGCTCGCCGCCCATCACCGAGATGCGCGCGTTCGGCCACATCCACAGGAAGCGCGGCGAGTAGGCGCGGCCACACATGCCGTAGTTGCCGGCGCCGAAGCTGCCGCCGATGATCACCGTGAACTTGGGCACGTTGGCGGTCGACACCGCGGTGACCATCTTCGCGCCGTGCTTGGCGATGCCTTCGCTTTCGTACTTGCGGCCGACCATGAAGCCGGTGATGTTCTGCAGGAAGACGAGCGGGATCTTGCGCTGGCAGCACAGCTCGATGAAGTGGGCGCCCTTTTGTGCCGACTCGGAGAACAGCACGCCGTTGTTGGCGATCACGCCCACCGGCATGCCTTCGATGTGGGCGAAGCCGGTGACCAGCGTGGTGCCGTAGCGGGCCTTGAACTCCTCGAACTCCGACGCGTCGACGATGCGCGCAATGATCTCGCGCACGTCGAAGGGCTTGCGGGTGTCGGTGGGGATCACGCCGTGCAGCTCGCTGGCGTCGAACAGCGGCGCGCGCGGCGCCACGCAGCGCAGCGGGATGTCCTTGGTCCAGTTCAGGTGCCCGATCGCCGTGCGCGCGATCGCCAGCGCATGGGTGTCGTCTTGCGCCAGGTGGTCGGCCACCCCGGACAAGCGGGTGTGCACGTCGCCGCCGCCGAGGTCCTCGGCGCTCACCACCTCGCCGATCGCGGCCTTCACCAGCGGCGGTCCGGCGAGAAAGATCGTGCCCTGGTTCTTCACGATGATCGACTCGTCGCTCATCGCCGGCATGTAGGCCCCGCCCGCAGTGCACGAGCCCATCACCACCGCGACCTGCGGAATGCCCAGGGCGCTCATCTGCGCCTGGTTGAAGAAGATGCGGCCGAAGTGGTCGCGGTCGGGAAACACCTCGTCCTGATTCGGCAGGTTGGCGCCGCCGGAGTCGACCAGGTAGATGCACGGCAGGCGGTTCTGCTGCGCGATCTCCTGCGCGCGCAGGTGCTTCTTCACCGTCATCGGGTAGTAGGTGCCGCCCTTCACCGTCGCGTCGTTGCAGACGATCATGCAGTCGACGCCCGCCACCCGGCCGATGCCGGCGATCAGCCCGGCGCCCGGCGCGTCGTTGTTGTACATGTCGAGCGCGGCGAGCGGCGCGACTTCGAGAAACGGAGTGTCGGGGTCGAGCAGCATCTCGACGCGGTCGCGCGGCAGCAGCTTGCCGCGCGCCAGGTGCTTGGCACGCGGACCATCGCCGCCACCCAGCGCGATGCGCGCCAACTTCGCGTTCAGGTCGTCGACCAGGGCACGCATCGCTGCCGCGTTGGCCTTGAAGTCCTCGGTGCGCGGATTCAGCTTGGACGCGAGCGTCGCCATGTCGTCTCCTGGAACCAGGCGCCATTATTTGCGCCGCGCCCGCAGCTTAGGTGAAGTGCCGTCGCATGGGGTGCCACGATGGTTGCAAATCCTGCCAAGCGACGCCAAACTTTGTGGCGTGAACCGAACTGCTTCCCCGCTTCGCCCCGAACGAACCGCCGCCACCCCGATGGCCTTCGTGCGGGCGATCGTGCTCGGCTACGAAAAATACGGCGTCGACCCTTCGCGCGCGCTGCGCGAGGCACAAATCACGCCAGCCCAGCTGAAGCGCGCCGATGCGCGCATCACCGCCGCGCAAATGGAAGCCATCTCCGGCGCGGCGATGCAGGAGCTCGACGACGAGGCGCTCGGCTGGTTCTCGCGCAAGCTGCCCTGGGGCAGCTACGGCATGCTGTGCCGCGCCTCGATCACTGCACCCACGCTCGGCGTGGCGCTCAAGCGCTGGTGCCGCCATCACCGCCTGCTGACCGACGACATCGGTCTGAGCCTGGTCGTGCAGGACGACGTGGCCCATTACGCGATCGAAGAGCAGCGCCGGCTCGGTGCGATGCGCGAGTTCTGCCTGGTCACCAGCCTGCGCTTCCTCCACGGCTTCGCATGCTGGGCCATCGATTCGCGCATCCCGCTGCGCGAGACGAGTTTTCCGTTTGCCGCACCGCCGCACCACGGCGTGTACCCGCTGCTCTTTCCCGGCCCCGTGCGCTTCGACGCCGCGCGTGCCGGCTTCAGCTTCGATGCGCAGTACCTGTCGCTGCCGCTGCGCCGCGACGAACGCGCGCTGCGCACGATGCTGCAGCGCGCGCTGCCTCTCACGGTGCTGCAGTACCGGCGCGACCGGCTGCTGGTGCAGCGCGTGCGCGAGCTGCTGCGCCTGCACGCCGGCGAACTCGGCACCGCCGACGCCCTGGCCCGCGCGCTGCACGTCTCCACCCGCACGCTGCACCGCCAGCTGCAGGAAGAAGGCGCGGCGCTGCAGGATCTGAAGGACGAGGTGCGGCGCGACCAGGCGATCGACCAGTTGTGCCGCACGAAGCGCCCGGTCAAGCAGATCGCGCGAGCGGTCGGGTTCGGCAACGAGAAGAGCTTTGCGCGCGCGTTCAGGCAGTGGACCGGGGCGTCGCCGAGCGAGTACCGGCGCAACGCGGCGGCGGCATGACGCTCGATACAATCCAGCGCCCTTCCACAGCCCCACCCGCGCCGTGTCCGATCGCCTTGCCGTGCTCCCGCAATACCTCCTGCCCAAGCAGGCGCTGACGGCCTTGGCGGGCGCCGCGGCCTCGGCGCGGCTGGGTGCGCTGACCACCGCGGCGATCCGTCGCTTCGTGCGCCGCTACGGCGTCGACATGAGCGAGGCGGCGAACCCCGATATCGCGAGCTATCCGACCTTCAACGAGTTCTTCACCCGCGCGCTGAAGCCCGGCGCGCGGCCGCTGGCGAGCGCCGAACTGATTTGCCCGGTCGACGGCTCGATCAGCCAGTTCGGGGCGATGGACCGCGACAAGATCCTGCAGGCCAAGGGCCATCACTACCTGACGACGGCGCTGGTCGGCGGCGATGAGGCGCTGGCCACGCAGTTCGACCACGGCAGCTTCGCGACGCTGTACCTGAGCCCGAAGGACTACCACCGCATCCACATGCCTTGCGACGGGCGCCTGACGCGCATGATCCATGTGCCCGGCGAGCTGTTCTCGGTGAACCCGCCGACCGCGCGCGGCATCCCGGGCCTGTTCGCGCGCAACGAGCGCGTCGTCTGCGTCTTCGATTCGCCGCGCGGCAGCTTCGTGCTGGTGCTGGTGGGCGCGACCATCGTCGGCAGCATGGCCACCGTGTGGCACGGCGTCGTCTCGCCGCCGCGCAAGAAGCAGGTGCGCGAATGGCGCTACGAAGTCGGCCAGGTGGCGTTGAAGCAGGGCGACGAGATGGGCCGCTTCCTGCTCGGCTCGACGGTGGTGCTGCTGTTCCCGAAGAGCGACCTGCGCTTCAATCCGGCGTGGGCGCCGGAGCGGGCGATCCGGCTGGGTGAGCCGATGGCGAGTGGGCCGGCGCCGAATTGATCCCAATCCCGGCGTGATGGTCTCGGCCCCGGCGCTACGATGGCCGCATCACCATGAGCGCCCAAGGCTTCACCCTCTTCGACACCGCCATCGGCCACTGCGGTATCGCGTGGAATGATCGCGGCGTCGTCGGTTTCCAGCTGCCCGAAGCGCGCGAAGCCGACACCCGCTCGCGCCTGCGCCGGCGCTTCACTTCCGCACAGGAGATGTCACCGCCGCCCGAGATCGGGCAGGCGATCGCCGGCATCGTCGCGCTGCTGCGCGGCGAGCCGGTCGACCTCTCCGGCGTACCGCTCGACATGGACGGCGTGCCGCTGTTTCACCGCCGCGTCTACGAGCTCGCGCGGGGCATCGGGTCTGGCCACACCCTCACTTACGGCGAGATCGCGGCGCAGCTCGGCGAACCCGGTTCGGCACGCGCCGTGGGCCACGCGCTCGGGCGCAACCCGTTCGCGATCATCGTGCCCTGCCATCGCGTGTTGGCCGCGGGCGGCCGGCTGGGTGGTTTCTCCGCGCCCGGCGGTGTCGAGACCAAGCGGAGGCTGCTGGCGATCGAAGGGGCGCGGCTGGATCGCGAGCCGGGCTTGTTCGACGCCATCGAGGCTCCCTCGCCGTAGGGTGGGCTTCAGCCCACGCGTCCAGCCCGCGAACAAGCGCGTGGGCTGAAGCCCACCCTACGCGGCGACGCAGCGGGGCGCCGCGCGGTCAAGTTTCGCGCTTGCGCGTCGGCTTCGGAACCACCGGCCCGCCCGACTCCTTCCAGGCGGTGAAGCCGCCGCCGATGTGCGACACCCGCGCCATGCCCATGTCCATCAGCGTGCGGGTGGCCAGCGCCGAGCGCCAGCCCGCCGCGCAGAACAGCACGTACTCCTTGTCGTGCGCGAACTCTTCGCGGTGGTAGGGCGACTCGGGGTCGACCCAGAATTCGAGCATGCCGCGCGGGGCGTGGATGGCGCCGGGGATCGCGCCCTCGCGCTCGAGCTCGCGCACGTCGCGAACGTCGACGAACTGCACGCCGGGGTCGCCGTGCAGCGCCTTGGCCTGCTCGGCGGTGTAGGTGGTGACGAGTTCCATCGCCTCTTCGACCAGCGCCTTCGATGTCTTCTTCATCAGAACGGCCCTTTCGTAAGCCACTGTTCGATCTGCGGGCGCCGGTCGTTGCCCCAGAAGGGCTCGCCGTCGACCACGAAGAACGGCGCGCCGAACACGCCGGCGGCTATGGCCGCATCATTCGCCGATTTCAATCGTGCTTTCCAGATGGGGTCATTCCACACCGCCTCGGCCTCGGCGTAGTCGAGGCCGAACTCCGCCGCCAGCTGCTTGAGCTGCGCCGCATCGCTCAGGTCGACGCCGCGCGCGAAGTAGGCACGCAGGCAGTGCCGCGCCCAGTGGCTCGCGGTGGCGTCGCGCTTGTCGTGCAGCCACCAGAACACGCGCGCGGCGTTCTGGGTCGGGATCGGAAACTTCTCGGGAACGCGCAGCGGCACGCCGGCAAATCGCGCCGAGCGCTCGAAGTCGCGCATGGAGTATTCGCGCTTGATCGGATGCTCGACCGGACTCTTCAACTCGGCCGCCTGAAACGTGGCGCCGAGCAGGATCGCCTTCCAGTTCACCGGCCGCCCGTGGCGCGCCGCGAGCGCCTCGATCCACTCGGACGCGATGTACGAGTACGGCGACGAGAAGTCGAAGTAGAAGTCGATGGCCGCGGGGTTCATGATCGACCAGTGTACGGAAGACTTCGATGCCTTACGACGCTTCTCTTCCACCCGCGCGCCCCTTCCTGTGGGGCGCCGCCACCAGCGCCTACCAGATCGAGGGTGCGGCCGCCGAGGACGGGCGCGGGCCGTCGATCTGGGACACGTTTTGCCGCATCCCCGGCGCCATCGCCGACGCCAGCAGCGGCGACATCGCCTGCGATCACTATCACCGGCTCGATTCGGACCTCGACCTGATGCGCGGGCTCGGCCTGCAGGCCTATCGCTTCTCGGTGTCCTGGTCGCGCGTGCAGCCCGCCGGCGCCGGCGCCGTGAACCCGCCAGGGTTGGGCTTCTACGACCGCCTCGTCGACGGCCTGCTCGAACGCGCCATCGCGCCGTACCTGACGCTTTACCACTGGGACCTGCCACAGGCGCTGCAGGATCGCGGCGGCTGGGGCGCGCGTGACACCGCGCTGCGCTTCGCCGACTACGCGGCGCTCGTCGGTCGGCGGCTCGGCGACCGGGTGGCGTCGATCGCGACCCACAACGAGCCGGGGGTCGTTGCCGAGCTCGGCCATCAAACGGGCGTGCATGCGCCTGGCCTGCGCGAGCGCCGGCTCGCGATGCAGGTGACGCACCACCTGTTGCTCGGCCATGGCCTGGCGGTCCAGGCGCTGCGGGCCGTCGGCACGCGGCTGCCGCTGGGGATCGTGTTGAGCGCCGCTGCGGTGCACCCGGCCACCGGCGACGCTGCCGATGTCGCGCAGGCCCGCCTGGAGGATGGCTTGCGGGTTCGCTGGACCCTGGATGCGCTGATGCACGGCCGTTACCCCGCCGACGTGCTCGAGCATCTCGGCGCCGATGCGCCGTCGGTGCGGGGCGACGAACTGGACAGCGTCCGCGCACCGATCGATTTCATCGGGCTCAACTACTACACCCGCACGCTGGCAAGCGCCAAGCCGCGGCGGCTCGGTCCGGCCCCGCGGGTCGTCACCGACATGGGCTGGGAGGTGGTTCCGCAGGGCTTGACCGAGCTGTTGTTGCGCCTTCATCGCGACTACCGCCTGCCGCCGATCTACATCACCGAGTGCGGTGCGGCCTGTCGCGACCGACTCGATGACGGCCGTGTCCACGATGCGCAGCGCGTCGACTTCATTCGCCAGCACATCGCGGCCGTCGAGCGCGCGGTCGATGCCGGCGTGGACGTGCGCGGCTTCTTCGTCTGGAGCCTGCTCGACAACTTCGAGTGGGCCCACGGCTACAGCAAGCGCTTCGGCCTGGTGTATGTGGACTACCCGACGCAGCGCCGCGTGCTGAAGGACAGCGCGTTGTGGTACCGCGAGTTCATCGCATCGCGCCAGCAGCAGCGCGCCTGACCTACGCCAGCGCCCGCCCGATCAGGATCTTCTGCACGTCGCTCGTGCCTTCGTAGATCTGGCACACCCGCACGTCGCGGTAGATGCGCTCGACCGGAAAGTCGTTCACATAGCCGTAGCCACCGTGGATCTGGATCGCCGCGCTGCACACCGCCTCGGCCATTTCGCTGGCGAACAGCTTGGCCATCGCGGCCTCTTTCAGGCAAGGCTGGCCGGCGTCCTTCAGGCTCGCCGCGTGGTGGATCAGCTGGCGCGCGGCTTCGATCTTCATCGCCATCTCGCCGAGGCGAAACTGCACCGCCTGGTGCTCGAAGATCGGCTTGCCGAAGGCGACCCGTTCCTTGCTGTACTTCAAGGCCGCGTCGAAGGCCGCGCGCGCCATCCCGACACTTTGCGCGCCGATGCCGATGCGCCCGCCCTCCAGCCCCGACAGCGCGATCTTCAGCCCCTGCCCCTCGTCGCCGAGCAGGTTCGCCGCCGGCACCCGGCAGTTCTCGAACAGGATCTGCGCGGTGTCGCTGGCATGCTGTCCCATCTTCTCCTCGACGCGCGCAACGATGTAGCCGGGCGCCTTGGTGGGGACGACGAAGGCGCTGATGCCCTTCTTGCCGGCGGTCTTGTCGGTCACCGCCATCACGATCGCGACGTCGCCGTTCTTGCCGCTGGTGATGAACTGCTTGACGCCGTTGAGCACGTAGTGGTCGCCGTCCCGATCCTTCACGAGTTGCGCCGTGGTCTTCAGCCCGTCGGCCTGCGAGCCGACATGCGGCTCGGTCAGGCAGAACGCGCCGAGCATGTCGCCGCGCGCGAGAGGCTTGAGCCACTGCTCCTTCTGCGCGTCGCTCGCCCAGGCCATCAGGATCGAACAGACCGGGCAGTTGTTGACGCTCACCACCGTCGAGGTGGCGCCGTCGCCGGCGGCGATCTCCTCGAGGATCAGCGCCAGGCTCAGGTAGTCGAGCCCGGCGCCGTCCCACTCGGTGGGCACCGCGACGCCGTAGCAGCCGAGCGCCGCCAGGCCGCGCAGTTCGTCCTGCGGGAAATGGCACTCGCGGTCCCATTGCGCCGCGTTCGGCGCGATGCGGTCCTGCACATAGGCGCGCACCGCATCCTGTACCGCGCGGTGGTCTTCACTGAGCAGCATCGCATCGGCCCCGCGGGATCAGACCAGTTCCACGGCGAGCGCAGTCGCCTCGCCGCCGCCGATGCACAACGCGGCGACGCCCTTCTTCAGGCCGCGCTTCCTCAGCGCACCGAGCAGCGTGACGACGATGCGCGCGCCGCTGGCGCCGATCGGGTGGCCGAGCGCGCAGGCGCCGCCGTGGACGTTGACGATTTCATGCGGCAGCTTGAACTCGGCCATCGCCGCCATCGTGACCGCGGCAAAGGCTTCGTTGACTTCCCACAGGCCCACGTCCTTCGCGGCCCAGCCGGTCCGCTTCAACACCTTGTCGATCGCGCCGACCGGCGCCGTCGTGAACCAGTTCGGCGCCTGCGCGTGTACCGCGTGGGCCCGGATGCGCGCGATCGGCTTGCAGCCGAGCTTCGCCGCCGTCGACTCGCGCATCAGCACCAGCGCGGCTGCACCGTCGGAGATGCTCGACGAAGTGGCCGCGGTGATCGCGCCGTCTTTCTTGAACGCGGGCTTCAGGCCGGGGATCTTGTCGAGCTTGGCCTTGAACGGCTGCTCGTCGCGCTTGATCACGGTGTCGCCCTTCGCGCTGGCGAGCGTGACCGGGGCGATCTCCCAGTCGAAGCTGCCGTCTTCGTTGGCGCGCTTGCTGCGCTCGGTGGAGGCGATCGCGAACTGGTCCTGCTGCTCGCGGCTGAAGCCGTACTTCGCGACGCATTCCTCG
>DASXQQ010000205.1:0-16130 GCA_036507085.1 Piscinibacter sp. | reverse complement strand
GGGATAGTGAAGTCGGGCATCCCAGCCTCGACGACGAATCGCTGTCCGGCTTCGAACGCAGATGTCTGCTCAAGCACATCTGCGAGTGCCATGAACTCATTCAACTGACGATCCTGGGCGCCGGGACGGCGCGCGAGAAGGTCGGTGCCGTGGCCGACCTGCTGTGCATCTGCGAAGCGCTGGAGGCGGCCGAACGGCTGATCGAACGAGCCGAGCGGCTGGCGGCACTACAGCTGGATTGATCGCCATGGTTTCGACCTGGTCGGGTTCGGTTTGGATCGCTTGCACCACGTCATGTCGCGGCAGCTCGCGAGTGAACGGTCCAAGAGGGCAGCGAGCCGAACTCGATTTCGAGAACGCTCAACACGAGAGTCTCCCTGCGGGCGCCCTGGAGGGGGTACGCGACACCGCTGCACCTTGCTTCGGTTTCGATGATCGACCTCCTGACCGCTGACGACTCCTGGCGTCCTTGGCCCGCTTTCGAGCGGGCTTTTTTCTCGTCTTTCGCACGGACCCCATTTGGTCAACCTTCGGCGTGCCGAAGGTTTCTCGTGTGGTGCCCGGCCGCAACGCAACCGTGGGCATGGGTGAACGCTCGGACAACCTTCGGCGTGCCGAAGGTTCCTGCGGATCCAGTTGGGGATAAGAGCGGCGAGCGGAGAGGTGAACGTTTGGACACCCTTCGGCGTGCCGAAGGTCTTGGGCTGCTTTGGGCTTGAGGGCAGGATAGACAGATGTCGGTCAATGTTAGACAAGTGGAGGTCTTCGACGTGGCAGGCGCCCCTCGTCAGCCGCTCGTTGCAGCTCGCACCTCGCCTGAGAGAAAAGCGAAGTTCGCAGCGCTTGCGGCGAGTCGCGGCATGAGCGAGTCGGCACTGCTGACGCTGCTCATGGACACGGTGCTCGAAGAGAATTCAGTGGTCGCCGGTGTTGACAGTTCCGATGAAGACAGACCATCGAGCGAGCGCGTGAGCCTGCGGCTGCGGCAGGGCGATCGTCGACGAGTCATTGCACGCGCAGCGGCACGCGACATGAAGCCGGCGAGCTACCTGGTCGCGCTGATCCGAGCGCATGTGCGTCACGAGGCTCACGTACCGGCAGTTGATTGAGTGCGGTGAGACGCAGGCCGCGCTTGGCCTGTCCAACGTTCCGCGAAGCCCCGAGTCATTCAACGCTCTGCACGACCTTGCGACAAACCTGCTGGACCCGATCGTTGAATACTTCGGGATGATTCGATCCGCGCTTCCCGAAGTGGGGCATGCTGGCTTTCTCGGTCGGCGCGCTCTGGCTGTACTGGCTGTTCGTCGCTTTCATGAGCCTGGTCGTGAGGGGGCCGCGTGGCAAGAATTGACCTTCCTCTGCTGGAGTGCATCGCCGAGCAGCGGCGTTTCGAGAGCCGCACGCTGGAGATCGCGAAACGCTTGTTCATCCACGGCGAGACGCCGAAGCGCTTGTCGATCGAGTACGGCGTCAACCTGCAGCGCGTCTATGCGATCCGCAAGGAAATCCTTGCCGCAGCGCAGGCCTGGGCATTGCCCCCCGGATGGGAAGAGATGACGATCGCCGGGCCGAGCGAGCTGATTGCCCAGTTCAAGCGCCAGTTCGCCGAGGCACTGGCGCGGCACGCCGCGGCGCTGTCAGGAGAACGATCGACGCCATGACCGGCCCGTTGCTACCGGAAGTGATGTGCGGTGGGGACGCTGCGCCACAGGCGGCGTTGCCCCTGGCGAGCGAGGGCGTGCAGCGATTCGTCTGGCAGATGGCGCATGGCCAGATCCTGATCGAGATCCGCGACGGAGTCGCCTACGTCAACGGAGCTCGCGTGGAGCCCATCGCCGAGACGCTGCAGTGCATCGGCGAGACTCCCGAGCGATGAGCCGGCGCTGCAGCATGTGGACGCTGCCACATGCTCGCACAGAGGCAGGATTTCCGCCTTTTCTGGCACCGCGGAGTTCAGCGGCGCTCCGCGACGGAAACGCTAGCTGAGGGACAGCTATTGACCGTCGAGCGGCCAGCCGGCAGTAGCCTCGCGACCTCCGTAGTCGACCCGAAGCGTCTCGGTTCAGCCGGCTCGGAATAACCTGTCGTACTCGAAGGCGCGCACCACCGTCGCGACGAGCTTGCCAGCGTCCGGATGCGCAGGGTTGATCAGCGTGGCCGGCTCCTCCGGGATGATCACCGAAGGCACCACGAGAACCAGCGACCGCGACGATCGAAGCCACTCGGCACCGATCGCCACACTGGCCTTGCCGGCCGGAATCGCGGCCCATGTCGGAGGCAGCGCGGGGATATCCAACTCCTCCCGCGCGGCCCACGCTGCGTCGGGGACTTCGATACTCACCAGGAACCGGTTGAGCGGGAGGCCAGCTGTGTCGATGTGCGCGGCCGTCTCGAGAACGGCGATGGCGATCGTTGGCGCCGTGTAGAGCACCGGCTGGCTGTCCTCGTTCCAGCGTCCTGGGTTCTTGGCCGCCCCACCGCCGCTGAGGTCACTGGCCGGGTAGCTCCGCGTCTCCGCGGCGATCCGCCAGAGGATCACTGGTAGGCGCCGCTCTCGATGGCTCCAAGAAGCCGTGAGACCATCTCGACGCCTGTCGGGGTGCCGATCAGCTCAGCAGGCTTGCGGCCGCCCAGCGCCGGCTGCGGACGCTCGATCCACTGTCCAAGCCACTTGGCTGCGTCGAAGTCCTTCGCCGCTGGCGAAGTCGAGTTGTCAACGATCTCCTGGGCCTTGGCGAGCAGCTTGGCCATGGCGACAGCGGCTTGTCCGCCGGCGCCAGTGATCTCCGTGCCTTCAGCGGACCGCTTCTCGACGGTCGCCTTGGGGACGCCGAGGATCTGGTAGAACCGAACTGCAGAGACCCCGATTCGCCTCGAGAGATCCTTGATGAAGCGTCCCTTGACGCCGTGACGCTCAACCTCGACGAGCTCCATGGGAGTGGCCTCGGAGATGCGTTGTACGAAGGAGTCGACGCCGTGCGTGGGGCTGTACGAAATGAAGACCTTACGGGAGGCCTGGTACTTACGGCCCTCGACCCCGATGAACTTCGTAACGGTCACAGTCTTCGCGGCAGGTTTCTTAGAGATTGCGACGCGCCTCTCCGACACCGGCTTAACCTTGTGCGCGCGAACGCGGTCGGTGATGGCTGTCATAGCGCTCTCCTGTACATGCAGAAACCCATTGTAGTACACCAGTAGACGAAGCGCCGCCCCCCTTCTGGATCGGCAGCCGAGCAGGATTACGTGGTGACTGGGGCGTTCCACCGAACTAATCTGGCGCCGATCTTGTGGGGGAGTTTTTGGCCAACTTGACGCTTTTTTGGCGCCAGACGCGTTTGGCGCGCGGTCGTCCTACCTATGAAACGCAACGCGTGCGGCATGCGCGCGGAGTGCCGAATCGCACTCGAAATCCGGTGTACGGTTATACCGTACCGTCGGTTCGAATCCGACCCTCTCCGCCAATCCAAGAGCCCGCTCAAGCGCGGGCTTTTTTGCGCCCGCCTGTTCACACATCTTTACCCCCCGGCCACTGCGCATTCACGGGCCGCCGCGACCATTCCTGGCATGGGCTTCAAGTGCCCATTCTTCAAGGAGCGATCGATGACTGATGCAACGATGACGAGTTCGCGGGCCGCGGCGGGCCAGCGCGCGCTGCGCTGGCTGGTGGCCGGGGTGCTGCTGGCCGTGTCGGCGACGGTGGCCGTGTCGGCCTGGGCGCAGCACGGGCCCGGCGGGCCAGGCCACCACGGCATGGGAGGTCACGGCATGTTCATGGGCTCGCCCGAGCACATGGGCCGCATGGTCGACCACATGCTCGACGGACTGAACGCCACCGACGCGCAGCGCGCTCAGGTCAAGCAGATCGCGCAAGCCGCGGCCGCCGACCTGAAGGGTCAGCGCGAAGCGGGCCGCGCACTGCGCGAGAAGAGCCTGCAGCTCTTCAGCGCGCCCACGGTGGACGCCGCCGCCGCCGAGTCGGTGCGCCAGCAAATGCTCGCGCAGCACGACACGGCCAGCCGGCGCATGCTGCAAGCGATGCTCGACATCAGCCGCGTGCTGACGCCGGAGCAGCGCGCGAAGATCGGCGAGCAGATGAAGCAGCGCAGCGAAATGATGCGCGAGCGCATGCAGCGCATGGAGCGCGAGCAGCCGAAGCAGTGAGTGAATGAAGAAGGTGCCGTCGCACCTTCTTCGTCTCAGGGCGCGCCGTCCACCGGCGACACCTTCGCGGCAGGCGCCTGGCGCAACTTCTTGCGCAGCTTGGCGAGTCTGGGCAGCACCAGGATCAGCGCCACGACCGCCAGCAGCACGGCCGACATCGGCCGGTCGATGAAGACCGTCCAACGGCCTTCGCCGATCGACAGCGCGTTGCGCATCTGCGCCTCGGCCATCGGCCCGAGGATGAGGCCGACGATGACGGGCGCGGTCGGGAAGTCGAAGCGCCGCATCAACACCCCGACCAGGCCCACGCCGTACATCAGGAACAGGTCGAACGAGCTCTGGCGCATGCCATAGACGCCCACCGTCGCGAAGATCAGGATGCCGGCGTACAGCTGCGGGCGCGGGATCTTCAAGAGTTTGACCCACAGCCCCACCATCGGCAGGTTGAGGATCAGCAGCATCACGTTGCCGATGTACAGCGACGCGATCAGCGCCCAGACCAGCGTCGACGAGGTTTGGAACAAGGTGGGCCCGGCCTGGATGCCATAGTTCTGCAGTGCGCTCAGCAGGATCGCCGCGGTCACCGAGGTCGGGATGCCGAGCGTGAGCAGCGGCACCAGGGTCGCGGTGACGGCCGCGTTGTTGGCGGCCTCCGGTCCGGCCACGCCTTCGATCGCCCCGACGCTGCCGAACTCCTCGGGGTGCTTGGACAGCTTGCGCTCGGACGCATAGCTCAGGAAGGTAGGGATCTCCGAGCCACCGGCCGGGATCGTGCCGAACGGAAAGCCGATCAGCGTGCCGCGCAGCCACGCCGGCCAGGAACGCCGCCATTCCTCGCGCGTCATGTGCACCTTGTCCATCTTGTTCATCGACGTGACGCTGCGCCCTTCGTAGAGCGCGTTGTAGAGCGTCTCGCCGACCGCGAACAAGCCCACCGCCACCAGCACGACCTCGATGCCGTCGAGGAACTCCGGCACTCCTGCGGTGTAACGCACCTGGCCGGTGATCTGGTCCAGCCCCACCACGCCCAGCGCCAGCCCGAGGAACAGCGCCGTCATGCCGCGCAGCGTGCTCTTGCCGAGCACCGCGCTGACGGTGGTGAAGGCGAGCAGCATCAGGCAGAAGTATTCCGGCGGCCCGAGCTTGACGGCGAACTCCGCCACGATCGGCGCAAACAGCGTGACCAGCACCGTCGCGATCGTGCCGGCGACGAACGAGCCGATCGCCGAGGTGGCCAGAGCCGCCCCCGCGCGGCCGTTCTTGGCCATCTTGAAGCCTTCGAGGGCCGTCACCATCGTGCCGGTCTCGCCGGGCGTGTTGAGCAGGATCGAGGTTGTCGAGCCGCCGTACATCGCGCCGTAATAGATGCCGGCGAAGAAGATCATCGACGCAGTCGGTTCGACCTGCGAGGTGATCGGCAGCAGCATCGCGACCGTCACCGCCGGCCCGAGGCCGGGCAGCACGCCGATGCCGGTGCCGATCACGCAACCCAGGAAGGCCCAGAGCAGGTTGATCGGCGTGGCCGCGGTGGCAAAGCCGTGCAGCAGTTGTGTCCACAGGTCCATGCGCGTCCCCTCGTCGTTGTCAGAGCCAGCCGGTGCCGCTCAGGCCGGGCAGGTTGATCGCCAGCAGCTTGGTGAACATCCAGAACACCGGCGCCGAGATCGAAAGCCCGGTGGCCGCGTCGATCACCGTCTGGCGAACGTTGCCGGCAGGGCGCCCCTCGGAGGCGCGCAGGCCGCGCACGGCGAGCACGAAACACAGCGCGCAGCTGAGGATGAAACCAATCAGCGTGATCAGCGCCGCGTTGAGCAGCACGCCGGCCGACACCCAGGCGAGCGCATGCCAGTCGCCCTGTTCGGCGCCCGAAGGCGGATCCATCTCGCGGAACCCGCCGGTTCGCGCCTCCCAGATCAGCCAGCCGCCGCACAGGGCCAGCACCGCCGTCACGACCCAGGGCAGGAAGTTCGGGCCGACCCCGGCATAACCGGCGGCCGAGGGGATGCCCACGGCACCATAGGCCATCACGCCGGCCACCGCCAGCGCAGCGCCGCCGATCAGCGTCTCGTGGAACGAAGAACCGCTTGGTTCGGACATGGAAAGCTCCCTCCAGAAAAAATGGGGGCTGAAACGGCAGACGTTCCAGCCCCTTGGACTTGTCGAGCGGGCTCGCCTCAGACCATTCCAGCTTTCACCATCGTCGCGCGCAGCTGGGCAAAGTCGCGGTCGACGAAGTCGGCGAATTCCTTGCCGGTCATGAGCGCCGGGGTCCAGCCGTTCTTCTCCAGCGCTTCGGCCCAGGCCTTGCTCTTGGTGGCCTTGACGATCATGTCGACCAGCGTCTTGGCCTGCTCGGGCGTGATGCCCGGTGCGCCGTAGACGCCGCGCCAGTTGCCGATCTCGACGTTGATGCCCTGCTCCTTGAGCGTGGGCACATCGATCCCTTTCAGGCGGGCCGGCGAGGTCACCGCGATCGCGCGCATCTTGCCGGACTCGATGTACTGCTGGAACTCGCTGTAGCCGCTGCCGCCCACCGTGACGTTGCCGCCGAGGATGGCCGCGGTGGCCTCGCCGCCGCCGCGGAACGGCACGTAGTTGATCTTGGCCGGATCGGCGCCGACTTCCTTGGCGATCATCGCCGCGGCGATGTGCTCGGTCGATCCGCGCGAACCGCCACCCCACTTGACGCTGCCCGGGTCCTTCTTCAGCTGCTCGACGACGTCCTTCATCGTCTTGAACGGCGAGCTCGCGGGCAGCACGAACACGTTGTACTCGGTCGTCAGCCGCGCCAGCGGCGTGGCCTGCGTCACCGACACCGGCGGCTTGCCGGTGATGATGCCGCCCAGCATCACCGCGCCCATCACCATCAGCGCGTTCGGGTCGCCCTTGCTGGCGTTGACGAACTGCGCCAGGCCGAGCGCGCCCGCTGCGCCGCCCTTGTTGTCATAGCTGACGCTGGAGGCGACCCCCGCGTCCTGCAGCGCCTTGCCGAGGGCGCGGCCGGTGGTGTCCCAGCCGCCGCCCGGGTTGGCCGGAATCATCATCTTCAGGTTGGCCGCGGCCCACGACGGCAACGGCAACGCACCGGCGGCCGTGAGAGCGGCGATCGATTTGAGGAAGGTGTCGCGACGCATGCTTGTCTCCAAAAGGGGTTGGTTTTCCCGAGGCCCCATCTTCGAAGTCTTGGCTGTCACTCGGCTGTCCAATTGCCTAGGGCAAATGCTAATGTCGTCCCATGAAACTGCTGCTGATCGAAGACGACCCCGCGATGCGATCGACGCTGCAGCGCACCTTCGAGCGGCGCGGCGTGCAGGTGGTGGCCTGCGGCGACGGCGCGCGCGCGCTCGATCGCTGGCGCGCCAGCGTGCCCGATGTCGTGCTGCTCGATCTGAGCCTGCCGGGCATGGACGGCTTGAGCGTGCTGGAAAAGGCACGCGCCGACGGGCAGCGCACGCCGGTGCTGATCCTGACGGCGCGTGGCGCGGTGGGCGACCGCATCCTCGGGCTCAACACCGGGGCCGACGACTACCTTGCCAAGCCCTTCGACCTGGACGAGCTGGAAGCACGGGTTCGCGCACTCGCCCGCCGCGCCGCCCCGTCGGCCGAGATCCAGGGAGACGGCTTCGCGGGGCCGTCCGAGTTCTGCGGCCTGCGCTGCGACAGCGCGAGCGGGGCGATCTACTTCGGCGACACGGTGATGGAGCTGAGCCCGCGCGAAGCGGCGTTGCTGCGCGCCCTGCTGGCCAGGCCGGGGCACGCGGTCGCCAAGGAGCGCTTGTTCGAACTGGTGTTTCCCGGCGAGTCCGACGTGCAGTACGAGGCGATCGAGGTGGTGGCCTATCGGCTGCGCAAGAAGCTCGCCGCCACCGGCGCCCAGCTCGTCACGCTGCGCGGCCTGGGCTATCTGCTGAAGGCGCAAGGATGAGGCTGTCGCTGCGCAGCCAGCTGATGCTGGGCATCCTGCTGCCGGTCGTGGCCATCGTCGTCATCAACACGGTGAGCCTGTACCGCCAGGCGCTGCGTGCGGCCGACACCGCCTACGACCGCACGCTGCTCGCTTCGGCCAAGTCGATCGGCGAGCTGCTCGAAGTCACCGGCGCCGGCGACCAGGCGCGGCTGCGAGCCACCGTGCTGTATTCGGCGCTGGAGCCCTTCGAGGCCGACAACCGCAGCCGCATGTTCTACAAGGTGACGGGCTTCGCCGGCGAGATGGTCTCGGGTTTCGACGACATTGCGCCCTGGCGCGGAACGCTTCCGGTCAAAGGGCCCTACGCGGCGCTGGTCGACTTCTACGACGACGTCTACCGCGGCGACCCGGTGCGCGTGGCGGTGCTGCTGCAGCCGGTCGCCGGGGTGCACGGGCAGGGCATGGCGACGATCCAGGTGGCCGAAACGCTCGAGCTGCGCCGCACGCTGGCGCGCCAGATCCTGATCGACACGCTGTGGCGCCAGGCCGCGCTGATTCTCGTGATCGCGGGGGTGGTCGTGTGGGTCGTGCAGCGGGCGACCGAGCCCGTGCGTCGGCTCAGCGCCCACCTGGAAACCCGACTCGCGGGCGACCTGGCGGCCATCGACGCCCCCGATGCGCCGCGCGAGCTGCGACCGCTGGTCGAGGCAACCAACCACGTGATGGCGCGACTCAAGCGCCTGCTCGACCACCAGCGGCGTTTCGTGCGCGACGCCTCGCATCAGCTGCGCACGCCGCTGGCGGTGCTGAAGACTCAGGTGCAATCGGCGCTGCGCGGTGACGTGGAACCGCGCCAGGCGCTGCAGGAAATCGGCGCCACCGTCGAACGCGCGACGCAGCTCGCCAACCAGATGCTGGCGCTGGCCAAGTTCGAACAGGTGCAGGCGCAGGCGCTGGTGCCGGTGGCGCTGGCCGAGGTGGTGAGCCAGGTCGCGCTCGACCTGTCGCCGCTGATCGGTGCGAAGGGGCTGGACTTCGAACTGCAGGCCGTGCCCGTCAGCGTGCGCGGCCACGACTGGATGCTGCGCGAGCTGACGCGCAACCTGCTGGCCAACGCGGTGCGCGAGACGCCCGCGGGCGGCAAACTGCTGGTGGTGGTGGGCACCGATGCCGAAGGCCCGGTCTTGCGAGTCACCGACAGCGGACCCGGGCTCGCCGCCGAGTTCGTCGAGCGCCTCTACGAGCCCTTCCACACGGGCCACCCCGAGGGCAGCGGGCTCGGTCTGGCGATCTGCCGTCAGGTCTGTGAGCACCTGGGCGGGCGCATCGAGCTGGTCAACCGGGTGGAGGACGGGGTGATCGTCGGGCTTGACGCGGTGGTGCACTTGCCGCTCGCGGCGGCATCGCCGCAAGCGGGTTGAAGGCGCCGGCTTCACAGATCTTTACTATGTAGCGATGACCGATTCACGCCGAACGCCGACGCTCGCTCCATGACTTCACGCCTGTTGCTGGTCGATGACGACGCTCGCCTGTCGGCGATGGTGTGCGACTACCTGCACGCCGCCGGCTTCGAGGTGGAAAGCGCCGGCTCGCTCGCGGCCGGCCGCGAGCGCCTTGCCGCATCGAGCTTCGACGCGCTGGTGCTCGACCTGATGCTGCCCGACGGCGATGGCCTCGACCTGTGTCGCGAACTGCGCGCCAACGCGCGCACCCGCCAGTTGCCGCTGCTGATGCTGACTGCGCGCGGCGAGCCGCTGGACCGCATCGTCGGCCTCGAACTCGGCGCCGACGACTACCTGCCCAAGCCCTTCGAGCCGCGCGAATTGCTCGCGCGGGTGAAGGCGCTGCTGCGTCGCGCCGCGCCGCAACCCACCGACGACGAGGTGCTGCGCTTCGGCCGGCTGGAAATCGACCTGGGCGAGCGCGTCGCGCGCCTGGATGGCAAGACCTGCGACCTCACCGGCCATCAGTTCGACCTGCTGGTGGTGCTGGCGCAAAGCCCGGGACGTGTGCTGTCGCGCGACCAGATCATGGACGCGCTGAAGGGCCACCCGCTGGAAGCCTTCGATCGATCGATCGATGTGCACATCTCGCGCATCCGCGCGGTGATCGAAGACGACCCCAAGATGCCGCGGCGCGTGCTGACGGTGCGCGGCGCGGGCTATGTGTTCGCGAAGAAGCAGGATGCGGATGACGCCCGTTGACGCGCTCGCGCACTGCGCGCCATGAGGACCCTCACGCTGCGCATCTACCTCACCGTGGTCGCGGTGCTGCTGCTGTTCGCCTTCGCGTCGGGCTGGATGTTCCAGCACCACATGGAGCAGGAGCGCGTGCGCGCCGAGTCGGTGCTGTCGGACCGGATGGCGGCCTGGGGCGATCTGATCCAGCGCTCGCTGCCGGGCGCCGACGCGCCGCCCGAGGACCAGGCCGCTGCGCTGCGCGAGTGGTCGCAGCGCCTGCGCCTGCCGCTCGCGCTCGACAGCGTGGGCGGCGAGCGCATCGGCGCGTCCGAATCCTTCCTGCGCCGCCAGAGCGAGGGCATCGGCCGCGGCTTTCCGGTGCGGCTCGAAGACGGCCGCACCTTGTGGGTCATGCGGCCCGGCCTGATGCGGGGCGGCCCACCAGGTTCGCGCCCGCTGGGCGCGCCGCCGGGTCCGACGGCGTTCGGCAACCTGCCCTTCATGCCGGTCGCCTGGCAGCGCGGCATCGGACTCGTCGTGATATTGGTGCTGCTGTTCTTCGCGGTCGCCGCCGGTGCCTGGCCGGTGGTGCGCCGCCTGACGAGCCGGCTCGACGCGTTGAAGCGCGGCATGGAGGTCTTCGGCGCCGGCGAGCTGAGCCATCGCGTCGAGGTGTCCGGCCGCGACGAGGTGGCCGCGGTGGCGGCGAGCTTCAACATCGCGGCGGCACGCATCGAGACGCTGGTGCGCTCGCACCAGTCGCTGCTCGCCAACGCGAGCCATGAGCTGCGCTCGCCGCTCGCGCGCATGAAGATGGCGGTGGCGCTGCTCGAGGACGCCGCGCCCGAGCAGCGCGAACGGCTCAAGAGCGAGATCGGCGCCAACATCGCCGAGCTCGATGCACTGGTCGAGGAGGTGCTGCTCGCGAGCCGGCTCGACGCCTTGCGCGAGCTCGAGCAGCGCGAGCGGGTCGACCTGCTCGGCCTCGCCGCGGAGGAGGCTGCGCGGGTCGACGCCTCGCTCGAGGGCGCGCCGCTCGTGGTGACGGGCGACGAGCGGCTGCTGCGCCGCGCGCTGCGCAACCTGCTGGAAAACGCCAAGCGCTACGGCGGCGACGATGTCAGCGTGAGCACCGAGCGGGCTGGCACCGACGCGCTGGTGCGCGTTTGCGACCGTGGCCCCGGCGTGCCCGAACCCTTGCGCGAACGCATCTTCGAGCCCTTCTATCGCCTGCCGGGGCACGCCGAGAAATCGGGCGGTGTCGGGCTGGGCCTGAGCCTCGTGAAGCAGATCGCCGAGCGCCACGGCGGCCACGTGCGTTGCGAAGCGCGCGACGGCGGCGGCAGCTGCTTCGTCATCGCGCTGCCACAGTCGGCCTGATTCCTGCGCTGGATGCAAGGGCTCACAGATCGGGCCCTCGTTTGGCGATAAGCTGCGGCTGAAAAAATCAGGCGAGGTGGCGCAGCATGAGCAGCACGGCGAACAAACCTTTCGACCTCATCGTTCTCGGCGCCACCGGCTTCACCGGCCGACAGGCGGTGCTGGCGCTGGTGCACCGCGCCGCGACCCAGCCGATTCGATGGGCCGTGGCCGGTCGCAACGAGGCCAGGCTGAAGGGCCTGGTGGCAGAATTGGTGCCGATCGCGGCCGCGCAACCCGGGATCGTGGTGGCCGACACCCAGGATCTCGATTCGCTGCAGCGGCTCGCCGCGCAAACCGCGGTGCTGCTGAACCTGGCCGGCCCCTACGCGCAGACCGGCGAAGCCGTAGTGCAAGCCTGCATCACCGAGCGCACGCATTACCTCGACCTCGCCGGTGAAACGTTCTGGGTCCAGCAGCTCATCGCGCGCCAGCACCGCGCTGCCGAGTCGGCACAGGTGAAGATCATTCCCTGCTGTGGCTACGAAGCGCTGCCCTTCGACCTGGCGACCTTGTGGGCGGCGCACCAGTTGCGCGAGCGCGTCGCCGAAGCCTGCCGCGAGGTCAAGCTCGTCGTCGGCTTCAGTGGGCGGCGCATTGCGAGCGTGAAGGATGCGATCAGCGGCGGCACGATGGCCTCGCTGAAGTCCCTGCTCGAACACGACCACAGCGACTGCGTGCGCAACCCGGCCTGTCTGCTGCCGCCCGAGTCGCCCGACGCCGCCGCGGTGGCCAAGCGCCATGCCTACCGCTTCGTGCCGCAGTACGACGCCGACGTGCAAGCGGTCACCGCGCCCACGGTCCCGGCGCCCTTCGTCAACCCGCCGATCGTCTTGCGCACCCAGGCGCTGCTCGCCGATGCGAGCCTGTTCACCCCCGATTTCCACTACACCGAAGCGCTGAACATGGCGAGCCTGGTGCCGCGCGCGTCGTTCCTGCCGCCGTCATCGATGCTGCCCTTGCAATGGGCCGCGGCCGCGTCGCTGAGCGTGCCGCTGGCGGGCTTGAGCGCGACGCTGGCCGGACCGTTGCAGTTCCAGCGGCAGGGGCTGCGCAAGCTGGTCGACTGGTTCGCGCCGGACCCCGGCCAGGGCCCGAGCGAAGAGGCGCTGACGGGCACCGGCTACCAGTTCGACATCTTCGCCACCTCGGCGACGGGAAAGACGCTGCGCGGCCGGTTGGACGCGAAGGGTCACCCGGGCTACCGCTCGACGCCCGAAATGGTGGTCACCGCGGCGCTCGGCCTGGCGCGCGGCACGCTCGGTCGCACGCCGCACTTCGGCGTCGTCACGCCGGCGGCGGGGCTGGGCATCGAAGCGGTGCCGGCGTTGCGCGAAGCCGGCGTCACCTTCAGCTTGCTGGCGTGGAACGGATAGGGCCTGTTCACCCTAAATGCGTGCCCGCGTGACTCAGGAAACGCCCGCCCTCAAGGCGCAAAGCGCAGGCGTGGTGGTGCCCACGACGAGCATTTGCAACGCGGAGGGCGGGCGTTTCCTGAGAGCACCCGGAGGGCCGGTGCCTGGCAGGCCGCAGGGCGTCGTTGCGGCCTCGTTGTGTGCGAGGGCCACGAAGGGGCCCCTTCGTGGCCCTTGCACACGGCCTCGCCCGCGCCTCGCCCTGCGGCCTGCCAGGCACCGGCGCGGGCACGCATTTAGGGTGAACAGGCCCTCGTCTGCGAACGCAGTACCCAGAGCAGGAAGGCGCTCAAGCCCAGCGCCGCCAGCGTCAGGCCCGCGGTCGCCGCCGACCAGAAGCCTTGCGCGCCTCGCAGGGCGAGCGGGGTCAAGCCCGTGACGTTGAACGCGACGACAAAGCCGCCGCCCAGCCCGACGCCCCAGATCGCCGACGCGTAGATGATCACCGGCACGGTCGCGATGCGCCAGGCACGCAGCGTGAACGACGCGAGCGTCTGCGCCGCGTCGGCGATGTGGAACAGCATCACCCAGGCCAGCAGCGGCATTGCCGCGGCGACGATCACCGCGTCATGGGTGTAGGCACGCATCAGCGGCTCGCGCAGCAGGTAGACGCTCGCGCCCATCGCGGCCGCGATCAGCACGCCGAGCTGCAGGCCGTGCCAGCCGATGCGTCGCGCGTCGCGCAGGTCGTCGGCACCGATGCGCTGCGCGACCAGCGTGCCGGTGGCGTTGGCTAGGGCGAGCGGCATCATGAACATCAGCGACACCATGTTGACCGCGATCTGGTGGCCCGCCACCGGGGTGGCGCCGAGGCGCGAGATGAAGAACGCCATGAAGGTGAAGCCGGTGACCTCGATGCCGATGGCCAAGCCCATCGGCACGCCCAGCCGCAGCAACCCCGCGAGGCTCGCGCGCTGCGGTGCTGTCAGGCCGCCGGCCTGCAAACCGAACGGCCGATAGAAGGGGTCGCGGCGCAGCACCCTCCAGGCGAGCAGCATCTGCGCGCTCATGACGAGGGCGGTGGCGATGCCGCAGCCGGGCGCGCCGAAGGCCGGCACGCGCAGCTCGCCGAGTGGGGTGGCGAGCGTGAGGCCGAACACAAGCAGCGCGTTCAGCGGCAGCTTCAGCAGCAAGGCGCCGAGCTGCAAGGCCATCACGATCTTCGGGCGCGACACCGCGTTGTTGAAGCCGCGAAACGCGGTGAACAGCAGCGCCGGTGGCAGCGCGAAGGCGAGCGCGATGAGGTAGGCGCGCACCTTGGCCGCGACTTCGGGCTGCGCGCGCGACAGCGCGAGAAACGGCTGCGGGAACACGAGCAGCACGCAGCCGGCGAGCGACAGGCCGAGCGCGAGCCACATCGCCTGGTGCAATTGCTGGCCGGCCTCAGGCAGCTTGCGTGCGCCGAACAGCTGGCCGGCGATCGGCCCGACCGCGAGCACGACGCCCATCAGCCCGACGAACACGCTGATGTAGACCGCGCTGCCGACCGCAAGCGCGGCCAGGTCGAGTGCGGCGTAGCGCGCGACCATCACGGTATCGATGGTGCTGAACGCGAGCACCGCGAGCTGGCCGATGAACACCGGCCAGGCGAGCTCGGCAATGCGGCGGGCGTTGGCGATCAGCGAGGGTCGCGCGGCGCCGACGGCCGGCAGCGCAGCGCTCAAGCGGCGCCCTCGGCGGTCGTTTTCGCGAGGCTTTCCGGCGGCGGATGGTCGACCCCGCTGGCGCTGCGTGCGCGCTCCGCATAGCGGTTGAAGCGCCAGGCCGTGCCTTCCATCGTGATGCGCCGCCAGGTGGCGCGCTTCTCGGCCGGCGTCATCACCGGCCAGTGCTGGACCTCGTCGAAGCTGCGGCCGCAGCCCTTGCAGATGTCATCGCCCTGGCTGGTGGAGCAGATCGCGATGCACGGCGCGTCGGGTGTGCTCGCGTACCAGGCGAGCCAGGCGTCACGCGCCTTCGTCGGCATCGTCTCCTCGTCGCAGTGGCTCTCGTGGTAATACACCATCAGCGCGTACACCTCGGCCAGCGCACGCACCTCGGCGCAGGCGGTGATGCCGTCGGGCGAGGGAAGGCGATCGCGCCACCAATTGATGGCGGACTCGATGTCGGTGATGTGCAGGGCGGCCATGGGGAAGCGGAAAAGGGCGCCAAGGATAGCGCCGAATTCATGGCCGCACGGCGCGGCTGGTGAAGCTCAAGTCTGCGCGAAGCGGCCGGCCTGGAAGTCCTGCACCGCCTGGAAGATTTCTTCCTGGGTGTTCATCACGAACGGCCCGTACTGCGCGATCGGCTCGTTCAGCGGCCGCCCGGCGATGAGCAGCGCGCGCGCCGGTGCATCGGCCTGCAGGACCACGCCGTCGCTGCCGGCGTCGTTCGCGAGGATCGCCATGCGCTGCGCGGGCACGCGCGTCTCGCCGATGCGCAGCTCGCCGCGGTAGACATAGACGAAGGCGTTGTGCGTGGCTGGCAAGGCCTGCGCGAAGCTCGCGCCGGCGTCGAAGTGCAGATCGAGGTAGAGCGGCTGCGTCGTGTCGCGCTGCACGGCGCCTTCCACGCCATGGCTCGCGCCGGCGATCACGCGCGCGGTCACGCCGTCGGGCGTGCGGAATTCGGGGACGGTGGCGCTCTGGATGTCGCGGTACCAGGGGGCGTTCATCTTGTCCTTCGCGCCCAGGTTGAGCCACAGCTGGAAGCCTTCCATGCGGCCGTCTTCCTGCTCCGGCAACTCGGAATGGACCACGCCGCGACCGGCGGTCATCCATTGCACGCCGCCGTTTTGCAGCAGGCCTTCGTGGCCGGCGCTGTCGCGGTGGCGCATGCGCCCGGCGATCATGTAGGTCACGGTTTCGAAGCCGCGGTGCGGGTGATCCGGGAAGCCGCCGATGTAGTCGTCGGGGTTGTCGGTGCCGAAGGCGTCGAGCATCAGGAACGGGTCGAGCCGGCGCTGCAGCGGCTGCGTCAGCACGCGGGTGAGCTTGACGCCGGCGCCGTCGGAGGTGGCCATGCCGGCCACCAGCCGCTCGACGCTTCGCCCTCGCGAGACGGTTT
>DASXQQ010000204.1:0-3572 GCA_036507085.1 Piscinibacter sp. | reverse complement strand
CGCGCCGCCCACTGGGACTACCAGGGCCACGGCGGCCCCGACAAGTGGGGCCAGCTCAAGCCCGAATTCGCCAAGTGCTCGAGCGGTACGCGGCAAAGCCCGATCGACATCCGCGACGGCATCAAGGTTCAGCTCGACCCGGTCCAGTTCGACTACAAGCCGAGCGCGTTTCGCGTCATCGACAACGGCCACACGGTGCAGGTCAATGTGGCCGCGGGCAACTTCATCGAGGTGATGAACCGGCGCTACGAGCTCGTGCAATTCCACTTCCACCGCCCGTCGGAAGAGCGCATCAACGGCCGCCAGTTCGACATGGTGGCGCACCTGGTGCACAAGGACATCGAGGGCCGCCTCGCGGTGGTGGCGGTGCTGCTGGACCGAGGCAGCGCGCAGGCGGTGGTGCAGACGGTGTGGAACAACCTGCCGCTCGAAAGAGGCGAAGAGCTCGCGGCCAAGGCGAGCATCGACCTCAACGGCCTGCTGCCCGAAGACCGCGGCTACTTCACCTACATGGGGTCGCTCACCACGCCGCCGTGCAGTGAAGGCGTGCTGTGGATGGTGATGAAGGACCCGGTGCCGATCTCGTCCGAGCAGATCGGCATCTTCGCGCGGCTGTATCCGATGAACGCCCGTCCGATCCAGTCGGCCAGCGGGCGGATGATCAAAGAGTCGAGCTCCCAGTGAGCCCCGGTCCGTAAGAAGACGGCGACGGGTGCGACCACGTCATTGCGCTTCGCAATGCGTCGGCCCTGAAAGCGTTCGATTCCACCGACGGGCCGCGTCAACCCACTCTGTCATGGAGACCAGCATGTTCTCGAAAAAGCTCACTGCCACTTTCATCATCGGTTCCGCCCTCACGGGCCTTGCCGGTACTGCACTCGCCGCCGAAACCAATCAAGACGATATCGTCCAGATGTTCAAGATGCCGATGATGGACAAGAACAAGGACGGCATGGTGTCCAAGCAAGAGTTCATGGACATGATGAGCAAGGCCTGGGACATGAAGGCCCGCGAGATGAATCTGAAGGGCGGAAAGATGAACGCCGAGCAGTTCGACCTATGGGAAAAGCTGCTGGGCACCAGCCTGCGCGGCTGAGCGGCTGAGCGACATCGCCGGGCTGTTCCTGGAGGAGTGGCCGCCGGATCATGGTGTGTCGCGATGGCGCGGCCAAGGCGTCGGTTCCCCGCACGCTCGAGCACACGATTCGCGCTTTGGTGGCAGCGCACCTACGAACCCTGCTCGGCCAGGCCGCCGAATGGCGCGCGCTGCCGTACCTCGAGCGCCGCATCTCGTCACCGGCAAGCTACCGCGAGATCTACCGGGAGTTCGTGTCCCTGTTCCGCGATGCCCTACCTCATCGCCCCGCCCCCGACCTGCAGGAGCTTGAATTGCGACTCGATCTTGGGCATCACGCATCTGGGCTCGTCCAAGCCAAAGTGGTCGGCGGGCGTGTAGTTGACGCCTTGGCGTAGCCGAGGCCGCGACGAGGGTGTTCCATCATCGAGCAGTCACGCGGCTGCGACAGCCGGCTACGGTTGGCGCAGAGCGGCCAGGGCGCGCTGGGTCTGGTCGAGCAGGCGGCCACTCTGGCGCTGGGCGCGCAGATAGCGCTCCAAGGATTCGAAGCCGGCGCGCGCCTCATCGCGATCGCCGGCGTTGGCCTGCAGCGTGGCCAAGTCGTAGCGACCCAGCACGTTGCTCGCTTCGCGCAACTCGGCGGCGGGGAACAGCCACTCGAAGGTGGCACGCAGCGCGGGCGGCGGCAGCGCCGCGAACAGGGCGCGGCGTGCATCGGCTTCCAGCAGGCGTGAGCCGAACGCGTAGTTCCAGAGCCGCGCGCGCTGGGCCGACGACAAGGCTTCGCCGCCGCGGCGCATCTCGTCGGCCACCACCACGGCGTATGCCGTCGCTTCGTCGCCGCCCCCCAAGGCGCCGCCGAATTGCAGGCGGCGCACGAACTCGCGGTCGCGGCCGCTGGCCACAGCCTTGTCGAAATGCCGCCGCGCCTCGGCCAGCCGGCCGGGCAGCAAGGTGTTCCCCCACATCGCGTGTGCATACACGTTGCCGGCCTCGTCGGCCAGCGCGCGTTGCCAGTGCAGCACCGGGTCGGCGCTGCCCGTGCCTTCGCGGCGGCGCAAGTGCTCGCCCCAGCCGATGTGCGCCCGCAGGTCGGCGGCACGCGCGCCGCGTGCGGTGGCCAGGCCTTGCAACAGCACCGGCTGCACCACGGCCACCTGCTCGTCGAACGTGCGTTTCACGCTGTCACTGGTGGTGGAACGCATCTCGCGCAGCCAACGCATCGCGCAGTCTTCGCGCAGCGCCGCAACGGCGGGGGCCGGTGGCTGGTGCGCCGCCAGTTCGGTGAGTTGCCTCAGAGCAGGCTCGTGGGTGCCGTCGTTGCAGAGCTGGATCGCCTGCGCGGCTGCGAGCTGGTCGCGATGCATCGCCGCCTCGACGGCGCGTCGCTGCATCATTTGCGTCGCGACGAACGCGATGGCGCCCAGCAGGACCACCCCGACCGCCGCGCCAATGGCGATTCGGCGCCCGCGCGCGCCACCGCGGCCATCGAGCCGGGCGACCGCGGCCACCGTCTCGGCGACCAGCTCGCCGCGCGGCTGCAGCATCGTCACCGCCGACAGATAGGGCGGCAGCGACGCAATCGGCGTCGGCGCCACCAGCACCGGCAGCATGTGGCCAGCCGGCCGGCGCCAACGGCTGCGCGCGATTTCAAGCTCGGCCAGCGTGTAGCTGCCCGGCGCGACCGCGGCCGGCGTGACGAGGAAGACCATCGCATCGGCAGACTGGATGGCTTCGCGCAGGCGCTGGTGGAAGGCATCGCCTGCGGCCAGGTCGCTGCGGTCGAAGAAGACCTCGTGGCCTTCGCCTTCGAGTGCCAGCGCCAGCCGGTCGGCGGTGGTGCGCTCGGCCGATGGGTAGGACAGGAAGAGCTTCACAGCGCGGTCGGCGTTCCGATGCGGGCGGCAGAGCGCGCTCGAGCCTGGTCGAAGGCGCGGACACGGACCTCGCGGTCGTGGAGATCATCGTGCGAGGACATTTGCGGATGCTAGCGGCAAAGGCAGCTGCCCAAGTGGGGCTGCCCGATGATTGAAATGCCTGTCCGTTACCCAGTAGGCGGAGCACAATTTGTCCGCCCGCGAACTGCGAGTGGCACGGGACACGGCAAGGAGGTGGCCATGGCTTTCTATTTGACCCGCTTCAGCTATACGCCGGAAACCTGGGCTCGATTGACGAAGAACCCCGAAGACCGCCGCGAGGCTGCACGCAAGTACATCGAGTCAGTCGGCGGCAAGCTGCACGGCTTCTGGTACGCGTTCGGCGCGTACGACGGCTACACCCTCTGGGAAGCGCCTGACAACGTCTCGATGGCCGCAGTCGCGATCGCGATCGGCAGCGGTGGCGCGTTGTCGAAGATCGAGACGACGCCGTTGCTCACAGTCGAGGAGACGCTGGACGCCCTTGGCCGTGCGCGGGCGGTCGCCTACCGGCCGCCCGGAGCGTAGGCTCTAACGGCAGCGTTCTGCTCAGACCACCAGGCGCTGCGACGAAAGAT
>DASXQQ010000203.1:0-8077 GCA_036507085.1 Piscinibacter sp. | reverse complement strand
TCGAGCGAGTCGCGGATCTCGCGCGTGCTCAGCGGCACCGCGTTCAGATACGCGAGCCCCTCCTCGAACGCGGACCTCGCCTGCGCCGCCTCGGCATTCGCCGCCGTGGCCGCGTCGCCGCTCAGCGCCACCGACAGCAGTGCCGCCTTCGCCAGGCGCTGCGACAGCATGCGCTGGCGGCCCGACACGTTGATCACATGCAAGCGGGTCGCAAACCCGCTGGTCTCGAGGTTGTTCACGAGCCGGTCCGCTTGCAGCAGCACCAGCTCGGCCAGCGCGTTGACCTCCGTCAGCCGGGCCGCGTCGACCGGCGCCGACAGCGCCGACTTGAGCTGCGACCACGGCGCCAGCACCGCGTCGAGCAGGTCGCCGTAGGTCGCGCTCGACAGGCCCTTGGCCAGCGCATTCAGGTTGGCGTCGACGCGATGGATCGAATCGACGAGCAGATCGGCGCTGCCGTTGGCGCGCGCCGCGAGGGTGCGCAGCGCATGCAGCTTCACGAGCCGCTGCGACAGCATGCGCAGCTGGCCGGCGCGGTTCACCGCCTCGGCCATGCCGGCGGCAGCAATCACCTGGCGCGACACCTGCCCGACGCGCTGGTTGCTGTGCATCGAGGCGGCGCGCAGCACGCGAAACGCCTCGTCCTCCGACACCTGGCGCGCCCGCATCAGGATGCCCTTGGCGCGGTCGACCAGCTTGCGTTCTTCGAAGCGGCTCGACACATCGGCCAGCGCCTCGCGCAGCTGCTGCTCGTGCGCGTAGCGGGCCTGTGCCAGATGGACGACGGAACGCAGGCGCGGCACGCCGTAGCCGTTGACGACCCAGGCATGGATTCCGGCGCGCAGCGCACGCGCCATCTTCTCGGCATCGGGGTCGGCGGTGAACACGACCACCGGCCGCGGGGCGGTCGCGAACAGCAAGGCCGTGCTCTCGAACAGGGCGTCGTCGGGCGTGGCTTCGTGAAATACGACCACGTCCGGGGACAGGCGCACCGCCTCTTGCACCAAGTTGCTTCGCTGCACCGCACCAATCACGTGAATGCCGACGCTCTCGAGGTCCTCCGCCAAGCGCGGAGAACCGGGAGATGTGGGCGATATCACGAGGCAGGACGTCATGAGCAAGACCGGGGTCGCCGGGCAAGAACGAATGCTTTACCCAAGCAAGATTCAGACGATATCAGCAGCGACGGGGCCCCGGGTGCGCACATCAGCGCCAACTGGCACGAGCCTTGCAGAGTTACGCCCGGGTGTGACGCTGCACCCCGACTCTGCCACCGCACCGCGGGTCGTGCTCATGACGCTGTGAGCACTCATGTGCCTCCGTCTGTTTGTCGGAATCGCCATGTCCAATTTCAAAACCTTCGTGCGCTCGGGCCACTGGCCCACGCTGCTTGCGTCCTTCCTCTATTTCGACTTCTGCTTCGCGATCTGGGTGCTCAACGGCGCCATGGCGCCGTTCATCAGCGAGACCTTCCATCTCTCGGCCGCGCAGAAGGGCTTCATGATCTCGGTGCCGATCCTGGCCGGCGCGCTGATGCGCTTTCCGCTGGGCGTGCTGTCGCAGTACATCGGGCGCAAGAACGCGGCGATGGTCGAGATGGGCCTGATCGTCATCGCGCTCGCCTTCGGCTTCCTGTTCGTCAACAGCTATGACGGCGTGCTCGCGATGGGCGTGCTGCTGGGCATCGCCGGCGCGAGCTTCGGCGTCGCGCTGTCGCTCGGCTCGGGCTGGTTCCCACCCAAGTACAAGGGCCTGGCGATGGGCATCGCCGGCGCCGGCAACTCGGGCACCGTGCTGGCCGTGCTGTTCGCGCCGCCGCTGGCGATGAAGTTCGGCTGGCAAGCGGTCTACGGCCTCGCCGCCTTCACGATGCTGCTGCCGATGGCGGTGATGTGGTTTGCCGCCAAGGAACCGCCGGATCGCGAGCACCAGAGCTTTCGCGAACACATCGCCTGCCTGTTCGAGAAGGACGGCTGGGCGTTCAGCCTGATCTACATCATCACCTTCGGCGGCTTCATCGGCCTCGCGAGCTTCCTGCCCACCTACTTCTACGACCAGTTCAAGGTCACCAAGGTCGAGGCCGGCCAGCTGACGATGCTGGCCACCCTGATGGGCTCAGCCGTGCGCGTGGTCGGCGGCTACATCTCCGACCGCATCGGCGGCATCAACACCCTGAGCGGCGTGCTGCTGCTGGTGGCGGGCTCCTTGGTGATGTGCGGCTTCGCCAGCAGCTCGGTGGCGCTGACCACCCTGCTCTTCATGCTCTGCTTCGCCGCATTGGGCGCCGGCAACGGCGCGCTGTTCCAGCTGGTGCCGCTGCGCTGGCCGCTGACCACTGCGGTGGCGGGCTCGATGATCGGCGAGATCGGCGCGCTCGGCGGCGGGTTCCTCCCGAACGCGATGGGCCAGTCCAAGCAGATCGCCGGAACCTACCTGTGGGGCTTCGTCTCGTTCGCGGTGCTCTCGCTGGTGATGCTCGCGATGCTGCGCTTGGTGCAGATCCGCTGGACGCGCACCTGGGCTGAAAAGGGTGGCCGTGCCAGGCCGGGCGCGGCGCCCGCGTCGTCGTCGTCGGGCTATGCAAAACCCGAGCTGAGCGCCTGAGCGCTCGCTCGCGAGCTTCGCTCAGTACCGTGAACGCGCAGCCCGTCGAGCGGCCGCCGGCTCCTGCCGCTTCAACGCGGCAGGAACAGCAGCCAGTAAACCAGCAGCGCGTTGAACAGCAGCGAGACGCCGAAGGCAATCTTCCACAGCGCGCTCGGGTCGCGCGCCACCAGTGGCGTGGCGCCCGGCGCGGCCAGCGGGCGCGAGGCGCCGCGCTCCAGCGCCAGCACCATTTCTTCGGCGGTCTCGAAGCGCTGCTTCGGGTCGAGCGCGATCGCCTTCAGCACCACATGGTCGAGCCAGATCGGCACCTCGGGACGAAGCCGCGACGGCGACTTGGGGTCGCGGCGAAAGCGCCCGCTCTGGTAGGGCTCGACCTCGCCGTAGGGCAGCTTGCCGGTGAGCCACTGGTACAGCGTGACGCCCAGGGCATAGAGGTCGCTGCCGGCGTCGGCGGGCACATGCTCCTCGCCCGCCCATTGCTCGGGATTCATGTAGCTCGGCGTGCCGGCATGCAAGGTGCGCAGCGACTTCGGCTCGCTGCCGGAGATCGCCACGCCCAGGTCGAGCACGCGCCATTGGCCGTCGTCGCCCAGGTGCAGGTTGCCGGGCTTGAGGTCGCGGTGGATGACGCCGTGCCGATGCAGCCGGCCGAGCGCGCGCGCCACGACGAGGCCGGCTTCGACGATTTCCGCCACGTCGAAGCGGCGGCCCTCGGCCTGCAACTGCTCCAGCGTGCGGCCGCCATGCCAGTCGAACACGGTGTAGAAGGCGCTCGGCTCATGCGGCTCGCGCACGCCGATGAACCCAGCGTCGCCATGGGCGCCAGATCCCGAAGCGACGCGGCTGCCGAGCCACGCCTCGTGCGCCAGCATCGCGCGCTCTTCGCGGTCGCTCGCGCGCGACTCGTGCAGCGTCTTCAAGGCCACCAGCTCCTGCGTACCGGCAATGCGCGCCTGGTACAGGCGATGCACGCCGGTGTTGGCCACCAGCGCGGTGATGGTGTACTGGTCGAGCCGGTCGCCGACCTTCATGCGCGGCGGCACCGGCAGTTGCCGGCCCTGCACCAGGCTGTCTTCGAGCCGGCCCTGCGACAGGCCGCGCACCCGCATCACGAGGGCCGTGGCGTTGTCGCGGCAACCCGCCGCGAGCGCGGCGCGCACCAGCGCTTCGCTGGCGACCTGGGCGTCGCCCTCGCGGGCGAGCGCGGCGAGCCGCTTGCGCTTGAGCACGCCATGCACGCCGTCGCTGGTCAGCACAAAGATGTCGCCGATGTGCAGCTCGCCCTGCAGGTAGTCGACGCGCACCCGGTCGTCGAGGCCAATCGCGCGCGTGAGGCGGCTGCGCTGGTCGGGGTGGTCGAAGCAATGGTCCTGGCTGAGCTGCACGCACTCGCCTTCGGCGCCGCGCAGCAGCCAGGCGCGCGTGTCGCCCACATGCGCCAGCGTGAAGGCGTGCCCGCGCAGCACGAGCGCGGTGAGCGTGGTCATCGCGCCACCGCCTTCGTTGCCCGCGCCGAGGCGCCTGCGGTTGTGGTCGGCGAGCCAGGCGTTCTGCGCGCCGATCAAGCGGTCGAGCACGACGGTCGTGTCCCAGGTGTCGGGGCAGCCGAAGTAGTCCTGCACCACGCTCATCACCGTGGTCTGCGCCGCCTCCAGCCCGCGCCCGCCACCGGAGACGCCGTCGGCGATCGCGGCCACCAGGCCGCGCGCCTCATCCTGGGGCGCCGGCCGCACCGAAGCGGCGAAGTCTTCGTTGGTTTCGCGCGGGCCCTTGAGGCTGAAGTGGCCAATGTCTACGTCAAAGCTCATGTTTGCACCGAGTCGCGCATGCAATCGGGGCGATCACAAGCATCTGGATTGTTTCGAAGCAAGAAATTTGCCCACAAACAGTGCGAGTCCAGCATGGTGCAAGCGGATTGCACTGGCACTGGGCTTGCTAATCGTTTTCCCTGAAGACGTGTTGGATCGGAGAGACCCATGAAGAAGTTGAAACTGGTGATGGTGGGCAACGGCATGGCCGGTGTGCGCGCCCTCGAAGAGTTGCTGAAGATTGCGCCCGATCTGTACGACATCACGGTGTTCGGCGCCGAGCCGCACCCCAACTACAACCGCATCCTGCTGTCGCCGGTGCTCGCCGGCGAGCAGACGCTCGACGAGATCGTGCTCAACCCGCTGAGCTGGTACGAAGAGAACAACATCCAGCTGCACCTGGGCAAGAAGGTCGTCGGCGTCGACCGCAGGCGCCGCATTGTGCAGGCAGAAGACGGCACGCAGGCTGAGTACGACCGCTTGCTGCTGGCCACCGGCTCGAATCCCTTCATCCTGCCGATCCCCGGCAAGGACCTCGCCGGCGTGATCGCCTACCGCGACATCGCCGACACCAACACGATGATCGAGGCGGCGGCGAAGTACAAGCACGCGGTCGTGATCGGCGGCGGCCTGCTCGGCCTCGAAGCGGCCAACGGCCTGATGCTGCGCGGCATGCAGGTGACCGTGGTGCACATCATGCCGTGGCTGATGGAGCGCCAGCTCGACGACGTCGCCGGCGGCCTGCTGCGCAAGTCGCTCGAAGACCGCGGCTTGAAGTTCATGATCGGCGCGCAGACCCAGGCGCTGATCGGCGACAAGGACGGCCGCGTGATGGCGGTGCAGTTCAAGGACGGCAGCGAAGTCCCGGCCGACCTCGTCGTCATGGCCGCCGGCATCCGCCCCAACACCGAGCTCGCCCTGAAGATCGGCCTCCACTGCGGACCACAAAACCGCGGCGGCATCGTCGTCAACGACACGATGCAGACGATCACCGACGCACGCATCTACTCGGTCGGCGAATGCGCCGCCCACCGCGGCATCGCCTATGGTCTGGTGGCGCCGCTGTTCGAGCAGGGCAAGGTCTGCGCCACGCACCTGGCCGAGTTCGGCATCGGCCGCTACACCGGATCGCAGACGAGCACGAAGCTGAAGGTCACCGGCATCGACCTGTTCTCTGCCGGCGACTTCATGGGCGGCAAGGACTGCGAAGAGATCGTGATGTCCGACCCCTACGGCGGGGTCTACAAGAAGCTCGTCATCAAGGACGACAAGCTCGTCGGCGCCTGCCTCTACGGCGACACGGTCGACGGCTCCTGGTACTTCAAGCTGCTGCGCGACGGACGCAGCATCACCGACATCCGCGACAAGCTGATGTTCGGCGAATCGAACATCGGCGACACCGGCCACGAAGGCCACAACAAGGCCGCCGCGATGGCCGACAGCGACGAGGTCTGCGGCTGCAACGGCGTCAACAAGGGCACCATCTGCAAGGCGATCAAGGAAAAGGGCCTGTTCACGCTCGAAGAGGTGCGCAAGAACACCAAGGCGAGCGCGAGCTGCGGCTCGTGCACCGGCCTCGTGGAACAGCTGCTGATGTTCACCGCCGGCGGCGACTACAGCGCCGCGCCGAAGAAGAAGGCGATGTGCGGCTGCACCGATTCGAGCCACCAGGAAGTGCGCGATGCGATCCGCGAAGAGCACCTGCTGACCATCGACGGCGTCTACCAGCGCATGGCCTGGCGCACGCCCAACGGCTGCTCGAGCTGCCGCCCCGCGGTCAACTACTACCTGCTGAGCACCTGGCCGAAGGAAGCGAAGGACGACCCGCAATCGCGCTACATCAACGAGCGCAGCCACGCCAACATCCAGAAGGACGGCACCTACTCGGTGATCCCGCGCATGTGGGGCGGCGAGACCACGGCGGACGAGCTGCGCCGCATCGCCGACGCAGTCGACAAGTACAAGATCCCCACCGTCAAGGTCACCGGCGGCCAGCGCATCGACCTGCTCGGCGTGAAGAAGGAAGACCTGGTCAATGTCTGGAAGGACATCGGCATGCCGTCGGGCCACGCCTATGCGAAGGCGCTGCGCACGGTGAAGACCTGCGTCGGCAGCGAATGGTGCCGCTTCGGCACGCAGGACTCGACGCAGATGGGCAAGGATCTGGAACGGGCGCTGTGGCGCATGTACGCGCCGCACAAGGTCAAGCTCGCGGTGTCGGGCTGCCCGCGCAACTGCGCCGAGGCCGGCATCAAGGACGTCGGCGTGATCGGCGTCGACTCGGGCTGGGAGATCTACATCGCCGGCAACGGCGGCATCAAGACCGAGGTCGCGATGTTCCTGTGCAAGCTGAAGACCTCGGAGGAAGTGCTGGAGTACAGCGGCGCCTTCCTGCAGCTGTACCGCGAGGAAGGCTGGTACCTGGAGCGCACGGTGCACTATGTGAACCGCGTCGGTCTCGACTACGTGAAGAAGAAGATCCTCGACGACCACGCCGGCCGCAAGGCGCTGTGGGAGCGGCTGCAGTTCTCGCTCGATGGCGAGCCCGATCCGTGGTTCGAGCATGAGAAAGCCACGGTCGACACGCGGCAGTTCACGCCAGTCGGGGTCGTATGAAACGACGCGATTTCATCGCCGTGTCGGTCGCGGGCTCGAGCCTGGCGCTGCTGCCGGCGACCGCGTTCGCCCAGGTCGTCGATCTCAACGACGCGATCAACAAGGCGGGCCGCCAGCGCATGCTGAGCCAGCGCATGGCCAAGAGCTATTTCGCGATTGGCCAGGGCGTCGAGCCCGAGCTGGCCGACCGGACCCTGGCGGGGTCAATGGCCCTGTTCGATCGCCAACTCGTCGAGTTGAAGGTGTTCTCGCCGCTGCCCGAGATCAAGGCGACGTACTCGCAGCTCGAATCCGCGTGGAGCGACTACAAGGCCGCGTTGGTCGGCGCCATGCCGGGCAAGGCGCACGCCGACAGCGTGATCATGCTGGCCGGCAAGGTGCTGCAGCTCGCCCACCAGGGCACCGGCCAACTCGAGAAGGTCTCCGGCAAGCCGGTGGGCCGCCTCGTCAACATCGCCGGCCGGCAGCGCATGTTGAGCCAGCGCATGGCAGCGTTCTACCTCAGCGCCAGCTGGGGGGTTCAAGTTCCGACCTCCAGCGCCGAAATGACGAAGGCGCGCGACGAGTTCATCACCGCGCACGACGTGCTGAAGAACGCCCCAGAGGCCACCGTGGCAATCAAGGACGAACTGCATCTCGCCGAGCTGCAGTTCGGCTTCTTCGACGCGGCGCTGCGCACGCTGCGCCCCGGCACCGCCGCCGCCAGGCACCTGACCGATGTCTTCACCACCAGCGAGCGCATCCTGCAAGTGATGGACAAGGTCACCGGCATGTACTCCAAATTGAGCTGAACCCATGAGCAACTGGAAAACCATCTGCCGCGTCGACGACATCCCCGTGCTCGGCGCGCGCCGCGTTTCGCGCAGCCACGGTACCGACGTCGCGATCTTTCGCAACGCCGAGGACAAGGTCTTCGCCCTGCTCGACCGCTGCCCGCACAAGGGCGGCCCGCTGAGCCAGGGCATCGTGTTCGGCGAGAGCGTCGCCTGCCCGCTGCACAACTGGACCATCGGCCTGGCCGACGGCTGTGCGCGCGCGCCCGACGA
>DASXQQ010000202.1:0-3868 GCA_036507085.1 Piscinibacter sp. | reverse complement strand
GCAATTCCATCGCAGCCTTGCCGTGGCTCACCGGTGCGATCGTCACCTCGAGCCCTTCGTCGGCGAAATATCCCTGGGCGGCGGCGATGTGCAGCAGGGCAGCGTGCGGCGTCGTGGACAGCGCGATGCTCAGCTTCTCGGGGGGCGCCATCGGTGTGGCCGACGGGCGCCGGGCACCGGCGTATCCCAGCGCAAGCGCCACGGCGACGAGGGTGAACACCATCGCCGCGCCGGCAACTTTCCAGCCTCGGCGGCTGCGCGTGATGCTGGTCACTCCGTCCTCTCCCTTGCACTGAGGCCAGTCGCTGTGGATCGACATGCGGATGTCATCCGGTTCGCCGAAGGGTACGGGCGCCGGATAGCGCTGACAACCTGTAAGGTCTGACAGCGGCAAGAGCTCGTTTACCGCCCGACCGCGGTGTTCACCGTCGCGCGCCGCTCGCCGCGAACGGAACGGTGCGTGCCGAGCCGGGTCGAAAAAGCTCTGTCGCACCGAGGAGACGCCATGGGTGACAACACGAAACTCGGTGGACCCGATCTCGCCCAGGGCATCGCCCTCTCGACGCTGGCCGACGGCAGCATGCAGCTCGGCCATGCGCATGGCGAAGCGGTGCTGCTGGCACGCCGCGGCGACGAGGTCTTCGCGATCGGCGCCACCTGCACCCACTACGGCGGGCCCTTGGCCGAGGGGCTGCTGGTCGGCGACACAGTGCGCTGCCCCTGGCACCACGCCTGCTTCAGCTTGCGCAACGGCGAGCCGCTGCGTGCGCCGGCGCTCAACCCGGTGACGTGCTTTCGGGTCGAGCGACGCGACGGCAAGGTGTTCGTCGGGGAGCCGCTTCGAAGCGCGACGCCGCCGGCGCTGAAGCCGGACCCGAGCCTGCCGCGCGCGGTGGTCATCGTCGGTGGCGGCGCGGCCGGCAACGCGGCGGCGGAAACGCTGCGGCGCGAGGGCTACACCGGCCGCATCACGATGCTGAGCAGCGACACGTCGCTGCCCTGCGACCGGCCCAACCTGTCGAAGAACTACCTCGCCGGCAGCGCGCCCGAGGCGTGGATTCCGCTGCGCGACAGCGCCTTCTACCGCGAACACGACATTGACCTGAAGCTCGGCGTCGAGGTGGGCGCGATCGACACGAAGAACCGCCAGGTCGAGCTCGCCGACGGCAGCCGGCACGGCTATGACGCGCTGCTGCTCGCAACCGGTGCCGAGCCGGTGCGGCTCGCCGTCCCGGGCGCGGACCTGCCGCATGTGCGCGTGCTGCGCAGCTGGGACGACAGCCGCGCGCTGATCGCGAAGCTGCAAGACACGAAACGCGCGGTGGTGGTCGGCGCCGGCTTCATCGGCATGGAGGTCGCGGCGTCGCTGCGCGCGCGCGAGGTCGAGGTGCACGTCGTCGCGCCGGAGCCGGTCCCGATGGAGAAGGTGCTGGGGGCGGAGCTCGGCGCCTTCCTGCGCCGCTTGCATGAACAGCACGGTGTCACGTTCCACCTCGGCACCGGTGTGGCCGCCATCGACGCGGGCAGCGTCAGTCTGGCCAACGGCGAGACGATCGCTGCCGACCTGGTCGTCGTCGGCGTGGGGGTGCGGCCGCGCACCGCGCTCGCCGAGCAGGCCGGCCTCGCGATCGATCGCGGGGTGCGCGTCGACGCCACACTGCAGACCAGCGTCCCCGGGATTTACGCCGCCGGCGACGTCGCACGCTGGCCCGATGGCCCGAGCGGCCAGCCGATCCGCGTCGAACACTGGGTGGTGGCCGAACGACAAGGCCAGACGGCGGCGCGCAACCTGCTTGGCCGCAGTGAACGCTTCGATGCGGTGCCGTTTTTCTGGACCGAGCAGTACGACGTCTCGATCGCGTATGTCGGTCACGCCGAAGCGTGGGACCGCATCGCCATCGACGGACAGATCGACGCACGCGACTGCACGCTGAGCTACCTGCGCGAAGGACGCACGCTGGCGGTCGTCACGGTTCATCGCGACCTCGCCAGCCTTCGCGCGGAGCTCGAGATGGAGCGCGCGGCGGGGTCGTGATGGCTGCGCATCACCCACCCTTGCGTCGGCCCGTGCGGTGGCCGCGCTGGGTCGTTGCGGCCGCGGCCGCCACCCTGCTGTTGTGGGCCGGTTGGCGCGGTGCCGAGCGCGAGCACGCCCCCGTGCCGCCGGCTGCGGCGAGCCGCAGTGGCGTCGTCGCCGAGTCGCTGTCCCTGTTCGCGTTCGCGTCCGCTGGCGCCAGCGCTACGCCCGTCATGGCGAGGGCAGCGGCCCTGCTGCCCGAAGCCGCTCCCTCGGATACGTGCGGGTTCGATTCGGTCGACCTCGCCTCCGACGATCCCGAGGGGCTGCAGTACGTGCCGCCGGCCTTGCGCCATGCGGCGTTCGAGCAGGTGGACGCGCTGATGCTCGCCAGCGACGATGCGCAGGTGCGCGCGGCGGCGCTGCTGATCGGCGCGCAGGCCCGGCACGGGGACACCCGAGGCCGGATCGATCGTCTGGCGCGGCTGGCGGCCGGCTCGCAGGATCCGATCGTCTATGCGATCGCGCTCGAAGGCTGCAAAGCCTGGACCGCGGGGGATGCCGGCGCTTGCGCCCTGCTCAGCCGCGCCCAATGGGCCCGCCTCGACCACGACAACGCACTGCCGTGGCTGGAGCTCGCGGCCGAGGCGCGACAACAGCAGGCGTTCGACGCCGAAGCCGAGGCGATGCAGCGCGCCGCGCTCGCACGCCGCATCGACGCCCACGCGGGCTTGTTGCCGGCGCTGGTCGATCGGGCGCTCGGCAGCCAGGCGCCGCCGCTGCAACGCATGCTCGCCTTGTCGGCGGGTTGGAGCGCGCAGGCGGGATGGATTGCGTCGCACGCGAACCAGGCGCACGCCTACTGCGGCGCCGATGCCGTGGCCGACCGCGAGCGCCGGCCGAGCTGCGAGGCCTTGGCCGAGACCCTGGCCTTGCGCAGCACGAGCGTGTCGGACCTGGGCGTCGGTCTGGCGATCGGCCGCAACCTGGGCTGGGCGAGCGAGCGCTTGGAAGCCTTGCAGCAAGAGCAGGACGCGCTCAGCGAAGCCGGCGGCTTCCAGGCGATCGGATTCGATTTCAGTTGCGAATTCATGGAGCGCATGCAGGCCTGGACGCGTCAACTCGCGGCACGCGGCGAGTTGCAGGCGATGCGCGATGTGCTGGCCCGCAGCGGCCGCAGCGTCGAACAATGGAGCGTGCAGTACCGCAGGAACTTCGCGGTGGCGACGGCCGCGGCCGAGGCGGCAACGGCCGCTGCGCCGCCTTGATGCTCGTGTGAGGACCTCGACCCATGGTCAAGGACAGCCAACGATGGATGGAAGCCTCGGACGTGATCCCGATGTTTCCGACGCTGGTGTGGAAGCTGCAGATCGAGGCGGGCTTGCGCGATGCGCTGCAGGCGCGGATTCTGCCGGCGCTCGCCGAGATGCGCCGCGAGCTGCCGCCGCTTGCGCACGGCCGCGGCTGGCAATCGGCGCAAGACCTGCATCGCCGCGACGAGTTGCGGGAGCTCGTGTCGTGCGTCGAGCGCGGCGCCACGAGCGTCCTGCGCTTCCTGCGCATCGGCAACGACGCCTTCGAGATCACCGCCTGCTGGGCCACGGTGCTGGCCCCGGGCGCGGCGCACAAGCTGCACAGCCACCCGAACAATTTCCTGAGCGGCGTGTACTACGTTCGCACCCGCGCGGGCGCCGACACGATCAACTTCCACGACCCGCGCCGACAGACCGGCGTGATTCGCCCGCCGGTCGTCGAGCTCACCGCGGAGAACACCGACCAGGTGGTGGTGCGGGTGCGCGACGGCACGCTGCTGCTCTTTCCGTCCTACCTCGAGCACTCGGTCGACGCGAA
>DASXQQ010000201.1:0-8802 GCA_036507085.1 Piscinibacter sp. | reverse complement strand
GGGGTAGAAGCCGGCTTCCGCGAGGCCGAGCAGGAAGCGCATGAAGTAGAACATCGCCGGCGTCTTCACGAACACGAACGCGGCCGACACCAGGCCCCAGGTGATCATGATGCGGGCGATCCAGATGCGCGCGCCGATGCGGTGCATCAGGATGTTGCTCGGCACTTCGAACAGGAAGTAGCCGAGGAAGAAGATGCCGGCGCCGAGGCCGTAGACGGTTTCGCTGAAGGCGAGGTCCTGCGACATCTGCAGCTTCGCGAAGCCGACGTTCACGCGGTCGAGGTAGGCGACCACGTAGCACAGCATGAGGAAGGGAACGATGCGCCAGAACACCTTGCCGTAGGCGCGGTGGGTGTCGGTGGCGGTGTCCGCGATCGACGTCGCGTTGAAGGGGTGGATCGCTGACACGATGAAAGTCTCCTGGGGTTCTCTGTTCAGGCGAGGGAGTGGAGCCAGCCGAGGCCGGCCGAGGTGCCGGCGCGCGGGCGGTATTCGCAGCCGACGTGGCCGGCGTAGCCGAGCTCGTCGAGCAGCGCCAGCAGATAGGGGTAATGCAGTTCGCCCTGATCGGGCTCGTGGCGCTCGGGCACGCCGGCGATCTGGATGTGGCCGACGCGCCCGCTCGGCAGGTATTCGCGGATCTTCATCGCCACGTCGCCCTCGACGATCTGGCAGTGGTACAGGTCCATCTGCACCTTCAGGTTGGGCGCGCCGACCTCCTGCACGACCGCATGCGCGGCGTCCTGGCGGTTGAGAAAGAAGCCGGGGATGTCGCGCGTGTTGATCGGCTCGATCAGCACGTCGATGCCGTGCGGCGCCGCCTGCCGCGCGGCCCAGTCGAGGTTGGCGAGGTAGACCGCACGCAGCAAGTCGCGGCTTGCGCCGGCCGGCGCGAGGCCGGCCATCACATGCACCCGTGGGCAGCCCAGCGCCCGCGCGTACGGCAGCGCCTGCTCGACGAAGCCGCGGCGGAATTCGGCCTCGCGGCCGGGCAGGCAGGCCATGCCGCGCTCGCCGGCGTCCCAGTCGCCCGGCGGCGCGTTGAACAGCACTTGCTGCAGGCCGTGGTCGGCCAGGCGCTGCGCCAACTCGACCGCGTCGAAGGCATAAGGGAAGAGGTACTCGACGGCCGTGAAGCCGTCCGCCGCCGCGGCCGCAAAGCGGTCGAGGAAGGCGTGCTCGGTGTACATCATCGAAAGGTTGGCGGCAAAGCGGGGCATGGGGGCGGCTTCAGTGAAGGGTTCACCAGCGCGCGCCGAAGGCGCTGCGCAGGTCGTCGATCTGGGCGTCGCTGAGCGGCGCGGGTTTCGGCTGCGTCATCAGCCACAGCCGGGCGGTTTCCTCGAGCTCCTCGAGCGTGGCCATCGCCGCGGCGAGCGACTCGTGCCAGACGTTGGGCCCGAGCCGGTCGAGCATCACCGCGCGGATCGGCGCGCCGCGAGCGGCCGCCGACGCGATCGCCTCGGTGACGCGTTCGGCCACCGCCGGATCGCCCGGTCGGTGGTAGGCGATGAGCGGCACATGCCCGACCTTCATCACGTAGTAGGGCGTGATCGGCGGCACGATGTCGGCGGCGCTCCACACGCCGGCCAGCGTGAGCGCGACCAGGTGGGTGCTGTGGGTGTGGATGACGCAGCGCGCCTGTGCATCGGCGTCGTAGATCGCGCGGTGCAGCGCGAGCGTCTTGCTCGCGCGATCGCCGCCGGTCTGCTCGCCCTGCGCATCGACGCGCGCGAGCCGGTCCGGATCGAGGAAGCCGAGACAGGCGTCGGTCGGCGTGATCAGGAAGCCGTCGTCCAGGCGCACGCTGATGTTGCCCGCGGTCGCGTGCACATGGCCGCGCTCGAACAGCGAGCGGCCGACGCGGCAGATCTCGTGGCGCAGGCGGTCGGTGTCGTGGGTCATCAGGCCTCCCGCCGGGCCGCCCCAAGGGGGCCTGCGCCCCCTCGGGGGGCAGGAGCGAAGCGACGTGGGGGCTTCATCATTCGACCTGGGTCAGTGCTTTGGCGAAGAAGTCGACACTGCCGAAGTTGCCCGACTTCAGCGCCAGCAACAGCGGCCGCCCTTCGGCCTGCGTCCACGGCACACCCGGATCGATGGTCGCGCCGATACGCAGCGTGCGCACGTTCAGCGCCTGCACCACCGCGCCCGAGGTCTCGCCCCCGGCGACGACGAAGCGGCGCACGCCGAGCCGGCCCAGGCCGGCTGCGATGCGCGCCAGCGCGTGTTCGACCAGCTGCCCGGCGCGCTCGGTGCCGAGCGCGGCCTGCACCGCCTTGACTTCCTGCGGCGCCGAAGTGGCGTAGATCAGCACCGGCGCGGCGGCGATTCGTTCGCGCGCCCAGGCGAGCGCCTCGTCGGCCACCGGCGCCCCGGCGGCGAGCGCCAGCGCATCGACGCGAAAGGCGGGCCGACCGGACTGCAGCCAGTGCAGCACCTGCGCGTTGGTCGCGGTCGAGCACGAGCCCGACAGCACCGCTGCCGCACCGCCGACCGCGGGCAGCGATGCGGCCGCCGCATCGGGTTGCAGCCAGCCGCGCGCCGCGTAGGCGGCGGGCAAGCCCAGCGCGACGCCGGAGCCGGCAGTGATCAGGGGCAGATCGGCGCAGGCCTCGGCGAGCGCGCGCAGGTCGTCGTTGTCGATCGCGTCGGCCACCGCGAGCCTCACGCCGTCGCCGCGCAAGGCGGCCATGCGCTCGTGGATAGCCTCCGGACCTTGCGCCACCGTGTCGTAGCGCAGCAGGCCGACCGGGCCGCGCGACTGCGCCTGCAGCACGCGCACGAGGTTGGCGTCGCGCATCGGCGTCAACGGATGCTCGCGCATGCCCGAGTCCGACAGCAGCGCGTCACCGACGAACAAATGGCCGCGAAACACCGTGCGGCCGTTCTCCGGGAAGGCCGGACAGGCGATCGTGAAGTCGGTGTCGAGCGCGGCCATCAAGGCCTCGGCCACCGGACCGATGTTGCCGGCCGGCGTCGAGTCGAAGGTCGAGCAGTACTTGAAGTAGAACTGGCGCGCGCCGGCGGCGCGCAACCAGTGCAGCGCTGCGAGCGACTCGCGCACCGCGTCGGCCGCCGGCGTGGTGCGCGACTTCAATGCGACCACCACCGCGTCGGCATCCGGCGCCGGGCCTTCCGGAACGCCGATCACCTGCACCGTGTGCAGCCCGGCGCGCACCAGCATGCTGGCCACGTCGGTGGCGCCGGTGAAGTCGTCGGCGATGACGCCGAGGATCACGCGGCCTCCTTTTGCGCGGGCAGTTCAAGCCCCGCCAGCGCCGCATAGAACTTGATCACCGCCGAGTCGTCTTCCGCGCCATGCCCGGCCGCGGCCGTCGCGAGATAGAGCTGGTGCGCCGCGGCCGCAAGCGGCAGCGGGAACGCGAGCGCGCGCGCCGCGTCGAGCACGATGCCGAGGTCCTTGACGAAGATGTTCACCGCCGACAGCGGCGTGTAGTCGCCGTCGAGGATGTGCGGCACGCGGTTCTGGAACATCCAGCTCATGCCGGCCGAGTTGCAGATCACTTCGTAGAGCTGGCGCGGGTCGGCGCCGGCGCGCATGCCCAGCGCCATCGCTTCGCAGGCGGCGGCGATGTGCACGCCGGCGAGGTGCTGGTTGACCATCTTGACGGTCGAGCCGATGCCGGCGTGATCGCCCAGGCGATAGACCTTGCCGGCGAACGCATCGAGCAGCGTGCCGGCGGCGGCAAACGCCTCGGGGCGGCCCGAGGCCATCACCGTCATCTGGCCATCGGCGGCCTTCTTCGCGCCGCCCGACACCGGCCCATCGATCAGCCACAGCCCGCGCTCGGCGAGGCGCGCTTCCCATTGCGGCGGCAGCGCCGGATCGACGGTGGCCGAGGTGACGACAGCCGAGCCGCGCTTCAGCGTGGCCGCCAGGCCGTTCTCGCCGAACAGCACCGCCTCGGTCTGTGCCGCATTGACCACCAGCACGACGACGACGTCGCAGTTCGCGCCGAGCTCGGCGAGCGTGTCGGTGGCCCGGCCGCCAGCGGCGGCAAAGCGCTCGCGCGCCTCGGCCCGCGTGTCCAGCCCCCAGGTCGCGACGCCGCGCTTCACGGCCGAGACCGCGGCGCCGAAGCCCATCGAGCCCAGGCCGACGACGCCCAATGTCCTGTCGTTCACTTCGCAGTTCCCTTTCTTCGTGACGGGGCACGCGCCGCGGCGGCACGCTGCGGCGCGGCGATCACGCCACCCGCTTCGAGCCGCCGCGCCGCCTGCCGCATGTGTTCGGTGGCGGCGCGGCGCGCTGCCTTGTCGTCGTGCGCGGCAATCGCGTCGACGATGGCGAGGTGCTCGGCGCGCACCTCGTCCATGAATTCCTCGTAGCGCGCCTCGTTGCCGCGCGTCACCCGCATCGCCTCGCGCAGGTACTGCTCCAGGAAGCCGAGCAGCAGGGCGAACTGCGGGTTGCCGCTGGCGTCGGCGATGGCGCGGTGAAAGGCCAGGTCTTCGGCAACGCCGTCGCCGCCGGCCTTGACCGCCGCGTCGATCGCGGCGAGCGCGCGGCGCAGGGCCACGATCTGCGCGCGCGTGGCGCGCTGCGCCGCGAGCGCGGCGATCTCGCCCTCGACCGCGCGCCGCACCTCGACGATCTGCACCACCGCGGCCATCGATTCGAGCACCGTCGGGTCGAAGGCGAGTGGCCGGTGCAACGCGGGCGGCGCGACATAGACGCCTGAGCCCTGGCGCGACACCAGCAAGCCCTGCGAGCGCAGCTGGTGGACCGCCTCGCGCACCACGGTACGCGACACGCCGTGCGCCGCGGCCAGCTCGGGCTCGGTGGGCAGGCGGTCGCCCGGAACAAGCACGCCGCCGTCGATCTGCCCCGCGAGGTAGGCGGCAAGCCGATCCGACAGCCGGTCGGCGACGAGCCGCGGTGCGGCGGCGGCCTCGCGAGGGGTGGCGACAGATGAGATGATCATCATGTCATCATATGACTTGCGTCCGGTGCCGCACTCGGTGTTTTCCCGGGTTGCGGCGGCGCAGGGCGCCGAATGGGTTGCGCTGACCCGGTGAGGAATATCAGGCACGCCTTGCCAGCGCGACGCGCGGCAGCACGATGCTGAACACGCTGCCCTGACCCGGTGTGCTGCGCACCGCAATGGACCCGCCTTGGGCCTCCAGCAGTTTGCGCGTCAGCGCGAGACTGACCCCCGCGCCGCCGGGCTGCCCAGGCATCGTCCATGGCGGCCGGCTGAACTCGGTGAACAAGCCCGGCAGGTCCGACGCGTCGATCCCAGGGCCTGTGTCACCCACCTCGATGCAAATGGCCTGTGTGTTCTCGGCACGAGCACAGACCTCCACCCGGCCCTGCTGCGGCGTGAATTTGAGCGCGTTCGACAAGACGTTGTAGAGCACCTGCTTCAGTCGCACCGGGTCCAACATGAGCCCGTCCAGGCCAGGCTCGGTGACGTGTGTCAGCACGATCTGTTTGTCGGCGGCCTGGCGCGCAAAGATCGCCACCACCTCCGCAACCGTCGCCTGAAGGTCGACGGCTTCGGGGTGCAAGTCCAGCTGGCCGGCCTCGATGGCGCGCAGGTCGAGCAACGCATCGATCAGCCGCAGCAGGTCTCGGCCACTGTCGAGAATGTGGCGCAGAAAGCGTTCGAAGTCGGGCGACCCCGGCACGACTCGCCCGCCGAGCAGCACCTCGGCGAACCCGAGCACCGCGTTCAAGGGCGTACGCAATTCGTGCGACATGCGTGACAGGAACTCGCGCTTGCCGCGCGCGGTTTCGAGCACGGCGCGATTCTCGGCTTCGAGTCGGATGGCTCGCTGCTCCAGCTCGGCCACGCGGCGCCGATCGGTGATGTCGCGGATAACGCCGATGAACACATGCGCACCGTCCTTCCGATGCTCGGCAAACGACACCTCCATGGCAATCTCATGACCGTCCTTGTGCAGGCCGGGCAACTCGGCGCCGCGCCACGGGATGTGTTTGACGGCCGTCGCCAGGTATTTCGCGATCGACGCCCGGTGCACCGGGCGCAGGCGCTCCGGCATCAGCATCGTCAACTCGCGCCCGAGCAACTCCGGCGGGCGATAGCCCAGAATCGTCTCGACGGCCGGGTTGGCGTAGGTGATGATGCTGTGCTCATCGATGGAGATCATGGCGTCGCTGGCTGTGTCTGCCACGATCCGGTAGCGCTCTTCGCTTTCGCGCAGCGTCTGCGCCAGTCGTCGGCGCTCGTTCACAACGGCCGCCAGGATCAACCCCGTGATCGAGACGACCGAAACAAACATCTGCAGCAGCAGCAGGGACTGGTTCGGTGAGCGCCCGGCAAACGGACCGAAGCCGCGCAGCGTGCCCACAACGGCAAGCGTCGACAGCAGGAGGCTCAGCAGCGCAACCTCGCGTTGGCTGAAACGCAGTGCGGCCCACACGACCAGAGGCAGCACAAAGAAACCCAGCCCATAGTTCTGGGTGCTGTTGAACGTGGCACCGCCGAACACGCCTGCGCAGAACAGCAGCACCGCCATGAAGAGCGACACCGCCTCCACGAGTTGCTGCCGGCTCCAACCCAGGCGTGGATGGGTCGCCCACAGGATCAGCGCCGGCGCCACGATGAGCGCACCGGTCACATCGCCGAGCCACCACGTCAGCCAGATCGCCGCGTACTGGGACCTTTCGGCCAGTCCACTGAGGACGAGGCTCGTCACGCCAACGGTCGCGCTGACCATGGTGCCGCTGAAGGCGGCAAGAAGGGCGAAGCCGACGATGTCGGGCGCTTGCTCAAACGCGTGCCGGCCATTGGCGTAACGGTTGACCAGCTTGGCGCACAGCAGTCCTTCCAGGGTGTTGCCGACGGCAATCGCCACGGATGCCCCGACCGACCCGGACGTCGTGACGTTGACCCAGAAGGCCCCGACCAGAATGATCGGCCAGACGCGGTAGCCCCATACCAGCATGCTGGCCACCGCGATGCCGGTCGGCGCCCAGATGGCGGTGGCGCTGACGTTCACGAACGCCAGCGACAGACCCAGACGCCCGGCCGCGTAATACACGAGCAACAGCAGCGAAGCTGCGAGTAGCTTGGCGAAGACCTGCCTAGGCACCTTGAGTCGCCCTTTGCGGACGCGGCCCGGCGGGCCGCGGGGCCACCACAAGATGCTACTCGCCTTGACGGTCTCGAAACGCGCCGCTGACAATCCTGCGATGAACCCGGCCCGCGCGCGCTCCCCGACCTCGGCCGCGCTGCGCCTGGCGCGCAAGTCCTGGAAGCTGCAGCACCTGGACTCGAGCCAGGCCATCGCGCTGGCCGAGCAGGCGCTTGTGCGCGCGATCGCCGGCGCCGACGTGGCAGCCGAGGCCTGGGCCCGGCTGTCGCGCGGCTTCCACCTGATGTACTACGCCACGCCGGGCGAGGCCGCGCCGGAGCTGGCGCACGCCCAGCGCCTGTTCGATGCGACGCTCGACCGCGCCGGTCGCATCCTCGCCGGTGCCGGCATGGCGCGCTGCCTGTGGCGCGAAGGCAAGTTTCGCGAGTCGCTGGACCGCGTGCTGCCCTTGCGCGGCGAAGGCTTGCGCTTGCTCCAGCACGACGAGCGCGGCATCCTGTTGAACACCATCGCCGGCTGCTATTCGGCGCAGGGCGAGTCGGAACAGGCGTTCGCCTACATGTACCAGGCGCTGCGCGACTCCGGCCCGGCGCGCGGCCGCGGCTTCGACGCGGTGCTGTACTGCAACCTCGCGCACGAGCTGCTGCAGCTGGGCGACTACCACGAGGCGCTGCGTCATGTGGACGAAGGGGTGGCGCGCTGTACCGGGCTGAAGAACGCGCGCTTGCTGAGCGTGCTGCTGGTCAATCGGGTCATCTGCCTGACCGATCTGGATCGCCCGCACGAGGCGCTGCCCGACATTCGCCGCGTGCTGAACCTGCCCACCGACGCGAGCGGGCGCGGTTCGATGGCAACGCATTTCGAGACGATGGCCATCGCCGCGCTGCGCGCCGGCGATGTGTGCCTGGGCAGCGAGCTGGTCGAGCGCGCGCGGTGCGCGGTTCGCGCCGCCATCCCCGACGAGCAGTTCGAACTGGTGGTGGCCAACGCCGAGCTCGCGAGCGCACGCGGCCTGTTGCCGCAGGCTGCCGAGCAGCTCGAGCAGGCGCGGCCGCTCGCCGAGCGCGGCACCGAGGGCCTGAGCCTGCGGGTGCGCTGCCTGTTCTTCCAGACCCTGGCCGACGTGCGCGAGCGCATGGCGGACGCGGCGCAGGCGCTCGCCGGCCTGCGCACCTGGCAGCGGCTGCACGTCGAGCGCGCGCACCTCGCGTCGCGCGCCCGCTACCAGGCGGCCGCGTTGCACACCGAATTGGTTCGCCTGCAGCACGAGCTCGACCAGATCGATGCGCGCCGCCGCTCGACCGAGCGCGCCAAGCTCGAACTGGAGACGATCAACCAGCAGCTGTCGCAGAAGGTCGATGAGGTGCAGTCGCTGCAGACGGCGCTGCGGCAGCAGGCGGTGCGCGACTTTCTCACCGGCTTGTTCAATCGCCGGCATCTCAACGACATCCTGCCGTCGATGATGGCGCTGGCGCAGCGCGACGGCCAGCCGCTCGCGGTCGCGCTGATCGACCTCGATCACTTCAAGGACGTCAACGACCGGCACGGCCACGGCGCCGGCGACCGGCTGCTCGCCGCCTTCGGCGACTTGCTCGGCACGCATGGTCGCAAGAGCGATGTCGCCTGCCGCTACGGCGGCGAGGAGTTCTGCGTGTTGATGCCGCGCACCGACGCGATGGCCGCGCGGCGCAAGATCGGCGCCTTGCTCAAGCTGTGGCG
>DASXQQ010000200.1:0-9112 GCA_036507085.1 Piscinibacter sp. | reverse complement strand
AGGTATTGGAGAGGCGTCACCCCGTTGCCGTGGGTCACCTCTTCGCTGAATCGCAGAAAGCGGCGCAGCTGGTAGCGAAACCGAGCGAGCGTTTCGAAGTCGGCCTTCGACATCTTGCGGTCGGACATGGCGCCATTCCCTTCGCCCTCAATATATATCACGCTGTGATATATATCAACCGGCCGGAGATCCTGGAAGGCGCGACCTCATGAACCTCAACATCCTCTCTGACCTGCATCTGGGCTTCGGTGCGTTGGACAGACCGGAGAACAACGCCGACGTGGTGGTCCTCGCCGGGGACATATCGCGCCCGCGAGAGGCCGCGGCCTGGGCCTTGCGCTTCGACAAGCCGGTGCTCTACGTTCCGGGGAACCACGAGTTCTATGGCAGCAGCATCGAAGGCGCCGCGGACGAACTGAAGCGGCTGTGCGCCGGAACGCACGTCCATGTGCTCGACAACCGCGAGATCGTCATCGGGCGGGTGCGCTTTCTCGGCGCCACCCTCTGGAGCGATTTCGAGTTGTTCGGCCAGGGCGAGCGAATGGCGGCGGCAAAGGATGAAGCGCGACGCCTGATTCGCGACTTCAGCAGGATCCGGTTCGGCGCATCAGCGAATGCCCTGTTCACGCCGGAAGACTCGGCCGCACTCTTCAAGCGCCACGCCAGCTGGCTCGATGACAGGCTCAAGGCAACCCACGCCGGTCCGACGGTCGTGATCACCCATCACGCCCCGTCGCGCAAGAGCATCCATCCGCGGTTTTCCGACTCGCTGCTGAACGCCTGCTTCGTCTCCGACGCGGAACACCTCGTCGGCGCAAACCGCGTGCAGCTGTGGATTCACGGCCACACCCACGACAGCTTCGACTACCTCCTGAATGGAACACGCATCGTCTGCAACCCACGCGGATACGCGAGGAGCGGAGTCAACGAGAACCCGCTCTTCGATCCGGACCTGATCATCCCGGTGGATTAGCCGACCCACGACGACAGGATCGCCGCGGGAATGAATCGGCCAGCGGCTGCGTCCAATGGGCATCCAGTCAAGCCAGGCGCGCCGTCCCCTCATGACCACCTACACCACCCAACTCGAAGCACGCGAAGAGATCGCCGATGGGACGATGGCGTTTCAGTTCCGCAAGCCGAACGGTTTCGAGTTCAAGCCCGGGCAGGCGATCGACGTCGTTCTCTCGTCGCATCGAAGCGTGACCCCGGACGATCACAGCGCACGCCACGCGTTCTCGATCGTCAGCGCGCCGTTCCAAAACGAACTGGTCGTTGCCACACGCATGCGCGACAGCGTCTTCAAACGTGCGCTCGGGTCATTGCCGATCGGCTCGCCGGTCGCGCTCGACGGGCCGTTCGGATCGCTGGGCCTTCACAAGGACCGCACGCGCGCGGGGATTCTCATCGCCGGAGGCATCGGTATCACACCGTTTGTCAGCGACGACATTCGCAGCGAAGAGTTCTACGGCTACGTTTCATCCAACCGGTGACAGCGAACATGCACAACGCAGCACGCTCAGTACAAGCGATCGATTCGGAGCAGACGACCGACACCGAGCTCGCGGCGCGTGCCGCCGACGGTGACGACTTCGCCTTCGAGTGCATCATGCGGCGCCACAACCGGCTGCTGTTCCGTACCGCACGCAGCATCCTGAAAAGCGACGCCGAAGCCGAAGACGCACTGCAGGACGCCTATCTGCGCGCCTGGCGCGCGCTCGGCAGCTTTCGCTCTGACGCGAGGCTTGCGACGTGGCTGGTGCGCATCGTGATCAACGAGTCGTTCGGGCGCCTGCGTCGACGGGGCGCACAAGTGATCCCTCTGGACACCATTGTGGATGTGGCCGAGCACCAGATGGAGTCGTGGATGGAGGACGACCCCGACCGGCGACCCGAGCGAGTCGCCATGCGCGGGGAGGTGCGCAGGCTCATGGAAGCGCGCATCGACATGCTGCCCGAGGCCTTTCGAACCGTGTTCATGTTGCACGCGGTCGAGGAGTGGAGCGTCGCGGAGATCGCGCTGGCCCTGGAGATTCCGCAGGCCACCGTGCGCACCCGCTTCTTTCGGGCCCGTGGCCTGTTGCGCGAAGGCCTGTCGCGCGATGTCGATCTGACGATCGGCGACGCATTTTCGTTCGCCGGCGCGCGTTGCGACCGGATCGTCGCCGGCGTGCTGGCGGGTCTTGCCCGAGACCGGGAATCCTCCCGATCGTGATGTCACCCACCGAGGAAATTGCCATGTCGTTCTTCCAGATGCCCAACCCCATCGCCGCGCGCCGCCTGTTTCTGGGCCACTCGGGCCTCATTCTTTCCGGAGCGGCCGTGGCGCTGCTGGCCGGCAACGAGGCCCTCGCCGCCAAGTCCGGTGGCGCCGACCCCAAAGACGCGCAGATTCTCAACACCGCGCTCGGTGCAGAGCTCGAGGCCATCGCGGCCTACCAGCTGGGCGCGGAGAGCAAGCTGCTGCAAAAGCCCGCGCTCGATCTCGCGCTGAGCTTCCAGGGCCACCACAAGGAACACGCGGAGGTGCTGGCCCGAACGGTCGAGAAGCTCGGCGGCAAACCCGTGCTGGCCAAGCCGACGTACAACTTCCCCGTCGATCAGTTGAAGTCGCAGGCCGACGTGCTCAGGTTCGCGGCCAAGCTGGAACAGGGCGCCGTCAGCGCCTACCTCGGCGCCGTGCCCCTGTTCGGCAACCGCGACCTCGCCAAGGCTGCCGCCAGCATCCTCGGCGACGAGGCGATGCACTGGGCCATCCTGCGCCAGGCCTTGGGTGATGTGCCGGTCCCTGCGGCTTTCATGTCATGACCCCGCGCCGGCTGGTGATGGCCGGCGCGCTGGCACTGTGCGCGAGCGCGTCGGCAGGCGGCGCGCCCGACGCCGTGCGCGGCGAGCAGGTCTACACGCGTTGCATGGCCTGTCATGCGCTCGCGGTCGACCGGGTCGGACCGCGCCACTGCGGCCTGTTCGGACGACGGGCCGGCAGCGTGCCGGGCTTCGCGTACTCGCCGGCGATGAAGAACTCGCGCATCGTCTGGAACGACCGGACGCTCGAGCGCTTTCTGACCCGGCCGCTGAACATGGTGCCCGGCAGCACGATGACCTACGACGGGGTGGCGGACCCGAAGGACCGCGCCGATCTGATCGCCTACCTCAAGCATGTCGACGACACGCCCGAATGCGGCAAGCAGGCGCCGCTCAAGCGGTGACGCGCTCGAACAAAAGGAAAAGATCATGCAAGAGGCACGTCGCCGGCCCGAGACCGCCCGCGTCACTGCGAGACGTGGATCACGTCGCGCAGCATCGGGTAGATCTGGTTCTTCCAGCGCCGCCCGCTGAACACCCCGTAGTGGCCGACGCCGGGCTGCACGTAGTGGGTGCGCAGGTAGGGGCGAAGCGTGCTGCACAGGTCCTGCGCGGCCAGGGTCTGGCCGGCCGCGCAGATGTCGTCGCGTTCGCCTTCCACCGTCACCAGCGCCGTGCGGCGGATCGCCGCGGGGTCGATCCGGCGCCCGCGCAGCGTGAGTTCGCCGCGCGGCAACGCGTGCTCCTGGAACACCAGCCGCACGGTCTCGAGGTAGAACTCCGCCGGCAGGTCGGCCACCGCCATGTACTCCTCGTAGAAGCTGCGCGTCGCCTGCGCCTTGTCGTGGTCCTCGGCCACCAGGTTCACGTAGTAGTCGCGGAAGGCGTCGAGGTGGCGCTCCTTGTTCATGCCCATGAAGGCGCTGAGCTGCACGAAGCCGGGATACACGCGCCGGCCGGCGCCGCGATGCCGCAGCGGCACCAGGCTGATCAGGTTCTTCTCGAACCATTCGATCGTCCGCGTCGTCGCGAGCTTGTTGACCTCGGTCGGGCTGATGCGGCAATCGATCGGGCCCGCCATCAGCGTGAGGCTCGCCGGCGTGGCCGGGTGCTCGTCCTCGGACATCAGTGCGACGGCCGCCAATGCCGCCACACACGGCTGGCAGATGGCCACGACGTGCGAGCCGGTGCCCATCACGGCGAGAAACCGCATCAGGTGCTCGGTGTACTCGGCGAGGCCGAAGGGGCCCGCCGAGACCGGCACGTCGCGCGCGCTGTGCCAGTCGGTGATGTACACATCATGATCGGGCAGCATCGTGAGCACCGTGTCGCGCAACAGGGTGGCGAAGTGCCCCGACATGGGCGCGACGATCAGCACGCGCGGCTGCGGCGGCGCCGACGGCTTGCGAAAGCGCAGCAGCGTGGCGAACGGCGTGCCCTGCACGAGCTCCTCGACGACCGGCAGATCCTCGCCCTGCACGCTCACGCTCGCAATGCCCCAGTCCGGCCGCCGATGCCTGACTTCCGCCAGCCTGAACACTTCGCACGCGGCGGCGACCTGCCGCTGCGGCGGGTGGCCCGAGAGGCCGAAGGTCGAGTCCGTCAACATCGGGATCGCCGCGCGCGCCAGCGTGCGCAGCGGCCACATCAGGTCGGCCTGAGCCTGGTACGCGTGGTACAGCATGGGTTCTCCGGCAGCGGGGGCGAGACGCACTCTGCAACTTGTGCGCCAGTGCACCGCTCGTGCGCTGTGCATGTCACTGGCACACGCCTTGCACCGGGTGACGCATCGATCGCATCCCAGCAAGGCCCCGCCATGCCGCCCGTTGCCAGCGCCTCACGATCCAACGCCGCGCGTCGCACGCGTGCGACGCGCGCGACGCTCACCTTGTCGAGCAAGAACTATTCGTCGTGGTCGCTGCGCGGCTGGCTGCTCGCGCGCTTTGCCCGGCTGGAGTTCGACGAAGTGATGGTCTCGCCGGACGATGTCGATGCGCGCAAGGAGCTGCTGTTGCTGGCGCCGTCGATCCGGGTCCCGTGTCTCAGCCACGACGGCGCCCGGGTCTGGAACACGCTCGCCATCGCCCAATACCTGAACGAGATCAAGCCGAACGCCGGTCTGATGCCGCCGGACCGCATCGCGCGGGCGCATTGCCGCTCGGTGAGCGGCGAGATGAATTCGGGCTTCGCCAACCTGCGCTCCGCCTTGCCGATGAACCTCAAGGCCCATTACCCGGGATTCAAGATCTGGGCCGGCGCGCAACCCGACATCGACCGCATCTGCGAGATCTGGACCGAATGCCTGGCCACCTACGGCGGGCCATTCCTGTTCGGCGCGCAGCGCGGCATGGCCGACGCGATGTACGCCCCGGTCGTCACCCGCTTTCTGACCTACGGCGTCAAGCTCGACAAGCCGTGCATGCGGTATTGCCAGACCATCATGGCGATGCCCGAGATGCAGGAGTGGGTGGCCGCGGCGCAGCGCGAGCCCGACGAGATCGAAGAGCTCGACATGGAGTTCTGACCCGGCTCACCATCGCGCCTCATCGCGGTGCCCACCACTGCCCTGTTCAGGTGCCGGTTCGCCCTGCCCGGCAACCGCTGCACTCGACGGGATTGCGGAGTATGGTGCGCGGGTCGGCACACACGAGGACGCCATGAAGTCATTTGGCAAGCGGCCCGACGGGTTGCGGCTCGAGCGCATGAAGGCATCGCTGCTCTGGGCCGGCGAGGCCTTTCGCAACATCCATCCGGTGCTCCCCGGCTTGCGCGACCTGAGCGCTGCGCGGCCGACCTTGAGCGAGTTTCTCTGCGGCGGCAACCGGCGGGTGCCGCGCGGGCCGCTGCCGTCGGTCCATCCGGGCGAGGCGTGGCGCAAGCCCCCCGGCAGCGGGCTGCGTGCGACCTGGCTCGGACACTCCACCGTGCTGATCGAGATCGATGGTCTTCGCATCCTGACCGATCCGGTCTGGGGCCCACGCGCGTCGCCGTCGCGGCTGGCCGGCCCGAAGCGCTTCCAGCCGGTGCCGGTGGCGCTGCGCGCGCTGCCCCCCATCGACCTGGTGCTGGTGTCGCACGACCACTACGACCACCTCGACTACCCGACGATCCGCGAGCTGGCGCGCCGCGACGTGCCCTTCGTCACCTCGCTCGGCGTCGGCGCGCACCTGGAGGCGTGGGGCGTGCCGCCGCAGCGCATCACCGAGCTCGACTGGTGGGAGTCGCACACGCTGCCGAACGCTGAGCTGACGGTGACGGCCGCGCCGTCGCAGCACTTCTCGGGCCGGGGCTGAAGGACCGCAACGCGACGCTGTGGTCGTCGCTGGTCATCCGCTCGTCGCGGCATGCGGTGTTCTTCAGCGGCGACACCGGGCTGACGACCGAATACGCTGGCATCCGCGAGCGGCTCGGTCCCTTCGATCTGGTGATGCTGGAGGTGGGCGCCTTCCACCCGTCGTGGGGCGACATCCACCTCGGCCCCGCGAACGCCCTCGAAGCGCTGGCGCTGCTGGGGGGCGGTGCGTTCCTGCCGGTGCATTGGGGCACCTTCAGCCTGGCGCTGCATGCCTGGGACGAGCCGGCCGAAACGCTGCTCGCGCTCGGCCCGAAGAAGGGCGTGCAGCTGGTGATGCCGCGCCTGGGCGAGCCGGTCGAGCCGGCGCACGCGGAGGCAGTCACGCCGTGGTGGCGCGCGGTCGACGCGCCCGCGCGCGACGAGGCACCGGCCGAAGCCCCGGCGATGACGCTGCCGAAATCCATGCCATGGCCGATCGACTGAGATGTCGGCCCCCACGTCGCTTCGCTCCTGCCCCCCGAGGGGGCGCTCAGCCGCCTTGAGGCGGCTCGGCGCCGGCTGAATGCAGGGAACTGAGGGTCGGCCTATCCGCCAAACAGCCAGACCGCGCCGGCGACCGAGCCCAGCATCAGCGCCAAGCCGGCCATTCGGACACCGATGGAATCGGCCGCGTGCGGCGCCCGGATGCCGGGCTTGTCGCCGTGAAGCATCGGTCGAATCAAATCGTCCTTCTTGACCACAAGGTGAGCGAAAACGGCCGCCACATGCAAGGCGATCAAACCGTAGATCACCCACTGGAGTTTGACGTGGATCGAGGTCGCCAGACTCACGGTCGACTCGCTGGCGAAGCGCACCAGCGCCCCCTCCGTGCTGATCGAATCGGAACTGAACAGGCCGCTGACCGACAGCGCCAGCAGAACGCCGAGCAGCGCGATCACCGAGACCGCACCGGAGGGGCTGTGCCCCGCGTGGCGTTCAACGGCACTGCGCATCGTCCTGACGTGCGCAAGAACGACCCGTGGCGCGTACAGGAAGGAACGGAAGCGCGCGTAGCGGGGCCCGACGATGCCCCAAACGATCCGGAAAGCCAACAGCCCGAACGTGGCCACGCCAAAGCGCACGTGCCAGTCCATCCAGTTGCCACCCACCTGAGCGCTCGCCACCGCGCCGACGACGCAGGCGAGCAGCGACCAGTGAAACACGCGAGTCGGCATATCCCAGACTCGCACGCCCGGTCTACGGATGTTGCGGGCGGGGGTGCATACCGCATCGAAGCGCGAGGCGATGCCGTCCATCACCGAGCCCTGTAGACCTCGTGGCAGGACTTGCAGGACTGGCTCGTCGCGCCGTATGCCGCCTTGATGGCATCCAGATCGCCGCCACGCACAGCGGCTTTGAGCCTTGCCGCTTCGCTCTGCGATGCCTGGGCCAATTGACTGAAACGCGATGTCTCTTTCCAAATCTCGGGTTTGGCCTTCGTGCTGCCCTGGTCGGATCCGGCGGGGTAGTTGTCGACGACGAGGCGCCCGATCACGTCCAGGGCCTCGGCGCTCGTTTCGAGCGCCGTCCTGTCAAACGCCACGTCACCCTTGATCGTCGCGTTGATGCGCGCCATCTGCTGGCTCATCAAGTAGTAGCTCGACTGTCGCGCCCGGATGGCTTTCTCCGGCGCAGCCTGCGCCGACGCAAGCTCCGGCATGCACATGCACGCGACCAACGCCACCCAAACGCCTGGCCGCCTGGCGACCCACATTGCCCACTGCTTCACACCACTGCTCCCGGGCCGCGGTGTACCGGCCTTCCTGTGTTTACGTCGCTTGCCGGCGCGGCCGGCAGACTGATTTGAAAGAACTTGTAAACGGCTGCCATGGGTCGCGCCGTACGTCGATAGCCTTTGCGCGGGCCCCCTCGGCTTCGCTCGGAGGGCATCGTGAGAAGAAGAGACCTGGTGTTGGGTGGATCTGCGCTGTTCGCGGCAGGCTTGTGCGCGCCGGTGCGCGCGGAGTCGTCGGTCGTCAGGTTCGGCCAGTCGGCCTCGCTGAGCGGCGGACAGGCGGACTACGGCCGGGACGTGCGCGACGGCATCCTGGCTGCGTTCAATGCCGCCAACAAGGCCGACGGCAAGGGACCGCGTTTCGAACTCGTGACGCTGGACGACGGCGGCGACAAGGAGCGTTGCAAGGGCAACGTCAAGACGCTGATCGACTCCGGCGTGACGGCGCTGCTGGGTCTGACCAGCGGCGCGGCCGCCGAGGCCTGCTTGGCCGCCATCGAAGAACAGAAAATCGTCATGCTGGGCACGGCCAGCGGCAACATGGGCATTCGCAGCGACAAGCTGACGATGGCCTACCACGTACGCTCCGGCTACGCCGACGAATACCGGCGCATGGTCACGTATGTGAAGGAATTCAACATGCAGCGGGTGGGCTACGTGTACCTGAAGGACACGTCGCCGGCGAACCAGGCCGCGATGACCGCGGCGCTGGACGCGGTCGGGCTCAAGCTCACCGTCTCGTTGCCGCTGGACCGCAACCAGAAGAGCTTCGACGCCGAGGTGAAGAGGCTGCTCGACGGCAAGCTCGACTGCGTGCTGTTCACGACCAACGCCCACCCGATCTCGGCCATCGTGGCCGGCATGTCCGCGGCCAGGTACACCGGCTTCTACTTCTCATCGTCGTTTGCCGGCCAGGCCTTGATCGACGACATGGCGGGCAAGGGCCGGAGCATCATCATGAGCCAGGTGGTGCCGCGGCCCAACGCAGTCGCCAGCGGCGTCGTCAAGCGCTGCCAGGACGATCTCGCCGCGCTCGGCAGCGGCGTGCGCATCGGCTTCACGAGCCTCGAGGGCTACATCGCCGGCCGCGTCGCGGTCGAAGCGACGCGGCTCGCCTGGAAAGGCGGCGGCACCGGCCGCACGCGCTTCAAGGATGCGTTGTCCGAGCTCAACGTCGACCTGGGCGGCTATCGGGTGCGGTTCACACCGCCCAGCCCGCAAGGCTCGCGCTTCGTCGA